>NZ_JQMO01000003.1:3905667-4206103 GCF_000744785.1 Kitasatospora azatica KCTC 9699 | reverse complement strand
GGCGCTGGCCGATGTGGCGCCGTACCTGACGAGCAGCCGCCAGTTCCGCGCGCTCTGCACCGAGGCGGTGCAGGGGCGGCACTGCGAACGGGCCGACCTGCTGGCCCGGCTGCTCGGCGGCTCCTCGACCACCGCCTCGCTGGCGCACGTGCAACGCGTCGCCGACGAGTTGACCTGCGGCGTCTACTCGATCGCGGAGAGTGAGGCCCGCGAGGTGCTGCGCCGCAGCGGGCTGCCGGAGCCGCTGTGGAATCCGGTGCTGCTGCTGGACGGACGCTTCCTGGCGATCCCGGACGCGTTCTGGCCGCAGGCCTGCGTGGCACTGGAGCTGGACTCGCGGGCCTGGCACCTGCGGCCGGCCGACTACGAGCGCACCCTGACCCGGGGCAACCGGCTGCAGGCCGCCCGGCTGCCGGTGGTGCGGGCCACCCCGCACCAGTTCCGCACCGACCCGGCGGCGATCGTCCGGGAGCTGCGGACCCTGCTGACCAGCGGCCCGCACGGCCCCTGGCACCGGATCAGCTGGACCCGCCAACGCGTCTGAGGCGGTCAGCAGGCGAGGTCGATCCGCTGGAAGGTGGCGTAGTGGTCGCCGGTCCAGTACTCCTCGCCCACCGTGCCGGTGACGACCCGTCGGGTCCCGCGGTCGCCGCTGCCCGGGGTGACCACCGTGTACTCGTGGTAGTAGCCGCTGGTGTGCTTTGGCAGCCGCCCCTCGCGGTTCTCGAAGACCACGCCGTCGGTGCGGTAGGGGTACGGTCCGCCCTTGGCGATCAGCGCGATGGTGTCCCTGGCCTGGCTGGGCAGTTTGCTCTGGCAGACCCCGGCTCCGGAGGCGGGCGCGTGGGCGGCGGCGGTGGTGGCGGGCTTGTGCCGCCCCATCGCGTACACGCCGGCCGCGGCGACGGCGCAGAGCAGCACGGCGGCGACGGCGATCAGGCGAAGGCGAGTGGTCATGGCTTCCAGCTTGCCGGTGGTGCGCTGTCCGATGATCAGCGGGGTACTGCCCCTCACTCAAACGGAGCAGTCCGTTCCTGGTCGGCGACCCCCAAGCGTGCAGCCGGGGCGGGACCGGACGCCATTGTCCGTTCCCGCCCCGGCTACGTACGACCGGCGGTTCTCCTGCGCCGAGCACCGCCGGACGCCCCTCCCCGTTGGAGGGGGAAGCGGTCAGCGAGAATCGCTGCCCGCAGTCTCGATGGCGGCCCGACCGGCCTCCAGTCGCGCCACCGGGATCCGGAACGGCGAGCAGGAGACGTAGTCCAGGCCGGCCTCGTGGAAGAAGTGCACCGAGTCCGGGTCACCGCCGTGCTCGCCGCAGACGCCGAGCTTCAGGTCGGGGCGGGTCTTGCGGCCCTCCTTGACGGCGTGCTTGACCAGCGCGCCGACGCCGTCCCGGTCGATCGTCTCGAACGGGGAGACCCCGAAGATGCCCTTCTCCAGGTACGCCGTGAAGAACGAGGCCTCCACGTCGTCGCGGGAGAAGCCCCACACGGTCTGGGTGAGGTCGTTGGTGCCGAAGGAGAAGAACTCGGCCGCCTCGGCGATCTGACCGGCCGTGACGGCCGCCCGCGGAAGTTCGATCATGGTACCGAGCTTGATGTCCAGCTGGACGCCGGTCGAAACGGCGACCTCGGCGAGCACCCGCTCGCACTCCTCGCGGACGAACTCGAGCTCCTGCACGGTGCCGACCAGCGGGATCATCACCTCGGGGCGCGGGTCCCCGCCGGCCAGCCGGCGCTCGGCGGCGGCCTCCGCGATCGCCCGCACCTGCATGCCGAACAGGCCGGGGATGACCAGGCCGAGGCGGACGCCGCGCAGACCCAGCATCGGGTTCTGCTCGTGCAGCTTGTGCACCGCCTGGAGCAGCCGCAGGTCGTTCTCGTTCGGGTCCTTGCGGGCCTCGGCGAGCGCGACCCGCACCGACAGCTCGGTGATGTCGGGCAGGAACTCGTGCAGCGGCGGGTCCAGCAGTCGGACCGTCACCGGCAGGCCGTCCATCGACTGGAAGAGCTCGACGAAGTCGGCCTTCTGCAGCGGCAGCAGGGTGGACAGCGCCTGCTCGCGGTCCTTGTCGTTGTCCGCCAGGATCAGGTGCTCGACCTCCTTGCGGCGCTCCTCACCGAGGAACATGTGCTCGGTGCGGCACAGGCCGATGCCCTGGGCGCCGTAGCGGCGGGCGCGGTTCGCGTCGTCCGCGTTGTCGGCGTTGGCCCGCACCGCGAGGCGGCGCTTGCCGTCGGCGTGCGACATCAGGCGGTGCACGGCCTGCACCAGTCCGCCCTGGACGTCGGCGCCGGCGTGCAGGGTGCCCTCGAAGTACTCCACCACCGGGGACGGGAGCACCGGGACCTCGCCGAGGTAGACCTTGCCGGAGGCGCCGTCGATCGAGACCACGTCGCCCTCCTCGATGACCAGGCCGTCGGCGGTGGTCATCTTGCGGCGCTTGGTGTCGACCTCGAGCTCCTCGGCGCCGCAGACACAGGTCTTGCCCATGCCGCGGGCCACCACGGCGGCGTGCGAGGTCTTGCCGCCGCGCGAGGTGAGGATGCCCTCGGCGGCGATCATGCCGTCCAGGTCGTCCGGGTTGGTCTCGCGGCGGACCAGGATGACCTTCTCGCCGGAGCGGGACCACTTGACGGCGGTGTAGGAGTCGAAGACCACCTTGCCGATCGCGGCGCCGGGCGAGGCGGCCAGGCCCCAGGCGACCTGCTTGGAGGTGGCCTCGGGGGCGAACCGCGGGAACATCAGCTGGGCGAGCTGGCCGCCGGTCACCCGCTGCAGCGCCTCGTCCAGGTCGATCAGGCCCTGGTCGACCAGCTGGACGGCGATCCGGAAGGCGGCCGCGGCGGTGCGCTTGCCGATCCGGGTCTGCAGCATCCACAGCTTGCCGCGCTCGATGGTGAACTCGATGTCGCACAGGTCGCGGTAGTGCAGCTCGAGCTTGTGCATGATCGCCATCAGCTCGTCGTACGACTTCTTGTCCAGCTGCTCCAGGTCGGCCAGCTGGAGGGTGTTGCGGATGCCCGCCACCACGTCCTCGCCCTGGGCGTTGGAGAGGTAGTCGCCGTAGACGCCGACCGCGCCGGTGGAGGGGTCGCGGGTGAAGGCGACGCCGGTGCCGGAGTCCTCGCCGAGGTTGCCGAAGACCATGGAGCAGACGTTGACCGCGGTCCCGAGGTCGTTCGGGATGCGCTCCTGGCGGCGGTAGAGCCGGGCCCGGTCGCCGTTCCAGGAGTGGAAGACGGCGTGGATCGCCAGGTCCATCTGCTCGCGCGGGTCCTGCGGGAAGGCCCGCCCGGTCTCGCGCAGCACGATGCCCTTGAAGGTCTCGACCAGTACCTGGAGGTCGGAAGCGTCCAGGTCCAGGTCGTTGGTGCTGCCCTTGGCGTGCTTGGCCTCGTCGAGCGCCTCCTCGAAGAGCTCGCCGTCCACGCCCAGCACGGTCTTGCCGAACATCTGGACCAGTCGGCGGTACGAGTCCCAGGCGAACCGCTCGTTGCCGGACTGGGCCACCAGGCCGAGCACCGAGGCGTCGGACAGGCCGATGTTGAGGACGGTGTCCATCATGCCGGGCATCGAGAACTTGGCGCCGGAGCGCACCGACACCAGCAGCGGGTTGTCGCTCTGGCCGAGCTTCTTGCCCATCTGCTGCTCGAGCCGGTCCAGGTGCTCGCTGACCTCCTGGTGCAGCGAGGCCGGCTCGGCGCCGGTCTCCAGGAAGACCTTGCAGGCCTCCGTGGTGAGGGTGAACCCCGGAGGAACCGGGAGGCCCAGGTTGGTCATCTCGGCGAGGTTCGCGCCCTTGCCGCCGAGAAGGTCCTTGAGGTCCTTGTTTCCTTCGGTGAAGGAGTAAACAAACTTCTGCGTCGCCGCCACGGGTCGGTCTCCTCGCACGGGGTTGCCCTGACGCCGGAGAACATACCCATTTCGAAGGCGGTTTTGCGCCGTCGATAGGCCGTCCGATCCTCGGAGCCTGGCGTGACCCCCGAGATCAAAAGCTTGTGAAGGCGTTCACCTCTGTTGCTGAAATCGTCCGGATGACGCTAGCGATCGTTCAAGTATTGAACGCAGCGATACGTGAAGATCACATCGATCGGACAGAGGGTAGTGGCGGGCGCGCCGCCATGTTTCCCCGGCTTGATTTCCTGCAGCCAAGGGGCCGGATCCACCCGGGCGCCCGTTCGGGAACCGATTTGGACACCTTGGCGATTTTGGCACCCCTGACGGGCCGTCACCCACGACCCCGTGTGGCCAGAGTCACGGACGCGGCTCGCTCATCGTACGTATCGGAACTCGTCAGTCCGTCGCTCAACGCGCCGAAATATGCGCGGTGCGTGATGATGATCTGCCGAAAGGGAGCCCTCTTGGCCAGATCGTCCAAGAGGGCTCGGCCGCAACGTCCCAACGCTGCGTCAGGTCAATTTCTACGTATCGTCCAGATCATCCGCCGGAGCTGTCCGATTCGGCCTCAACGCTCGGTACGGCGCAGTCATACGGATCGTCCAACCAGCCCTCCGGCAGGACCACCCGGCCGTTGCCGCTGGTGCGCCCGCGCGGGCCGTCCGCGCCGGCCGGCCAGCGCTGCTCCTGCTCCACCTCGGCCAGCAGCTCGCCGAGCTCGGCCAGCGAGCTCGCCATCGCCAGCTTGACCCGCAGCTGCGAGCCGACCGAGAAGCCCTTGGTGTACCAGGCCACGTGCTTGCGGAAGTCGACCACGCCGCGGTGCTCGTCGTTCATCCAGCGGCCCAGCAGCTCGGCGTGGCGCGACATGGTGGCCGCCACCTCGGCGAACCGCGGCCGGACCGGGTCGGTGACGCCCTCGAAGACCGCGACCAGGTCCTTGAAGAGCCACGGCCGGCCCAGGCAGCCGCGCCCGACCACCACACCGTCGCAGCCGGTCTCGCGCATCATCCGCACCGCGTCGGGGGCCGACCAGATGTCGCCGTTGCCCAGCACCGGGATGTCCGCCGGAACCGCCTCGCGCAGCCGGGCGATCGCCGACCAGTCGGCCTGGCCGCCGTAGTGCTGGGCGGCGGTGCGCCCGTGCAGCGCGATCGCGCTGACCCCCTCCTCGGCGCCGATCCGCCCGGCGTCCAGGAAGGTGAGGTGGTCGTCGTCGATGCCCTTGCGCATCTTCATGGTCACCGGCAGCCCACCGGCGCCCGCCACCGCCTCGCGCAGCAGCTCGCGCAGCAGGTTGCGCTTGTACGGCAGGGCCGAGCCGCCGCCCTTGCGGGTCACCTTGGGGACCGGGCAGCCGAAGTTGAGGTCGATGTGGTCGGCGAGGTCCTCCTCGGCGATCATCCGGGCCGCCTTGCCGACGGTGGCCGGGTCCACCCCGTACAGCTGGATCGAGCGCGGCTGCTCGCTCGGGTCGAACTGGATCAGCTGCATGGTCTTGGCGTTGCGCTCGACCAGCGCCCGGGTGGTGATCATCTCGGAGACGAACAGCCCCTTGCCGCCGGACTGCTCGCGGCACAGGGTGCGGAACGGGGCGTTGGTGATCCCCGCCATCGGCGCGAGCACCACCGGCGGCCAGACCTGCATCGGGCCGATCGACAGGGGCGCGAACTCGCCGGCAGGGGCGGGGGTGGTGGTCATGCGCGGCGGATCCTCACCGGTTGCGGAAGTGGACGGGACTCTCCATTGTCCCCCACCCGCGATCGGGGTCAGCCGCTCGTGTAGTCGAGGTCCACGCTGCCCGAGTCCGTGGTGACCGTGATCGAGCGCGGCGAGCCGGGGTCCTGCAGGGCCGGCGCCACGTGTCCGCTGCCGGAGCCGTAGCTGCTGACCAACCGGTAACGGGTGTCCGGCGGCAGCGCGGCCCGGACCGAGCCGGAGGTGGACACCATGGTCAGCGCGCGCGGCGGCGCGGTGAGGGCCAGGTCCACCGAGCCGGAGTCGACCTCGGCCTGGAGCTCCGGCGAGGCCAGACCCTCGCCGCTCAGCGAGCCACTGGTCAGGCGTGCCGCGACCCGGCCGGTGAGGTTCTTCAGCCGGATCGAGCCGGAGTCGGTGCTCAGGTTCAGATCCCCGCTGAGGCCCTCGGCGCTGAACGCCCCCGAGCTCGCCTTCAGGCTGACCGCCGTGGCCGGCGGGACCACCAGCCGGAACCCCGCCCCGCAGGCGGCCCCGCCGATCCAGGGGATCTTCGGGCAGCGGGCGGTGATCCGCAGCGTGCTGCCGACCACCCGCCGGGTGATCTGCGGGCGGCTGAGCGCCCAGCGCTCGGTCTGGCGCACCGTCAGCTCACCGTCGGTGCCGCCCACCACCTGGGCGGAGGCGCTGCCCAGGTCCAGTTCGACGGCTGTGATCCGCTCCGAGTAGGAGAAGGGACGTACATCGGCCTGTTCGGCGAGCGCGTTCCAGGCCTGCCCGGCGCCGTACACCATCACCAGGGCGCCGGTCAGCACCGCGATCGCGCGCCAGATCCGCAGCTCGCGGGTCGCCCGGGTCATCGTCACCCCTCCCCCAGGTAGCGCAGCACGGCGAGCACCCGGCGGTGGGTGGCGTCGGCGGTGGGCAGGTCCAGCTTGGTGAAGATGCTGTTGATGTGCTTGGCCACGGCGCTCTCGCTGACCACCAGCGACTCGGCGATGGCGTTGTTGGAGTGCCCCTGTGCCATCAGGCCGAGCACGTCCCGCTCGCGCGGCGTGAGCTTCTCCAGCGGATCGCGGTGCCGGCGCACCAGCAGCTGGGCGACCACCTCCGGGTCCAGCGCGGTGCCGCCGGCCGCGACCCGCTGCAGCGCCTCGACGAAGTCGTCCACATTGGCCACCCGCTCCTTGAGCAGGTACCCGACCCCGCTGGTGTTCGAGGCCAGCAGGTCGGCCGCGTACCGCTCCTCCACGTACTGGGAGAGCAGCAGCACCGCGACCTCGGGCCACTGGCGGCGGATCACCAGCGCGGCGCGCACCCCCTCGTCGGTGAAGCCCGGCGGCATCCGCACGTCCACCACCACGACCTGCGGCCGGTGCTCCTCGACGGCGACCAGCAGCGCGTCGGCGTCGCCGACGGCGGCGGCCACCTCGTAGCCCACCGCCTCCAGCACCTTGACCAGTCCGACCCGCAGCAGGACCGAGTCCTCGGCGATCACAGCTCGCACGGCAACTCCACAGTGATGTTGGTCGGGCCCCCGACGGGGCTGTCGATGGTCAAGGTGCCGTCCACCGAGGCGGCGCGCTTGCGCAGCCCCACCAGGCCGGTGCCCCGGGTGGGGTCGGCGCCGCCGATCCCGTCGTCGGTGATCTCTATTCGCAGCCGGCCCGCCAGCTGCTGGACCGTCAGGTCGACCCGGGAGGCGCGGGCGTGCTTGGCCACGTTGGCCAACGCCTCGGAGACCACGAAGTACGCCACCGCCTCGACGGTCGGCGACAGCCGCTGCGGCAGGTCGACCCGCAGCCGCACCGGCAGCGGTGCCCGGGCCGCGATCCCGGACAGCGCCGCGTCCAGGCCGCGGTCCTCCAGCACCACCGGGTGCAGGCCGCGGACCAGGTCGCGCAGCTCGGCGATGGCCGCCTGGGCCTCCTCGTGCGCGTCGATGATCACCTGCATCGCCTCCGGCGGTACGTTCTTCAGCGTCTTGCGGGCCAGCCCCAGGTTCATCGCCAGCGAGACCAGCCGCTGCTGGGCGCCGTCGTGCAGGTCGCGCTCTATTCGGCGCCGCTCGGCGTCGGCCGCGTCCACCACCCCGGCCCGGCTCTCCGCGAGGTCCTCGACCCGGCGTTCCAGCTCGCGGGCCCGGCTCGGCCCGAGCAGCGCGCGGGCCGCCCGCCGGTCCGTTCGGGCCACCCGCACCGCCAGCCAGGGCCCGGCCAGCAGCAACGCGATCCCGCCCGCCGTGACCAGCCCGGTGGCCAGGTACCGGTGCCCCGTCGGATGCGCCACGCTGCCGGGCGGCAGCAGCCAGCCCCAGCCGAAGACGGTGGCCATCACCGCGCCCGCCCCGCAGCCGACCAGCGCCAGCACCCCGCCCAGCGCCAAGGTCGGGCCGACCACCAGGTGGTAGCCGATCTGACGCCAGGTCGCCTCCGAGCGCACCGCCGCCAGCAGGCGCAGCGGCGCCGGCGTACCGGGCGGCGAGTCCGGCTGCCGCTCGGGGATGCCCAGGCCGCCGAGCACTCGGAAACGGGCCCGCTGCAGCGCGGTCAGGACGGTCAGGAAGACCAGCAACGGGACGAGGCTCGGGACGGCGAGCTTGCTGGCGTTGGTGGTGAGGGCGTAGAGCGGTATCAGGAACGGCACGCCCGCGCCCACCAGGAGGAGTTCCTGCAGGACGCCGGGCCGCCCCTGGTGCTGCTCCTCGTCGCCGGTCACCCAGGCCAGGACCGGGTGCGCGGCCCCACGACGGAGCCGCTCGCGCAGTCGGCTGGTCTTGATCACGTCGGACAGCTTAGGGGGAGGCCCACAGGCGGTCAGTGGCGCTGGGGCCCGGGTGGGGGTGTACCCAGCACCACCCCCAAGACGGCACCTCACGCCAGAGACGTCACCGGGCCCCGAACGGGAGGGTGGTGTACGTCGGAGAGCGGGTGCGGGACCGAAGGGGGAGACAGGATGGACGTGCTGATCGAGGGTCAGCCGGTGGTGGGCCGGCCGGTCCTGGGCCACTGGTCGGTGCGGGTGGCCGGCGGCACCGGCGGGCGCCCGGCGCTCGAGGTCTACCAGGACGGCGAGTTGATCGACGTGCTGGTCGCCACCACGCTGGGCGTCGGCGTCCTGCGCGGGGCCCGGCGCGGGAGCTGCGGCGGCTTCGCCTGGGGCCGGGTGGACGCGGACGGTTCGGTGCCCTCGGTCGCGTTCGCCACCGGCCGGCTGCGGCCCGGCTGGCAGCCGGCCGAGACCGTGCTGGTGCCCGGCGGCTTCTGGCTGGCCCGGGTGTCCGGACCGGCCCTGGCCGTGCTGGCCCGCCGGGCCGACGGCAACGTCGAGCGGCTGCGGCCGTCCCGGGTGGTGTGAGCACGATGCCGATCTCCTCCCGTCTCCCGCTGGTCCTGGCCGGCGCCGGCTTCGCGCTGCTGCCCTGGGTCGTGGTGCTGGCCCTGGTCCCCGGCTCGCTCGGCTGGATCGCCCTCGACCTCGCCGAGGCCGCCTGCCTGCTCGGCTCGGCCCTGCTGCTGCGCCGCGGCCACGCCGCGCGCCGCCCGCTCGCCGCCCTGGCCGCCCTGCTGCTGGTCGGCGACGCCTGGTGCGACGTCTCCACCGCCGGCTCCTCGCTGCTGGTGGCCGTGGCGATGGCCGTCTGCGCCGAACTCCCGCTCGCCGCCCTGTGCTCGGCGATCGCGCTGCGCGGACGGACGGTGCCGGCTGCCGCGCCGCGCCCGGAGCTGGCGCTGGCGCTGGCCGCCTGACGGTGCCTCGGCACCGCCGCGCACGGACGACGAAGGGCCCGGCACACTCTGCGTGTGCCGGGCCCCTCTGCTCGTCTCAGGTCAGCGGCGGCGCTTGGTCCGCAGCGACTGGTACTCGGTCATGCCCGCCACGAAGCGGCAGGCTCCGGTCTCCCGGTCGACGACCACCGGGTAGTTGCCGCCCAGCCCGATCCTGGGCTTGCGCGGGTCGGGGTCGGGCGCGACCGTGATGGCGAAGAGGTAGCAGCCCTCCAGCGCCACGCCCTTGGCCGGCGTGAGCCGGCAGCCGTACACCTCCCATTTGGGTACCTGCTCGCGGCAGAACGCCTCGGCGAGTGACTGAGCCTGTTGCTGATCCATGTCAGTAGTCTCCATGGGTCACCATCAGGTAGAAGCGGTCCCAGGTGCCGAGGTTCGCGTAGGACTCGGACTGGTAGTCCAGGAACTTGATCCGGCCGCCGTCGTTGACGACGTTGAAGAAGTGGCCGATCTCCGAGGCGTCGTTCTCGGCGAAGATGACGCCGCGGGCACCGTAGCCCAGCGCGGTCATCTGCTGCCGGATGTCCTTGACCCCCTCGGTGTAGTAGAACACTCGCCCGAAGTAGTTTTCCACGTCGGTGGTGTAGGTGATCCCGCTGTTCCAGGCCACCAGGGTGCCGCCGGCCATCCGGTTGTCGCCGGCAGCCGCGCAGGCGGCGCAGTTGTCGGTGTGCCCGCCGGGGTTGGCGCCGTCCAGGGTCGACTCGACACCGTCGCCGGTGACCCGAGGGTGGCCGGGCGAGGGATCGCCGTAGGCACCGCCGGTGCCGGGCTGGGGACCGTCGCCGCCAGGCTTGGCACCGCTTCCGGCCCCGGGCTTGCCGGTGCCGGCGCCGGGATCGGTGGGCTTGACCGTGGGCGGTGCGGGCGGCTCGACCTTGGGCGTCGTCGGGTGCGGCTTGTCGTCGGTGACCAGGCGCTTGACCCAGTTGATGATGCCGCCGGCCTCGTCGATCGCCTTGATCCCGCGGATCGCCTTGATGCCGGCGCTGGCCGCCTTGAACACGGTGACGCCGTCGGCGACCAGGCCCACCACGGTGCCGGTCCACTCACCCGCCTGGTAGGCGGTCGAGTTGGTGTCCATGTTGAACAGGTCGGCGAGCGGGTGCTCGTCGACGTGGCCGGTGTGGCCGAGGTGCGCCATCTGCAGGACGCCCAGCGGGTCGTCCAGGTTGCTGTTCCAGAAGTCGGCGAAGCCGTTCCAGCAGTCAGAGGCGGTGTTGACCCCCCACGCGTAGGGGACTCCGATCACCGAGTCGCCGACGCCGCCGATGAAAGTGCCGACCTCGTTGGCACCGCTGTGCACGGCGTCCGTGAAGTCGTCCCAGTCGTTGTACCAGGACAGGCCGGTGGGGTCGCTACCGGTGCTGGGGTTGTCGCCGGCGTAGGTGTAGCCGCCGATCTGGTTGGGATCGTCGGTCTCCAGCAGCGGGTCGGCGGTCAGGAACCGGCCCAGGGCCGGGTCGTAGTGGCGGGCGCCGAGCAGGTCGAGCCCGGTGGTCGGGTCGGTCGGCTGACCGAGGTAGCCGCTGTTGTCCGCCCAGGTGCCGGGGACGGTCCCACGGGGGTTGCCGTAGGGGTCGAAGGCGCGCCGGGTGACGGTCAGGGTCTTGGCATCGACCTGGAGCTGCGCGGTCCGCTGCCTGGTCGCCGGAAGGTAGTTCACCGTGCCGTTGCTGGACCGGCAGATGACCGTGCCGTCAGGGTTGGTGTAGTACCGCTGGCCGGTGACGGCGGTTCCGGTCAGGGTGAGCAGCTCGGCCCCGTTGAACAGGTAGAGCAGGGTGCTGCCCGGCCCGCGCTGGATCAGCAGGTTGCCGTTGGCGTCGTAGAGGTAGCTGGTCTGTTGCGCGGTGCCCGTGCCCACGGTGGTGGAGACGGACTTGGTGCGGCCCTCCTCGTCGTAGCTGAAGGTCTGGCTGCCGGCGCCGACACCGGTGGTGGCGCGGTCCTTGGTGTTGCCGGCCGCGTCGTAGTGCGGGGTCTGGACGCTGGTACCGGTCGGTCCGGTGGTGGTGACGGAGCTGACCGTGTTCGGCTGCGCGCCGCCGGTCGGGTAGCTGCTGGTCTGCGTGACGTCCTTGGCGGTGTTGCCGGTGACGTCGTGCTTGACCTGCTGCACCCGGTCACCGAGCAGGTTGTACTGCCAGCTCTGCCAGTAGGGGGCCGGACCGCCGATCTTCGCCGGGGCCGGGCTCGCCGAGTTGCAGTGCGCCAGTTGACCGGCCGTCGCGCTGGACTGGCCGGCGGTGTCGGTCCACGCCGTGGTCAGCCGCCTGAGGCCGTCGTACTGGAAGCACTGGGTGTCGAAGACCTGGTCGGTGCCGCCGGAGGACTGCAGCTCGCTCGTGCTGGTGAGGTTTCCCGAGGGGTCGTAGCCGTAGGTGGTGGCCGAGATCGGATTGGTCGTCGCCGTCTGCAGCGAGACCCGGTTGGTGGTCAGTCGCCCGGTGGCGTCGTCGTAGGTCTGCGCGGTGCGCAGCTGCTTGCCGAGCACCCCGTAGGTCGACTGCAGGACCCGGCCCAGCGGGCTGTACGACACCACGTCCAGGTACGGGGTGGTGTCCGAGCCGGTGGCGACCAGGCCGCCCTGCAGGTTGTAGCCGAAGCCGATGTCCTCTGAGGGCAGGCTGCCCTCGGTGCCGAAGATGTTGTCGGAGAGCAGCCCGGTGTTCGGCGTGTACTTGGCGCTCACCGTGTAGGTGCCCGCCAGCTGCTTCTCGGCCGCCGGGATGGTGACCGTCGAACCGGTGGGCTGGTAGGCGGCGGTGTAGCCGGCCACCGTCTGGGTGTAGGCGCTGCCGCCGGTGCTCGAGCCACCGACATAGCGGATGGCCGAGGTCGGGTATCCCTTGGCCAGCGTGTCGTAGGACCAGCCGGCGAGCTGCTTGGTCTGGTCCGTGGTGCTGGTGCCCGCGTACTCTCCGGTCTTGCGACCGAACAGGTCGTAGGTGAACGAGAGCACCTGGCCGCGGCCGTCCGTGACGGACGCGGTGTTGCCCAGCTGGTCGTAGCCGGTGAGCGTGCTGCCGGTGTCCGGGTCGGTCTGCGCGGTCTTGCGGCCCTGCAGATCGTAGGTGTACGTCCAGCTGTGGCCGGCGGTGTCCTTGATCGAGGCGGTCTGACCGGCCGGGGTGTAGGTGTAACTGGTCGTCACGTCACCGATGCCGGGACCGCCGTGCGCGACCTGCGCGGTGGTCTGCCCGAGGGCGTTGGTGAAGACCGAGGTCGGCGTGCCACCCGCCTGCGGGGTGCGGTCGACCTCGTCCGCGCCCGGGTAGGCGCTGGTCGCCGTCCAGAGCGGGGATGCCTTGGAGTACAGGGTCTGGCTGATGCCGCGACCCATGCCGTCGTAGCTGGTGACGGTCTCCGAGGGGACGGTGTTCTCCGCCTCGACGAAGAGCGTGCTGCCCGGCGCCGTGGTGGTGTCCACGAAGGCGGCGACGCTGCTGTGCAGCCAGCCGTGGCTGTCGTAGTGGGCGGAGGAGAGCAGCCGGCCCGCGCTGTTGTCGGCCGTGGTCGCCTGGGTCTGCCGCCGCTGCAGGAAACCGTCGTAGATGCTCACCGCGCTGCCGTACGAGTTGTCCTCGCGCAGCGACTGCGTGGTCACGCTGGACGGGTCCGGGTTGCTGCCGGCGCCGTGCACCGCGTAGCTGAACTGCTTGTCGGGCGACTGGGTGCCCTTGGTGCGCCCGGGCAGCCAGGTCTGGCTGACCCGGCCGAGCGCGTCGTAGGTGCTGTCGGTGACCCGGCCGTTGACGTCCACCGAGTGCGTCACCAGGTTGCGGGCCGGGGCGATCGTGCTGCTGGTGGTCCAGCCCAGCGGATTGCTGGTGGAGACCGAGGTGGGCAGCGTGCCGCTGGCCGGCAGGTAGCTGGTGGTGGTCGCCGAGCCGGCGGTGTCCACCGCCTTGGTGCTGCGGCCGTACTGGTCGTAGGTCGCGGCGCCGAGGGTCTGGAAGACCGGGTTCCCACCGCCGTCGTAGTTCTTCACCGACTGGCTGGCGGTGACCAGACCGAGCGTGGAACCGTTCGCGCCGATCTGGCCGAGCGTGCCCGGGTTGGTGACGGTGCCGTCGCCGTCGTAGAAGTACCGCTTGTCGCTGATCGTGGTGGTGGCGCTCGCCGCCGTGCCGCAGGCACCGGAGACCGCGACGGTCTCGCTCGGGTACAGCAGCATCATCGGGTTGGCCGCCGGAGCGGTCGCGTAGCTGGTGGTGGTGCAGGTCTCCTGGGACGGAACGCTGATGTCGCCCTTGTCGTCCTGCTGGTACAGGCGGCCCTGGCTGTCGTAGCTGGTGCTGCTGCTGGTGGTGCGCCAGCTGCCGTTGGCCAGCAGGCTCAGCTCACGCGCCGAGGTGGACTGGGTCCGACGGGCCGTCAGGTCCGGCAGCGTGGACAGGGTGGCCGGGGCCGGCGTCTTGGAGGTCCAGGCCGTGCGCGAGCTGGTGACCGTGGTGGTCGCGACCGGTGCGCCGGGGATCGACTTGGCGACGATGCTGCCGCCGGCCTGAGTGTAGGTGTCGGTCTCCTGCGGGGTGCCGCCCAGCCAGTTGCTGTCGGCGACGGTGACGCCGGTGGAGTCGGTCAGGCTGACCGAGCGCTTGCTTCCGTCGGCCTTGTAGTCCCCGTCCATACCTTGCAGGTAGTTGACGGTGGTCTGGGTGATCGGGTCCGGGGCGGCGCCCGTCGTGGTGGTGACGGTGCGGAAGCCGCGGAAGTCGTTCCAGGTGCGGTACTGGTCGTCCGTCAGCTCGTTGTCGTCGCGGTGCCAGGCCGCGCCACCGGAGTACGCGTACTTGGTGATCTTCGCCGGGGAGCCGGCCTTGGTGGCGTCGTTGTCCGAGACCTGGGAGACCAGGGTCTTCTGGAACCAGTCCGCGATCGGGTCCTTGGCACCCGGCGTGTTCCAGTAGACCTGGTAGCAGGCCATGGTGTCCGAGTCGGCCGAGGCGGGCATGGTGTTGTTCACCCGCGAGCACTCAGGCGCCCGGTAGGTCACCGCGATCGACTCACCGGTCTCGGTCTGGATGCTCGAGATCCGCGGGTGGAACAGCGGCGGCGCCGCCGGGGTCAGCCCGTCCACCCGGTTGTCGGTCTCGATACCGGTGAACGTGACCGGGTCCATGGTGATGGTGCCGCTGCCACCCGCCGAGGTGTCCTGGCCGGTGTGCTGGATCTGCGAGAGCCACATCACCGACTGCAGCGCACCGGCGTCCTTGGGGTCGACGGTGGCGCCGGTGACCGGGTCCATGGTGCCGCCGGCGTCCGAGAACAGGTGGGTCAGCGCCCAGGAGTCCACGTTCTGCCAGGAGTTGCCCACCTTGACCGAGGTGTTGATCGACTTCAGCCGGTAGGTCGACCAGAAGGACGGACCGGGGACCTGGCAGACGTTGCTGCCGGTGCCCGAGGTGGCCATCCCTGCGGTGCAGTTGAGGTCGTACGGGGTGTCCGGCCAGTTCGTCGCCGTCGAGCTCGACAGGTTGGAGTACTGGCAGGTGGTGTCGGAGACCACGCAGCGCTGCGCGGTGGTGAAGACCACCTTGGCGCCCGGGTCACGGCCGGCCTGCTCGTCGGCCAGCTTGTAGCCGTAGGAGATCTGGGTCAGGTAGCCGCCACGGGTGTAGGCGGTCATCGTGCCGCCGCCACCGGACTGGGCGACCTGGCCGTAGCCCATGTTGTAGTAGTTCGTCTCGTTCGCCCAGTCGTAGCGCTGCACGTTGCCGTGCACGTCGACCACGAAGTCGAGGTTGAAGCGGTAGCCCGGCTCGGCCGAGCACTGGGACTTGTCGCCCTTGCTGCTGTCGTAGCAGGGGTCGCCCGACTTCGGCATGTAGACCGGCGTGCCCCAGGCCGAGTTGGTCGCCGGGTCGGAGGTGGTGCCCGGGGAGTGGTTCAGACCCAGGTAGTACTGGGTGCCGTCGGTCGTGGTGACCTTGAAGTACTCACCGTTCCACAGGCCGTTCGACGCACCGGTCAGCAGCTCGACCTTGGTGCCGTCGTCGTTCTGCAGGTGGTACTGGCCGCTGCCGTCCCGCACCAGCTGACCGGTGTGCGAGCCCAGCGAGATGGTCGCGTTCCAGCCCGCCCAGCACTGGTCGCCCGAGTCCTTGATCCCGTCGTTGGAGCAGGACTTGTAGGAGCGCTCGACGAAGCCGGGGCTGTAGGACCAGCCGTCACCCAGCCAGGAGGACTGCGAGTTGCGGGCCGAGGTCTCGCCGTCCACCGACTGCGAGTCGTAGGACAGGCCGACTGCGGGAGCCGTGCCGCCGAGCGACGGCGGCACCGGGATCGCGTAGTTGTAGCTGAACGCGCCCGAGCCCGACTGGGACCAGGAACCGGACGCCGACAGCGAGGTGGTGCCGTAGTTGCCCTGCGAGCCGGACATGCCGGAGACGGCGGCCACGGCGGTGCCGGAGCTCGCGGTGCTCGCGGCGGTCACCGCGGCCTGCTGGGAGTTGACCAGTGCGGCCGGGACGACCTTGCCCTGGCCGGCCGGCAGCGAGGCCTTGACCGTCGCCGAGCCGGGCAGCGCGACCGTCGCGGTCAGCTTGTTCGAGGAGGTGTCGTTGGTGGTGGCCAACGGCTGCTGGGTGCGGCACTCGGCGAGCTGCGGAGTCGTCAGCGCACAGGCCGGCATCGCCACCAGGTGCAGGCGCGAGGCCCAACCACCGCCGTACGCCTGGGCGATGGCGGAGTAGTCGACGGAGACCGACACCTGTCCGTCGCCGCCGGAGCCGTCCGCCCGGGACAGGCCGAGCAGCAGACCGTCGACGTTGGCGGCCTGCGCCTTCTCGTGGTCGGCCGTCACCACCCGCACCGCGGCGGGCGCGCTGCTCGTGGCGCCGTCTGCGGCTGCGGCGTTGGCGGCCGGCTTGGTCGTGCCCGGCGCCGGCGTGATGGACACCGGGCCGGTGCCGGCGGAGCCGACGTCGACAGTCGCGGTGGACGCGCCCGGCCAGGCCGGAGCGGTCGACTTGTGCGGGTTCAGCGCCCGCGCGCCCTTGAGGCCCGGCCCGGCCGGCTTCGCCGTGCTACCGGCCGGGTGACCCTTGACCTTCGGCTGCGCCGGCAGCGGATCCGCCGCCCACACCTTGCCCTTGTAGCGGTATCCGCCGACCACCGAGTCGGCCTCGGCCAGCGGTGCGACGAGCGACATCGCCGCCACCGTAGCCACCAGCACTGTTGCGCGTCGGTACCGGGATCTTCCCCGGGTACCGGTAAACCAGAGCGGCAATGACCGCACTCTTCGCCCCCATGACGTTTTGTCAACAAGTCGTCAGACATCCGGCCGCACAAGAGGTGTGGCCGCCGGGCACGGTATTGCCGTCGAACAAATGAAGCAATGCGGCGGCACCGTGGCATCAGCTGTCACATCAGTCCCGTATGCCACAGCGTGGCCGCGCAGATCAGCCGAAGAGGACGATCAAGGCGCAAAACACCCACGCATGATCACGTCCAGTGACCGTCGCTTCATCAGATCGGGATCAACTTTTGCGAGATCTTCACTCGCGTCCAGTGCGCTCTTCAGGTGGTCCACCGAGCCGCGAAGGCACGCCGCCGGGTTTCGCCCGGAACCGGCTGATATGACCACGAACGTGAAGAAGAGAAGAAGTAGACGCCTCAGCGGGCCGGCCGCAGGACTGCTCAGCCTGGCCGCCCTGCTCCCCTGCACGGGCTGGACCACCCAGTTCGGGCCCACGGTCACCCTGGACTCACTGGCGCCGACCGAGCTGACGGCAGGTCAGAGCGCTCAGGCCACGGCCCGGGTGCACAGCGACGCGTGCTTCACGCCGAGCAGGTTCACCGTCGCCGTCCGGGACGCCGCGGGCAACAACCTCGACTTCCCCGGCGAGGCGACCACCCCGCAGATCTGCCCGTCCGGCTACACCTTCACCTCGGCGGCCGAGTCCTTCGCGCCCGGCACCTACCAGATCTTCCCGAGCTACCGGCTGGGCCGCCACTGGCACCCGCTGCCGGCCACCACCCTCACCGTCACCACACCGCCACCTCCGCCGACCACCACCGGCCCCGACCATGTGGTGGTGGCGGTCATGGAGAACCACGGGCTCGCCGAGATCACCGGCAACCCGGCCGCACCCTATGTCAACTCGCTCTTCTCCCAGGGGACTTCCTACACCAACGACACCGGGAAGAGCCACCCCTCGCTGCCCAACTACCTGGACCTCTACAGCGGCTCGACCCAGGGACAGGACGGCTCGGACACCTGCGTCTCCCTCGCGGCCGACAATCTGGGGACCCGCCTGGACGGCGCCGGGCTCTCCGTCGGCGGCTACCTCGAGGGCCTGCCCGCCGACCCGGACTACGCCTGCCGCCACAACCCGCTCGCCCAGTTCACCGACGCCGTGTCGCAGAACGCCCAGCACGACTTCACGGCCTGGCCGACCGACTTCGCCGCCCTGCCCAAGGTCAGCTACGTCGTGCCGAACCTCCAGAACGACTGGCACGACGGCACCGTCCAGCAGGGCGACAGCTGGCTCAAGGACCACCTGGACGGCTACGTCCAGTGGGCGAAGACGCACAACAGCGTGCTCGTCCTGACCACCGACGAGAACAGCTCCGACACCGACCTGACAGCGCCCGTGCCCCTGGTGGTGGTCGGCCAGCGGATCACCCCCGGGCTCGTCCAGTCGGGCCACGTCACCCATGACAGCGTGCTGCGGACCATCGAGGACTGGTACGGGCTGGCGCCGCTGGCGGACAGCGCCGCCGCGACCGCCCTGCCGGGGCTGCCCGCCTTCACCGGCGCCGCGCCGACCGCGCCGGACGCCGCGCCACCGGCCGGCTCACCGGTGTTCAGCGACACCTTCACCACCCCGGTCGCCGAGGGTGGCTTCTCAGGCTGCGACAGCGGCGACCGGAGCAGCATCCTGACCTCCCACTGCACCGGGCTGCCGGCCGCCGTGGACGGCAACTGGTGGGCCTACCCGGACGGCACGCCGGACACCACCCACAACGGCAGCTACACGCCGTCCAAGGTGCTCAGCATCGCCGACGGCGCGCTGCACCTGCGAATGCGCAACGAGAACGGCAGCAACCTGGTCGCCGCACCCCTGCCGAAGATCGCGGGCGGGAACGGACCCGGCGGCGGCCGCAGCTACGGCCGCTACGAGATCACCTGGCGGGCCGTCGACCCGACGCCCGGCTTCAAACTGGCCTGGCTGCTCTGGCCCGACAGCGGCAACTGGCCCACCGACGGGGAGATCGACTTCCCCGAAGGCAGCCTGAACAGCGAGATCACCGCAGCCGTGCACCACCAGAACGGCTCCTCCGGCAACGACCTCGACAGCTACTCCACCGGCGCAGCGGTGGCCAGCGGCTGGCACACCACGGTGGTCGACTGGCGGGCCGACCACTGCGACTTCCTCCTCGACGGGCAGCTGATCGGCCACTCCGACACGCTCGTCCCGAACACCCCGATGCACTGGGTGCTCCAGTCGGAGACGGCCACCGACGGCACCACCCCCGCCACCGGCGCGCAGGCGGACGTCTACGTCAGCAGCGTCAGAGTCTGGAACTGAGCGCTGTCCGACTCCTGCTCCGACTCGGTGCCCGGCGCCCGCCTCCACTGGCAGTTGGTGGCGGGCCCGGTGCTGCTCGCGCTCGCCTGGCCGGCCTACTGGACCGTCGCCGACCAGTACTCGGAGGACCTCTTCCTGCCGCTCTGGCTGGGCTACCTGATCACGGTCGACGGCCTGGTCCGGCTGCGCACCGGCACCTCCCTGCTGACCGGGCGGCCACGGCTCTTCCTGCTGCTCTTCCCGGTCTCCTGCGCCTTCTGGTTCTGCTACGAGCTGTACAACCACGTCCTGCAGAACTGGCACTACCAGGCCCACCAACGCCATCCACGGCTGCTCTGGGACCTCGTCCAGGGCGTGCTGATCACCACCGTGATCCCGGTCCTGTGGGAGACCCGTGACTTCTTCCGCTCCTTCCCCCGGCTGGCGGGCCTTCGCGGCGTCCGGCTGCCGCTGACCGACCGCGGACCGCGGATCGTCGCCGCGGCCGGCCTGCTCTCGCTCACGGTGCCGCTGCTCCTCCCCCGGCAGACCTATCCGCTGCTCTGGTGCGGATTCGTCCTGCTGCTGGACCCGGTCAACCTGTGGACCGGCCGCCCGAGTCTGCTCGGGCAACTGGCCCACGGGCGGTGGGGCGAGCTCGTGGTGCTCTCCCTGGCCGGGCTGACCAGCGGATTCTTCTGGGAGATGTGGAACGGCGGCTCGGCCGGCTACCGCTGGGTCTACGACACCCCGTACGTCAACTCCTGGCCGCACCTGTTCGAGATGCCGCTGCCCGGATACCTCGGCTACCCGCCACTCGCTTTCTCGGCCTACGCGGTGACGGTCCTGCTCCTCCCCACCGCGGCCGACCCGGCCCTGGCCTAGCTCACCTCTTCGGCACCTGGACCGCCGTCACGAGCTGCTGCTGGTTCAGCGGGTAGTGAGGGCAGGGGCACAGCAACAAGAGCCGTGCGGGGACACGACGAGGGGCCCGGCGCACAGTGTGCGCCGGGCCCCTCGGTCAGTAGCGGGGACAGGATTTGAACCTGCGACCTCTGGGTTATGAGCCCAGCGAGCTACCGAGCTGCTCCACCCCGCGTCGGTAAACCTGACCGTACGCTATCCGGAGCCCGGAACGAAATCGCCGCCCCGCCCCGCCCACCTCACACCACCTCGGCCGGCTCCCGCAGGCGGCTCGGCTGCGCTAGCCGACGACCACTCGGTAGGTGTTGTGCGAGTGGTAGGTCTGCTTCAGGGCGCCCGTGCAGCTGAGGCAGTTCTCCAGGACCACTTCGGTGGTGCCCTTGGCCGCCGCCTTGAAGACCAGGTACACCTCGCCGCCGTCGCCCACCTGGCCGCCGGCGGGCTTGATCCGGTCGGTGCCGACCACGCCGAGTACGGCGGGGTCGGGGCGGGGGTCGACCACCTGCCAGTCGTCGCTGCCGGGGACCACGGCGAGCTTCTGGTGCAGGGAGAAGGTCTGGCCGGGCTTGACGTCGATGGTCGAGGTGCCGAAGGCGAAGACCTGGCCGTGGTTCATCCCGCCGCTCTCCACCTGGCAGCCCGTCAGCAGTAGGGCAGCGGTGGCGAACAGGCCGAGCGAGCGCCTCACGAGCCGCTCCCTCGGCGCAGTTCGAGGATGGCTGCGACCGCGTCCAGCCACCGGGCGGCGAGCGCGTCGCCGGTCGGGTCGGTGGTGACCATCGCGGCCGCGTCCAGCCACTGTCGGGCCAGCGCGGTGGCGGCCGGCGTGGGCAGTGGCTCCGGCAGGCCGGTCGCGTAGCGGACGCCGCCCGCGCGGACCACCTCCGCGAGGAAGGTGAGCGAGCGCGGCTGGACCTCCTGGCGGTCCGCCAGGAGTGCGGCCGCCACCGCGCCCTCGCCGAAGAGGGCGCGGCGGTGCGGTCCGTCCGCCCCGAGGCCGAAGCGGAGCAGCACGGGGACGTCGAGCTCGGCGAGCTCGGCGTCGGTCTTCGAAACCGGGGTCGTCATCGGTGCCTCACTGCGGGAGCCGGATGCTGTCGACGTTGCGCATGTCGGGGTACTGGCCGGAGAGCGCGACGTTCATGTGGCCGTTCACGAAGTCGTCCTCGCTGACCCAGGTGGTGTAGCCCCAGGGGTTGTAGATCTCCAGCTTGTCACCGCTGTGCCCGATGATCATCATCTGGTGTGCGTCGCCGCCACCACTGATCGAGATGGGCACCGGACGGCCCTGGTCGACCGCGTTCTCCACCGGGCCGAGCGCGTCGCGACGGTTGCCGTCGTTGTTCATGTCGACGTTCTGGTACTTGGAGCCGGTCGCGCCGCCGATCTCCTTGTTGGCCTCGTCGTTGGAGGCGTCGTTGCTCATGCCGTCGTAGCCGACCACCGGCCAGTCGGCGTAGAAGTCGCGGCCGTCGTCGTAGACCCGGTTCTGCTCGTCCAGCAGGCGCTTGGAGAAGGCCTGCGGATTGTCGTACTGCGGGTCGCCGGGGTGGCCGCCGGTGGTGATCTGCAGCGAGTACATCGGGTCGACCATGGCGCGGGCCATCACGGTCGAGGAGGCCACGCAGGTGGGGTGCTGACCCTGGGTCCAGGAAGCGCCCTGGTAGGAGATGTCCGTCTGGTTGCCGTTCTGACCGGTGGCGGTGGAGGTCGAGTCCAGCCGGATCGGCGTCAGCCGGTCGGCCAGCCAGGCCGGGTCGTCGCCGTGGTCGTGGATCAGCTGGTCGAAGGAGGCGACCTCGTTGACGTTGTGCCCGGCGGCCAGCGTCTTGAGCAGGTAGGCCCGTTCCTGCGGCGACTTGGCGCCGGCCAGCAGGGCGTCGAACCGGGCCCGGTCCTGCGGGCTCATCTTGTCCATGGCCTGGCCGGCCCGGGTGGCGTCGTTGGCGGTGATGATGTCGTTGTAGTCGCCCGGGGCGGCGGCGTCGGCGAGCACCAGCTTGTCGGCGGCGGACAGGTCGCCGCCCTTGATCTTGCCGGCCACCGCCTCGGCGGCCAGCTTGTTGAGCGTCTCGGTGAAGGTGTGCCCGGCGGTCTCGGCCTGCTGGGCGGCGTCCAGCATGTGCCCGATGCCCTCCTTGGCGGCGGCCTCGGCCTGGTGCATCTTGTCGTCGTCCCAGTTCACCGGGTCCGGCCCACCCCACAGGGTGATGTCGTCCAGCAGCTGGTAGGCGTGGTTGAGCGGGCCGGGCCCCTGGGTGTGCAGGGCCTGGGCGGCGGTCAGCGCGTCGGCGAGGACGGAGAAGGCGTTGCCGGCCGTGGCGAACGCGTCCTGGGTCCGGTTGAGGTCGTCGCCGGCCGCCTTGATCACCTCGGCGGCCTTCTCGCCCGCCGTACCGGTCCAGCCGGCCGGGAGTTGGGCGGTGGCGACGCCGTTGACCCGGCCCTGGACGTCCCAGACCGTGCCGCCGGCGCTGGTGTAGGCGCGGCCCAGGTTGTGCAGCGCCTCGGGCGAGCCCTTGGGGCCGGGCAGGCCGCGGGCCTCGTCGACGGCGTCCTTGAGGTCGCCGGCGCCCCACATGCCGTACGAGGAGTTGATGGTGTTGCTGAGCGACTCGATCTGCTCGCGTTGAGTGGCCATCAGAACTCCCTCCCCCGGCGGAAGCCGGCCGCCACCTTGCCGTCGTTGACCTGGTAGGCCGCCGCGCTCTGCCGGACCTTGTCGGCCAGGTCCGCCAACGCGTCGTGGTCCACCTGGAGTTCGTCCTGCCAGGCCGGGATGAAGGCCTGTGCCGCCGCCACCGCGCCGTAGTCGCCGTAGTTGTCGGCGGTGTAGCCCGCCGGGTTGGCGAGCGTGCCCGAGACGGTCGCCAGATCGTCCGCCGCCTGCTGCAGCGTGTTCGCGGCAGCGGTCAACGTCTCCTGGTTCACGGTGAATCCGGTGCCCGGACCGGCCTGCTCGTCGCCCACGTGTCCCCCTCCTAGGCTTGTCACCCGTTGTGGACGCGCAGCCTAGCGGGGCGGTTCCGCCCGGCGAGCAGCGGATCGGGAATCAGTTGTGCAGCAGCTCCGCTGACGGGCTCTCGTCCAGCAGCGAGCGCAGCACCGCCGCCCGCTGCTCGCCGGTCTGCTCACCACGCTGCGCACCGCCCTGCTCGTCTCGCGGCGCGGCCAGCAGGGTGCTCAGCACGGCGATCCGGGCCTGGCCCGCGCGCAGCGTGCCGGTCGGGACGGCGCCGGCCGCGACCAGGTCGACCGCGCCGCCGTGGGTGTAGATCTCGGCGACCGGGCCGGCCGCCACCCGGGTGGTGAGGGCGACCAGCACGCCACGGGCGCGGGCAGCGGCCACGGCCGCGACGATCTCCGGGGTGGCGTTGCCCGCGCCGGTGGCGACCAGCACGATGCCCTGGGCGCCGGCCGCCACCGAGGCGTTGAACAGCACCGGGTCACCGTCGGAGTGGTGCATCACCAGGTCGACCCGCGGCGCGCTGCCGGGCAGTTCGGGCAGCGGCAGGGCGGCCGGGCGCTGCGGCAGGCGCAGCACGCTGACCCGGCCGAAGCCGACGTCGCCGATCCGGTGGCCGGACGGGTCGGCGAAGGCGTCGGCGGCCAGCGTCTGGGTCTTCACGGTGCCGCGGGCGGCGTGCACCTTGCCGTCGAAGACCACCAGCACGCCGAGGTCGCGCACGCTCGCGGCGGTGACCAGGGCGTCGTGCAGGTTGCCGGGTCCGTCGCCGTCCGCCGCGTCCAGCGGGAGCTGGGCGCCGGTGAAGACCACCGGGCGGGGGTCGTCGTGGTGGAGGTCGACCAGGAAGGCGGTCTCCTCCAGGGTGTCGGTGCCGTGGGTGACCACGATGCCGTCCACGCCGGGGTCGGCGAGCACCTCGTGCACGGTGCGCAGCAGGGTGAGCTGGTGGGCGGTGGTCAGCCGCGGGCTGTTGACACTGAAGAGGTCGACCACCTCGAGGGTGACGCCGTCCGGCACGTCGGCCGTGTCCATGACCTCGTGGCCGCGGGCCTCGGCGGCGAAGCCCGCACCCTGCCAGCGGCTGGCTATCGTGCCGCCGGTGCTGATGACGACGATCCGCGCCATGGCCCGTCACCTCGTTCGATACTCGTACTGATTTTCCTCCGCAATGATAGGAAACTCGGCGAGCAATGCGATCGCCAGTTCTGCCTCCGATCAATGAGGAATGGGGTGGATAATCGCGCCATGGACAGGATTGATCGCGATATCTTGCGCGAGCTCCAGCACGACGGCCGGCTGAGCAACCAGGACCTGGCCCAGCGGGTCGGCCTCACCCCCTCCCCGTGCATGCGCCGGGTGCGGCAGCTGGAGCAGGACGGGGTGATCGAGGGCTACCGCGCGATCATCAATCCGGAGGCGGTCGGGCGCGGTTTCGAGGTGCTGGTCTCGATCGAGGTCAAGCGCGACCGGGCGGCCGTGGAGGCCTTCGAGGCGGCGCTGCAGGACATCCCCGACGTGGTCGAGGCCTACCGCCTGTTCGGCAGCCCCGGCTGCCTGCTGCGGATCGCGGTCGCCGACCTGCAGGCCTACGAGCGGCTCTGGATCGAGCGGCTGACCACGCTGTCGGGCGTCACCGAGGTCAACTCGCAGATCATCATGAAGCGGGTGAAGGCACCGCGCGGGCTACCGGTGGACGGCTGAGCCGGCCGAGGCGGTCTGGGGCTGCTGGGTCGGCTGAGGGCACTCGGCCCTAGAGTCGCGCGAGCTCCTCGATCCGGGCCGCGGTCTCCTCGTCCGCCGGCGTGTACACCACCACGCGGGTGCCGTGCCGCAGGCCGAGCCACAGGTAGGTGAAGTCCATCCGCAGCACGCCGACCTCGGGGTGGAGGAAGCCCTTGCTGCCGTTCTCCCGGGCCCCGACGTCGTGCCGCTGCCAGGCCTCCTCGAAGTCGGGCGAGGCCTGCCGCAGCCGGGCGAGCATCGCCTTCCAGGCGGGGTCGGCGACGTGGTCGGCCATCGCCGCCCGGAACCGGGCCACCCCTTGGGCGCGGGCGCCCTCCAGGTCGAGCCAACGGGCCTGGTAGTCCCGGTCGGTGAAGATCAGCCAGATCATGTTCCGCTCCTCGAAGGGGAGCAGGTCCAGATCGCCGAACATCTTGGTGTAGCTGTCGTTGTACGCCAGGACGTCGTAACGGCTGTTGAGCACGCAGGCGGGCAGCGGGGAGAGCTGGTCGAGGATCACCCGGACGGTCGGGGTGACCGCCAGGCAGTCCGTGGTCGGCGACGGGTCGCCCGCGCCGGCCAGCGTGTAGAGGTGCGCGCGCTCGTTGGGGTCGAGCAGCAGCGCCCGGGAGACCGCCTCCAGTACCTGGCCGGAGACCTGGATGTCCCGTCCCTGCTCCAGCCACGTGTACCAGGTGACCCCGACCGCGGCGAGCTGCGCGACCTCCTCGCGGCGCAGCCCTGGGGTGCGGCGCCGGCCGGTGCTGGGCAGGCCGACCTGCTCCGGGGTGATCCGCTCCCGGCGACTGCGCAGGAAGTCGGCGAGCTCCTGGCGCCGGGTCTGGTCGGACGTACTCGTGGCGTGCATGATCCCAGCATGCGCCACCCGCGAGGCGGGTGCCAGGTACTCCTTATAACAGGATAAGCAGACTCTGGTACCAGGGTATCGAGAGCCGGATCGTAGTACTCGTGACTCAGCAACTGGAACGCCCACCGGCTCGCCCCACCCGCTCACCACACCCGGCCGCCACCACCACCGCGCACCGCACCCTCACGGTCGCCGGCCTGGTCACCGTCCTGCTCGGCGCCTTCCTGCCGATGCTGGACTTCTTCATCGTCAACGTGGCCCTGCCGACCATCGACCAGGACCTCGCCGCCGGACCGGCCGTGCTGGAACTGGTCGCCGCCGGCTACGGCATCGCCTTCGCCGTCCTGCTGGTGCTCGGCGGACGCCTCGGCGACAGCCTGGGCCGCCGCCGGCTGTTCATCGCCGGCGCCGCCGCCTTCGCCCTCACCTCGCTGGCCTGCGGTGTCGCACCCACCGCCTGGACCCTGGTGGCCGCCCGGGTCGCCCAGGGCGCCTCGGCCGCACTGCTGATCCCGCAGGTGCTGGCCACCATCACCGCCGCCACCAGCGGCCCGCAGCGCGCCCGCGCGCTGAGCGTCTACGGCGCGGTCGGTGGCATCAGCGTGGTGATCGGCCAGGTGCTCGGCGGGATGCTGGTCCAGGCCGACCTGTTCGGCACCGGCTGGCGCGCCGTCTTCCTGGTCAACGTCCCGTTCGCGCTGCTCACCGCCGTGCTGGCGCTGCGCTACGTGCCGGAGAGCCGCTCCGAGCAGCCGAGCCGGGTGGACCTGCCGGGCACCCTGCTGCTGACCGTCGCGCTGCTGTCGCTGTTCGTTCCGCTGATGGAGGGCCGCGCGGTCGGCTGGCCGCTGTGGACCTGGCTCTCGCTGGCCGTCTTCCCGTTCGCCGCCTGGGCGTTCGTCGCGGTCGAGCGCCGGGCGGAGGCCGCCGGACGGCTGCCGCTGGTCCCGCTCTCGCTGCTGCGGATCCCCGAGATGCGCCGCGGCCTGGGCATCGCGCTCCCCTACTTCGGCAACTTCGGCGCCTTCATGTTCGTGCTGGCGATCGCCCTGCAGCAGGGCCTGCGGCTGAGCCCGGTCGCCTCCGGCTGGGCACTGGTCCCGCTGGCCGTCGGCTACTTCACCTCCTCGCTGGCCGGCCCGCGACTGATCGGGCGCTACGGCAGCCGGGTGATCACCGCCGGGTCGCTGATCCAGCCGGTCGGGATGCTGGTCCTGATCGCCACGGTCCTGACGGACTATCAAGGCCTGGGCGTGCTCACCCTGTTGCCCGGCATGGCGCTGATCGGTCTGGGCAACGGCCTGATCGGCACGCCGCTGTTCCGGGTGGTGCTGGCCAAGGTGCCGCTGGAGCGGGCCGGCGTCGGCAGCGGGGTCCTGGCCACCACCCAACAGTCCAGCCTGGCCCTGGGCGTGGCCACCTTCGGGACCCTGTTCCTGTCGCTGATCCCGTCGTTGGGGATGGCGCACGCCCTGGCCGTGGTGCTCGGCAGTCAACTGGTCGGCGCCACGGTGATCGCCTGGCTCTCCACCCGACTGCCGCGCTCGATGGGCTGAGAAAAGCCGTCGCCACCTGTCAGTCCCTGCTGCGACGATCCCGCCATGAACGACGATCGTGCCGCCCACCCCGCGACCACCCGTACCCGCGAAGCCCTGGCCGCCCTCACCGCCGCCGGTGTCCAGCCCAAGTACCTGTTCTTCTGGGGCCACCAGCCCCAGCGTGACGGCAGCATCGGTCCCGGCTCGCTCAGCCAGTGGTGGCCCTCCCCCTTCACCGTCGACGGCATCGAGTACGCCACCGCCGAGCACTGGATGATGGCGAGCAAGGCGCGGCTGTTCGGGGGCGAGGAGGCCGTCCCCGGGATCCTGGCCGCCCGGACGCCGGCCGAGGCCAAGAAGCTCGGGCGGCTGGTGCAGGGCTTCGAGGAGGAGACCTGGGCCGCGGCCCGGTTCGCCCTGGTGACCGAGGGCAATGTCGCCAAGTTCGGTCAGGACGAGGCGCTGCGCAGCTATCTGCTCGGCACCGCGAACCGGGTCCTGGTCGAGGCCAGCCCGCGTGACCGGATCTGGGGCATCGGCCTCGGCGCCGGCAACGAGGCCGCCGCCGATCCGGCGCGTTGGCGCGGGCTCAACCTGCTCGGCTTCGCCCTGATGGAGGCCCGGGAGCGACTGAGCTGACTGAGACTGGGCCGACCAAGACTCGGCTGACCAGGCTGGGCTGACCAGGACTCGGCTGACCGAGAACGGCCGAGGGCCCCTGCCGCCGGAGCGGAAGGGGCCCTCAGTCGGAGCAGGGACCTCAGCAGCCGATCAGCCGCGCACCCAGGTAGGCCTTCACCTGGTCCAGCGAGACCCGCTCCTGCGCCATGGTGTCGCGCTCGCGGATGGTGACGGCGTTGTCCTCGAGGGTGTCGAAGTCGACCGTGACGCAGAACGGCGTGCCGATCTCGTCCTGGCGGCGGTAGCGCTTGCCGATCGCACCGGCGTCGTCGAACTCGACGTTCCAGGCCTGGCGCAGGTCGGCGGCGAGGCCGCGGGCCTTCGGGGACAGGTCGGCGTTGCGCGACAGCGGCAGCACCGCGACCTTGACCGGGGCGAGCCGCGGGTCGAGGCGCATGCCGACGCGCTTCTCCATCACGCCCTTGGCGTTGGGGGCCTCGTCCTCGAAGTAGGCGTCGAGGATGAAGGCCAGCAGCGCGCGGTTGAGGCCTGCTGCGGGCTCGATGACGTACGGGAAGTACCGCTCGCCGGACTCCTGGTCGAAGTACTTGAGGTCCTGGCCGGAGGCCTCGCTGTGGGTCGACAGGTCGAAGTCGGTGCGGTTGGCGATGCCCTCGAGCTCGGAGAACTCGCTACCGCCGAAGTTGAAGCGGTACTCGATGTCCACGGTGCGCTTGGCGTAGTGCGAGAGCTTCTCCTTCGGGTGCTCGAAGAAGCGCATGTTCTCGGTCCGCAGGCCGAGGTCGGTGTACCAGTTCCAGCGCTGCTCGAGCCAGTACTCGTGCCACTTCTCGTCCTCGCCCGGCTTGACGAAGAACTCCATCTCCATCTGCTCGAACTCGCGGGTGCGGAAGATGAAGTTGCCGGGGGTGATCTCGTTGCGGAAGCTCTTGCCGACCTGGGCGATGCCGAACGGCGGCTTCTTGCGCGAAGTGGTCTGGACGGCCTTGAAGTTGGTGAAGATGCCCTGCGCGGTCTCGGGGCGCAGGTAGGCCAGGCCGGAGCCGTCCTCGACCGGGCCGAGGTGGGTCTTCAGCATGCCCGAGAACTCCTTGGGCTCCGTGAAGGCGCCCTTGGTGCCGCAGTTGGGGCAGTTGATGTCGGCCAGGCCGTTCGCCGGGAGCTTGCCGTGCTTGGCCTCGTAGGCCTCCTCCAGGTGGTCCGCGCGGAACCGCTTGTGACAGGAGGTGCACTCGGTCAGCGGGTCGCTGAAGGTGGCGACGTGGCCGGAGGCCTCCCAGACCTCGCGGGCCAGGATCACCGAGGAGTCGAGACCGACCACGTCCTCGCGAGCGTGCACCATCGCGCGCCACCACTGGCGCTTGATGTTCTCCTTGAGCTCCACGCCCAGCGGCCCGTAGTCCCAGGCAGCCCTGGTGCCACCGTAGATCTCGCTGCAGGGGTAGACGAAGCCACGGCGCTTGCTCAGGCTGACGATCGTGTCGATCTTGTCGGCGGCCACAGTGCTCTCTTCAGTACGACGCCGCACTCATGTACGACGGCACGGTCAAGGCGCGGCTGGTTGCACGCACCCGAATACCTCAGGTTACCGGGCAGGTGGGTGGCGGGCTCAAATCGTTAACCCACAACACTTCACGTAACGACAGTCGGATCATCCGGCAAGTTGACAATCATTTCCAGGAAAGATGAGAATGGTTGTCATGATGCTCCGCCGTCGGATATCCGCTCCCTCACTCGCCCTGGCCGCCACCGCTGTCACCGGCTCCCTGCTGCTCACCGCCTGCGGTGGCAGCAGCAGCGCGCAGAGCGCCGACGGCAAGCTGAACGTGGTCGCATCCTTCTACCCGATGCAGTACCTCGCGGAGCAGATCGGTGGCGAGCACGTGAACGTCACCGACCTCACCGCCGCCGGCACCGAGCCGCACGATCTGGAGCTGACGGCCAAACAGGTGGCCGCCGTGCAGAACGCCGGCACCGTCCTCTACCTCAAGGGCCTGCAGCCCACCGTCGACAAGGCCGTCGCGCAGTCCAGGAGCGCGCACATCGTGGACGCCACCGCGTTCTCCCCGCTGGTCGACCACCACCTGGACGAGGGCAGCACCGCCACCGACGGGCACGACCACCCGGGCGACGCCGGCGACCCGCACATCTGGCTGGACCCGACCCGGTACGCGGCCGTCGCCAAGGGCGTCGGCGCCGAGCTCGCCAAGGCCGACCCGGCGCACGCCGCCGACTACCAGAAGAACACCGACGACCTGGTGGCCCGGCTCGCCACCCTGGACCAGGGCTTCCAGTCCGGGCTGAAGGGCTGCACCAACAAGGCCTTCGTCACCAGCCACGCCGCCTTCGGCTACCTCGCCGACCACTACGGCCTGGAGCAGATCGCGATCAACGGGGTCGACCCGGAGTCCGAGCCCACCCCGGCGCGACTGGCCCAGATCCAGCAGGCGGCCAAGGACCACGGCGTCAGCACGATCTTCTTCGAGACCCTGGTCAGCCCGAAGCTCGCCGAGAGCGTGGCCAAGGACCTGAACCTGAAGACCGCCGTCCTGGACCCGCTGGAGGGCGTGAAGGACGCGAAGAACGACAACTACCTCTCGGTCATGCAGCAGAACCTGACCAACCTGCGGGCCGCCCTCGGCTGCACCGCCTGACGGGGGACCAGCCGACATGAACACACCCGCGGTCCGACTGACCGCCGCCCAGGCCGCGCTCGGCGGACGCCCGGTGCTGCGCGGGGTCGACCTGGCGGTCGCCCCCGGCGAGGTGGTCGCGCTGCTCGGGGCCAACGGCTCCGGCAAGTCCACCACCATCAAGACGGTGATCGGCTCGGTGCCGCTGACCGGGGGTGAGCGCGAGCTGTTCGGCGTGCCCGGGGCGCGGTTCCGCGACTGGCACCGGATCGGCTACGTGCCGCAGCGCACCACCGCCGCCGGCGGGGTGCCCGCCACGGTGCGCGAGGTGGTGGCGACCGGGCGGCTGGCGCAGCACGGGCTGCGGCCGTTCCGCCGCAAGGACCGGGCCGCCGTGGACCGGGCGCTGGACGCCGTCGGAATGCTCGGCCGGGCCGGCGACGGGGTAGCCGACCTCTCCGGCGGCCAGCAGCAGCGGGTGCTGATCGCCCGGGCGCTGGTCGGCACGCCCGAGCTGCTGATCATGGACGAGCCAATGGCCGGGGTCGACCTTGCCAGCCAGCGGGTGCTCGCCGACACGCTGCGCCACGAGGTGGCCCGGGGTGCGGCGGTGCTCCTGGTGCTGCACGAACTCGGGCCGCTGGAGCCGCTGATCGACCGTGCGGTGCTGCTGGCCGACGGGCGGGTGGCGCAGGACTCGACGCTCGGACTCGACCACCACCATCAGGACCACCACCACGCCGAGGCGCGTCAGGGGCTGCTGACATGAGCGACCTGCTCTCCTACGACTTCATGCAGCGCGCGCTGCTGGCCGCCCTGCTGGTCGGGATCACCGCGCCCTCGGTCGGCATCTACCTGGTGCAGCGCCGGCAGGCGCTGATGGGCGACGGCATCGGGCATGTCGCGCTGACCGGCGTCGGCCTCGGGCTGCTCTTCCAGACCAGCCCGGTCTGGATGGCGGTGGCGGTCTGCGTGGTGGCCGCAGTGATCATGGAGCTGGTCCGTTCGCGCGGCAACCAGCGCGGCGACATCGCGCTGGCCATGCTCTTCTACGGCGGGATGGCCTGCGGACGGCTGCTGATCAGCAAGTCGCCGGCCGCCAGCGGCACCAGCGGCAGCCTGGACAGCTACCTCTGGGGCTCGATCCTGGCGGTGGACGCGAGCGACCTGGTGACCATCGCGGTGCTGGGCGCGGTGGTGATCGCGGTGACCATCGGGCTGCGCCGCCAGCTCTTCGCGGTCTGCCAGGACGAGGAGTTCGCCCGGGTCACCGGGCTGCCGGTGCGGCTGCTCAACCTGCTGCTCGCGGTGATGGCCGCGGTCACCGTGACGGTGGCGATGCGGGTGGTCGGGCTGCTGCTGGTGAGCGCGCTGATGGTGGTGCCGGTGGCGGCGGCGCAGTTGCTGACCCGCTCGTTCCGGGCCACCCAGGTGCTGGCGATCGGGATCGGGGTGCTGGTCTCGCTCGGCGGGGTGGTCACCTCGTACCAGGCTGACGTGCCGCCAGGTTCCGCGATCGTGCTGCTGGCGATCGCCTGCTTCGCGGTGTTCAGCGCGCTCGCCGCGCCACTGGCCCGGCGGCGGCACCGGGGAGTGGCGGCAGGGGCTGCCGAGGCAGCAGATTCGGAGGGGCGAATTCCGGTTCAGCAGGCGGCCGAGCAGTCCCTTCCGGCGGAGTCGGTCAAGGGTGCGGGGCTGGCACAATGAGCTGTGACCCGCCCCGAATCCCTGGAGGAGCACCGGTGACCACCGCAGGCCCGTCGCCACGCGCCCGATCCACCCGTCAGCGCGCCGCAGTCTCGGCCGCGCTGGACGAGATCGAGGACTTCCGCAGCGCGCAGGAACTGCACGACATGCTCAAGCACCGGGGCGACTCGGTCGGCCTGACCACGGTCTACCGCACCCTCCAGTCGCTGGCCGACGCGGGCGAGGTGGACGTGCTGCGCACCGCCGACGGCGAGGCGGTCTACCGCCGGTGCAGCAGCGGGCACCACCACCACCTGGTCTGCCGGCACTGCGGCAGCACGGTCGAGGTCGAGGGCCCCGCGGTCGAGCGGTGGGCCAACTCGGTGGCGGCCGAACACGGGTTCAGTGACATCGCGCACACCCTGGAGATCTTCGGCACCTGCGCGGACTGCGCGGCCAAGCAGCGCGCGGCGCACTGAGGCAAGGCCGGCGGGCGCCGTTCGGGCGGGCCGCCGAGCGGTCCCACCCGAACGTGTGACGGCCCGTCAGCGCTGCGCGGGCACCTCGGCGGGCACCTCGTTGGGCAGCGCGCCGCCGAACCGCCGGTCGCGCATCGCGAACTGCTCGCAGGCGCGCCACAGGTCGCGCCGGTCGAAGTCCGGCCAGAGCACGTCCTGGAACACGAACTCCGCGTAAGCCGACTGCCAGAGCAGGAAGTTGGACGTGCGCTGCTCGCCGCTGGGGCGCAGGAACAGGTCCACGTCCGGCATGTCCGGGTGGTACATGTACTTGGAGAGGGTCTTCTCGTTGACCTTCTTCGGGTCCAGCTTGCCGGACGCGACATCGGCGGCGATCGCCGCGGCGGCGTCCGCGACCTCGGCCCGGCCGCCGTAGTTGACGCACATGTAGAGGGTGACCGCGTCGTTGTCCTTGGTCTGCTCCTCGGCCACCTTGAGTTCCTGGACCACGCTCTTCCACAGCTTCGGCATCCGGCCGGCCCAGCGGATCCGCACGCCCATCGCGTCCAGCTCGTCCCGGCGGCGGCGGATCACGTCCCGGTTGAAGTTCATCAGGAACTTCACCTCATCCGGGGAACGCTTCCAGTTCTCGGTGGAGAAGGCGTAGAGCGAGATGTTCTTGACGCCCAGCTCGATGGCGCCCCTCATCACGTCCAGCACGACGCTCTCGCCGATCTTGTGGCCCTCGGTGCGGGGCAGGCCGCGCTCCTTGGCCCAGCGGCCGTTGCCGTCCATCACGATCGCGACATGGGCGGGGACCAGCTCACCGGGGATCTTCGGCGGCTGGGCGCCGCTCGGGTGCGGGGACGGGGCCGCGTACTCGCGCTGCTTGCTGCCACCGAAGAGCCGTCGCGCTGCCATGCTCACTTCTCCACGTATCTCATCGAACGGATACCCCGCTCCAGGTGCCACTGCAGGTAGGCGGCCACCAGACCGCTGCCCTCCCGCCAGTAGCGGGGTTCGCAGGCGTCCGCAGTCTGCCAGTCTCCGGACAGCAGGGCGCCGAGCAGAACCAGTGTCTCAGGGGAGGGTACGGCACATCCGGGAACCCGGCAGTCCGTGCAGAGCACGCCGCCGGCCTGCAGCGAGAAGAACCGGTTGGGGCCTTCGAGGCCGCACTTGGCGCAGTCGGTGAAGCTCGCGCCGTAGCCGTTGACCGCGAGCGAGCGCAGCAGGAAGGCGTCCAGCACCAGGTGCGACGCGTGGGTGCCGGCGGCCAGCGTGCGCAGCGCCCCGACCAGCAGCAGGTACTGCTGGACGGCGGGCTCGCCCTCGTTCTCGGCGAAACGTTCCGCCGTCTCCAGCATCGCGGTGCCGGCGGTGTAGCGGCCGTAGTCGGTGACGATGCCGCCGCCGTACGGGGCGATGGTCTCCACCTGGGTGCAGAGCGGCAGCGAGCGGCCGACCAGCTCGCTGCCCCGGCTGAAGAACTGCACGTCCACATGGGAGAACGGCTCCAGCCGGGCGCCGAACTTGGACTTGGTCTTGCGCACCCCCCGGGCCACCGCGCGGACCTTGCCGTGCTGGCGGGTGAGCAGGGTGATGATCCGGTCGGCCTCGCCGAGCTTCTGCGCGCGCAGGACGACGCCGTCGTCACGGATCAGGCTCATGCAGCCATTGTCCCGTACCTCGTGGCCGGCCCGGACAGCCGTGTACCCGCACCGGGCTTGTACGGGGGGAGCCGGTGCGGGACACGGCGGGCCCGGAGGGGGGTCGGGCCCAGTTCGGGGGAAGGGAGCGAGGTCAGTGCGGGGTGCGGGTGGCGGCCTCCAGCAGCCGGCCCACCGTGTCCTCCCCCAGTCGCAGGCAGCTGCCCACGACCACCAGCGCCTCGCGCTCCTGCGGCAGGTACCGGCCGTCGGCCAGCGCGATCCAGGCGCCCTGCAGCACCAGCCGCTCGCGGCCCTGCTGGGCCAGGTGCGGAGCCAACGGCTCCAGTGCGGCGTGCAGTTCGACGGCCAGCCCGCGGCCGACGCCGTGCCCGTCGAAGGGCTCGTCCTCGCCGAAGCCGCAGAGCGCGGCGAGCGCCGCCAGCACCTGGGCCTCGCCGCAGTCCTCGAAGCCGGCGGTGCGGATCAGCTCGCAGGCCTCGGCGCGGGCCGGAGCGGAGCCGACCCCGCCGGCCGCGAGCATGGTCAGCGCGATGATGTACTGCGCGTCCCGCAGCATTCCGGTCAGCCGCACGCTGGTGGGCTGCTCCAGGCTCTCCACGCCGTACCGGCCGCGGCAGTTGGTGCACTGCACGCTGCTCGGCACGCCGCCCAGCGGCAGCACCGGGAGCTCGAACAACCGCAGCCACCGCCGACCGTGCTGCCGACGGTAGTTGCGGTCCCCGCCACAGCCTGGGCAGAAGAAGTCGCCGAGCACATCCGTCCGCCACCTCGGGCGAACACCCCACAACCGTGTCACGGCGCCAACTCCCCAACACCTGGCAGGCGGCCTGCACGACGACGGGCAGGTCACGCGACCGGCGCCGCGGGTCGTCCCACCGACCCCCGTTTCCGGTCCACCGATGGTGCCACGGTTGCCTGCGGGTGTCAGCACCCCGAACGAGTGCAGGAACAGAAAAATGTGGCCCAGGACACATCTGGATGCATCCTGGGCCACACCTGGGAGTTACCTGCGAGCGGTTCGGTTGACGGCGCTGATGATGGCCTTCAGCGAAGCCCGGACGGTGTTGGCGTCGATGCCCACGCCCCACAGCACCTGGTCGCCGACGGCGCACTCGACATAGGCGGCGGCCTGGGCGTCGCCGCCCTCGCTCAGCGCGTGCTCGGCGTAGTCCAGCACGCGTACGTCGACGCCGATGCCGGCCAGCGCGTCGGTGAAGGCGGAGACCGGGCCGTTGCCGGAACCGGTCAGCACGGTCTCGGCGCCGTCCAGCAGAACCGCCACCGACAGCGCGTCGCGCCCGTCCTCGGTGGTCAGGCTCTGCTGCTCGCGCAGCGACAGCCGGCCCCACGGGTTCGCCGGGGTGGGCAGGTACTCGTCCTGGAAGACCGCCCAGATGTCGGCGGGGGTGACCTCGCCGCCCTCGGCGTCGGTCTTGGCCTGGATGATCTTCGAGAACTCGATCTGCATCCGGCGCGGCAGGTCCAGCTTGTGGTCGTTCTTCAGCACGTAGGCGATGCCGCCCTTGCCGGACTGCGAGTTGACCCGGATGACCGCCTCGTACGAGCGGCCCACGTCCTTCGGGTCGATCGGCAGGTACGGCACGCCCCAGGTGTACTCGCCCACCGGCACGCCGGCCGCCGCCGCGTCCGCCTCCAGCGCGTCGAAGCCCTTCTTGATCGCGTCCTGGTGCGAGCCGGAGAAGGAGGTGTACACCAGGTCGCCGGCGTAGGGGTGGCGCTCGGGGACGTTCATCTGGTTGCAGTACTCGTAGGTACGGCGGATGTCGTCGATGTTCGAGAAGTCGATCATCGGGTCGACGCCCTGCGAGAACAGGTTCATCCCGACGTTGACCAGGTCCAGGTTGCCGGTCCGCTCACCCTGCCCGAACAGACACCCCTCGACCCGGTCGGCGCCGGCCATCACGGCCAGCTCGGCCGAGGCCACGCCGGTGCCCCGGTCGTTGTGCGGGTGGGTGGACAGCGCGACGAACTGACGGCGCGACAGGTTGCGCGACATCCACTCGATCTTGTCCGCGTACACGTTGGGCGTCGAACGCTCCACCGTGGTGGGCAGGTTCAGGATGATCTCGCGGCCCTCGCCGGGCTGCCAGACGTCCATCACGCCCTCGCAGACGTCCAGGGCGAAGTCCAGCTCGGTGTCGATGAAGATCTCCGGCGAGTACTGGTAGCCGAAGACCGTCTCCTCGCCCAGCAGCTTCTCGGCGTACTCCATGACCAGCCGGGTGCCGTCCACCGCGATCTGCTTGATGTCGGCCTTGCTGCCCCGGAACACCACCCGGCGGAACAGCGGCGAGGTCGCGTTGTACAGGTGCACGGTCGCGCGCGGGGCGCCGACCAGCGACTCAACGGTGCGCTCGATCAGGTCCTCGCGGGCCTGGGTCAGCACCGAGATGGTGACGTCCTCGGGGATCGCGCCCTCGGTGATCAGCGAGCGGACGAAGTCGAAGTCGGTGGCCCCGGAGGACGGGAAGCCGACCTCGATCTCCTTGTAGCCCATCTTCACCAGCAGGTCGAACATCTTGCGCTTGCGGGCCGGCGACATCGGGTCGATCAGCGCCTGGTTGCCGTCCCGCAGGTCCGTGGAGAGCCAGCGCGGCGCCTTGGTGATCACCTGGCTGGGCCAGGTCCGGTCCGGCAGGTCCACGGTGCCGAACGGGATGTACCGCTGGAACGGCATCCCGGACGGCTTCTGCTGCACGGAGGCCGCGGTGATCGGCGTCGGACGCTCGATGAAGGCACGGGCGACGGAAGACTGCTCAGTCATGGGTGAGTCTCTCGGCTCTCTTCGGATGCGGGCTGGTCGGGGTGAAATCACCCGACGGGCCGACTCGTGCAAAGGCGCACAACAACGCTGAAATGCGCACAGCACAGACCCCGCGGCGAGGGAGCCGGCCTCCGAATGGTCTTACAGGCCCTCGCCGCGGCAGCTAAGAAGAAGCAGCCCGTAACGCATGATGGAGCTAGCGTAACCCAGCGGCCCCCGACGCCGAAGTGAGCGGCGCGACATTTCCACCCCTTGAGACGGCTCCTGCGTGACAGCAGGCCACCGATCCGTGACGCTGGGCGCCATGACGCAGCTCTGCACCATCATTCCGCCATACCTGCTGGACCGGCTGGCCGAATCCGGCATCGAGTCCGCGCGCCGCTCGCTGGAGACCGACGCGGCCCTGCGCACGGCCCGCGCCGACGCCCTGCGGCTGCGCGCCGCCACCCCCGTCGGCCGTCCCGGGCGAACCATCGCGGACGCCGGCCACACCCAGCACCTGCCCGGGCGGACCGTGCGCACCGAGGGCGGCCCGCCGACCGCCGACCCGGCCGTCAACCGCGCCTACGACGGCCTCGGCGCCACCCTCGCGCTGCTGCTCGAGGTCTACGGCCGCCGCTCGGTGGACGGCGAAGGCCTGCCGCTGCAGGCCTCCGTGCACTACGGGCAGAAGTACGACAACGCCTTCTGGGACGGCCACCGGATGGTCTTCGGCGACGGCGACGGAATCGTCTTCGGCGACTTCACCGGCTGCGTGGACGTGATCGGCCACGAACTGACCCACGGAGTGGTCCAGTACAGCGCCGCGCTGGAGTACCACGGGCAGTCCGGGGCGCTCAACGAGTCGGTCGCGGACGTCTTCGGCACCCTGGTCAAGCAGTACGCGCTCGGCCAACAGGCCGCGGACGCCGACTGGTTGATCGGCGCCGGCCTGCTCGGCCCGGGGATCAGGGGCACCGCGCTGCGCTCCATGAAGGCGCCCGGCACCGCCTACGACGACCCGCGCCTGGGCCGCGACCCGCAACCCGCCTCGATGGACCGCTATGTGCAGACCACCGAGGACGAGGGCGGCGTGCACATCAACTCCGGGATCCCCAACCGGGCGTTCTACCTGCTCGCGGTCGAACTCGGCGGCGCGGCCTGGGAACGGGCCGGGCGGATCTGGTACGACACGCTCACCTGCGGCACGCTGCGGCCCGACGCGGACTTCACCGCCTTCGCCCGGGCCACCATGGCCGCCGCCCGGTCCCGGTTCGGCGACGGGCCGGTGACGGAAGCGGTGGCCGGCGCCTGGAAGCAGGTCGGCCTGGTCGTCCAGTAGGCGTCGAAGCCTTCGAGCAACCGTCCGTGAGTACACGTAGTTGTTCCACAATCAACCGTTGTGGGAGAAATCCCCCCGTCCTGGCGCACTCCGTAGCAGACTGGCAACCATGCGTATAGAGGTGACCAGGACCGGCGGCTTCGCCGGACGCACCACGCGGGCCGAGCTGGACACCGCGGCGCGGATCGACGCGCCGCATGTGCACGCGCTGGCCCGCGAGGCGGTCGCGGGGGCCTCGCGCACCCGTGCGTACGGGGTGCCGGACGGCTACCACTACTCGATCACGGTGGACGGCCGCACGGTGCACTGCGCCGACCCGAACCTCACGGACTCGCAGCGGGAGCTGATCTCCCTGGTGCTGCACCAGGGGACCACGCTGCCCCCGCCGGGGCGACTGGCCTTCCCGGGATAGCGCACCCGCGAGGCCCGGCCTGCGCGGGTCTCGGCTTGCGCGGGTCTCGGCTTGCGCGGGTCTCGGCTTGCGCGGGGCGCGGGCGGGTGCTGAGCCCCACCCTCCAGTCGCTCACCGCAGATCTGGACCGGCTACTCCCGAGAGAGACGAACTCGCCCGTGCCCACCGCTCCCGTGATCCGTATCGACGAGCCCGGCTCCTTCGCCTGGGGTGTCTTCCATGAGCGGCACCCGGAGCTCGTCCGGCGGGTGCTCGATGCGCTGCCTTACGGTCCCGGGGAGCGGGCAGCCATCGAGCGACTGCTGGTGGAGAGCACCAGCGGGGTGCTGGAGCCGCTGGGGGCGGCGGCTCACGACCACGCGCAGTGGCTGGAGTGGGGGCAGGGGTTGTGGGGGGCGGCGTGGGGCCGGGCGCCGTTCCTCTGGGCGGAGGGCTACTTCTACCGGCGGCTGCTGGAGGCCACGGGCTACTTCCGGCCGGGGGTCTGGCAGGGGATCGACCCGTTCGCGCCGTTCAAGAGCGCCGAGTTGGCGAGCGCGGCGGTGGACGAGGAACTCGCGGCGCTCGGCGGACTCGGCGGGCTGAAGAAGACGGAACGGGAAGCGGCACTGCTGTCCTCCGCGCTGTGGGGCAACCGCGCGGACCTGAGCTTTCAGCTCACCGCCGAGGCGGCGGCCGACGCGTCCTCGGGGCTGATCGCCGACGACAGTTCGACGCTCTGGGCCGAGCTGGAGCGGGCGCGGGGCGGGCGGGTCTGCCTGGTCGCGGACAACGCGGGCCGCGAGCTGCTGCCGGACCTGGTGCTGCTCGACCACCTCCTGACCAGTGGGTTGGCCGCGCAGGCTGTCCTCTGGGTGAAGCCGCAGCCCTACTTCGTCTCCGACGCCACCATGACGGATCTGATCAGTACGGTGGAGCGCCTGCGCACCGCGCCCGAGCAGGCGGCCGCCGTCATCGGCCGACGGCTCCGGTCGGCCCTGGGTACGGGTCGACTCGCGGTCCGCACCCACCCGTTCTTCTGCGCCCCGCTGCCGTTCCGGCAGCTCCCCGCCGACCTCCGGGCCCAGTTCGACGGGGTCACGATGACAATCCTCAAGGGCGACCTCAACTACCGCCGTGTGGTGGGCGACCGACTGTGGCCGCCGACCACACCGTTCGCCGAGGTGGTGGACCACTTCCCGTCACCGGTGGCCGCCCTGCGGACGCTCAAGTCGGACGTGATCGTCGGCCTCACGCCGGCCGAGGTGGCCGAACTCGACGCGACCGGCGAGCCCTGGCGGACCAGCGGACGGTACGCGGTGGTCCAGGTGCACCTGCAGCGCTAGCCGGGTCAGGCCATGACGGGATCGGCGCTTACACGTGTAAGAACTCGTGGCAGGATTCGATGCGATGAGCAGCAACCCGGGGCGCCCGGCCGCCCCCGCTCCCGCCCAGCCCCCCACCAGTGCCGACGTCGCCCGGCTGGCCGGCTGCTCGCGCGCGACGGTGTCGTTCGTGCTGAACGACACCGCCGGTGGCCGGGTGGGCGAGCAGGAGCTCGACCTCGACGGCGTGTTCCAACGACGAGTACGCGATGCTGCTGATGCGCGCCCTGCAGGACGCGGGCGTGCCGGTCCCCGAGCGGATCGCACTGGTCGGCGCGGACGACCTGCTGCTCGGCCGGCTGCTCCGCCCGCGGCTCAGCACGGTCCACATGTCGCTCCCGCCGGGCGACGAACTGGCCGACCTGGTGGACCGGTTGGTCACCGTCGGCGGACCGGCCCCGGTGACCGGCAACCTGCTGGAGGTCACGCTGGTCCCCCGGGACTCGTCCTGACGGTGCATCGGAGAAGCGTCAGAACCCCAGCTTGCGCAGCTGCTTGGGGTCACGCTGCCAGTCCTTGGCGACCTTGACGTGCAGGTCCAGGTAGACCGGCGTGCCGAGCAGCGCCTCGATGTGCTTGCGCGCCGTGGTGCCGACGTGCTTCAGCCGGGCACCCTTGGCGCCGATCACGATGGCCTTCTGGCTCTGCCGCTCGATGTAGACGTTGGCGTGGATGTCCAGCAGCGGCCGGTCGGCCGGGCGGTCCTCGCGCGGGATCATCTCCTCGACCACCACGGCCAGCGAGTGCGGCAGCTCGTCGCGCACGCCCTCCAGCGCGGCCTCGCGGATCAGCTCGGCGACCATGATCTGCTCGGGCTCGTCGGTCAGGTCGCCGTCCGGGTAGAGCGGCTGGCCCTTCGGGAGCAGCTTGGTGAGCAGCTCGGCGACCAGGCCGACCTGCTGGTCGCCGACGGCCGAGACCGGGATGATCTCCGCCCACTCGATGCCCAGCTCCACGCCCAGCTGGTGGACGGCGATCAGCTGCTCGGCGAGGCGCTTGGAGTCGACCAGGTCGGTCTTGGTGACCAGGGCCACCTTGGGGGTCTTCTTGATCTCGGCCAGTTCCTTGGCGATGAACTTGTCGCCGGGGCCGAGCTTCTGGTCGGCGGGCAGGCAGAAGCCGATCACGTCGACCTCCGCCCAGGTGGAGCGGACCAGGTCGTTGAGCCGCTCGCCGAGCAGGGTGCGCGGCTTGTGCAGGCCGGGGGTGTCGACCAGGACGAGCTGGGCGTCGGGGCGGTGCACGATGCCGCGCACGGTGTGCCGGGTGGTCTGCGGGCGGTCGGAGGTGATCGCGACCTTGGTCCCCACCAGGGCGTTGGTCAGGGTCGACTTGCCCGCGTTGGGGCGGCCGACGAAACACGCGAAGCCTGATCGGTAGGGGGCCGCCGGGGCGGTTGAGGTGTCGCTCATGCGCACCATTCTCCCTGATCGCCCGAGCCGGACCGGCCAGCGCTCACTCACCGCACCCGGACAGCGCTCACTTGCCCCGCCCGAACAGCCCGCCGACCAGGGTGAGCACCAGCAACGCGATGGACACCGCCAGCCAGAGCGGCGAGTGCGTCTCGTGCCAGCGCCCGAAGGACATCACCACAGTCAGCAACGCCGCGAAGAACGCCAGAACCCCCATAGAGAGTGAGATTATCCGACCGCACTCCCCGGGCCGAAGCCCGCCGCCCGATGCCCGTCGGCCGAAGCCCCAGCGCCGCCCTATGCCTCGACGCGCTCGCGCAGCACCCCGTCCGGACCGGCGATCAGCAGCGGAGTGCCCGGACCGCCGAGGTCGCGCACCGCCGCGAGGTCGACCGGGTTCGGCTCCGCCCCCTCGGTCACCACGGCCGCCGCCTCCAGCCCCTTGGCGCCACTGGCCTTGGCCATCGCAACTGCGGTCTGCACCGCGGTCAGCGCGAGCGAGGGCAACTCGACCGAGCCGGCCACATAGGTGCGGCCGGTCTCGTCGCGGACCGCCGCACCCTCGGGCACACCGTTGCGGGCGCGGGCCGAACGCGCCAGGGTGATGATCTTCTGGTCTTCCGGGTCAAGGTCACTCATGAGGCCTGAGCATACGACGCGCCGCCTGCCCGGCTCAGCCTCGTCCGCCCGCCCGGCTCAGCCTCCGCCCGCCCGACCGCGCCTCCGTCTACTCGCCCGGCTCGGCTTCGTCCACGGTCCGCGGCACCGGGCTGGCCACCACCGTCCCGATCCGGTTCCGTCGCCCGGCCGAGCTCTCCGCGACCAGCCGGATCCCGGCCAGCTTCGGCGAACCCTCCTCGGGCAGCGGGAGTTCGCAGGCCGAGCCGGGGATCGGCACCCGACCGAGGCACTTGGCGAGCAGCCCGCCGACCGTCTCGACGTCCTCGTCCACCAGCTCGATGCCGAACAGCTCGCCCAGGTCCTCGACCAGCAGCCGGGCGGTGATCCGGTAGGAGCCGTCGCCGAGGTCCTCCACCGGCGCGATCTCCCGGTCGTACTCGTCGGTGATCTCGCCGACGATCTCCTCCAGGATGTCCTCGATGGTGACCAGCCCGGCCGTGCCGCCGTACTCGTCGATCACGATCGCCACGTGCGAGCGCATCTGCTGCATCTCGCGCAGCAGGTCGCCGGCCGGCTTGCTGTCGGGGATGAAGACCGCCGGGCGCATCACCGTGTCCACCTGCTCGGCTTCCGCCTCGCGGTTGATGTGGGTGAGCCGGACCAGGTCCTTGAGGTAGACGATGCCGACCACGTCGTCCTCGTTGTCCCCGACCACCGGGATCCGGGAGAAGCCGGAGCGCAGCGCCAGGGTGAGCGCCTGACGGACCGTCTTGTGCCGTTCGATCATCACCAGGTCGGTGCGCGGCACCATCACCTCGCGCACGATGGTGTCGCCCAGCTCGAAGACCGAGTGCACCATCCGGCGCTCCTCGTCCTCGATCAGGTCGTCCTTCTCGGCCAGGTCGACCAGCGCGCGCAGCTCCGCCTCGGAGGCGAACGGGCCCTCGCGGTAGCCCTTGCCGGGGGTGAGCGCGTTGCCGAGCAGGATCAGCAGCCGCGGGATCGGGCCGAGGATCCGGGCCAGCGGCAGCAGCACGAAGGAGGCGGCGGTCGCGGTGGTCAGCGGGTGCTGGCGGCCGATGGTGCGCGGCGAGACGCCGACCGCCACGTAGGAGACCAGCACCATCACGCCGATCGCCAGCAGCACCGCCTGCCAGGCCTGCTCCAGGTTGCGCACGCAGACCACGGTGACCAGCACCGCCGCCGCCATCTCGCTGGCCACCCGGATCAGGGTGGCCAGGTTGAGGTAGCGGATCGGGTCGGAGGCCAGGGTCAGCAGCCGGTCCGCGCCGCGGCGGCCGTTGCGCACGGCCTCCTCGGCGCGGAACCGGGAGACCCGGGAGATCCCGGCCTCCGCACAGGCCGCCAGCCAGCCGAGCATGACCAGCAGGAAGGCCCCGACCAGGAAACTCGTACTGTTACCGGTCATCGGTTCAGTGGGTCGTGGGGGCCGGGGAGATCCCCGACAGCCCGCGACCGGCCCGCCAGTCGTCGAGGATCCGCTTCTGGAGGGCGAACATCTGCTGCTCCTCCTCCGGCTCCTCGTGGTCGTAGCCGAGCACGTGCAGCACCCCGTGGACGGTGAGCAGCTGCAGCTCCTCGTCCATCGAGTGCTTGGAGGGAGCGGCCAGGCCCTGGGCCTTGGCCACCTCCGGGCAGAGCACGATGTCGCCGAGCAGGCCCTGCGGCAGCTCCTCGCCCTCCTTGCCCGGACGCAGCTCGTCCATCGGGAAGGACATCACGTCGGTGGGACCTGGCAGGTCCATCCACTGGATGTGCAGCTGCTCCATCGCCTCGCTGTCGACCAGGATCACGGACAGTTCGGACAGCGGGTGGATCCGCATCTTGTCGAGGGCGAAGCGGGCGACGTCGAGGATGGACTCCTCGTCGGCCTCCCAGCCGGACTCGTTGGCGATGTCGATGGACATGGAGCGGTGGTTACTCAGCTTTCGGTGCGATGGGGCTGGCGGGGGGCACGGGTGCGCGGGCCACGAGGGGCGCCCTTGCGCGGGGCCGGGCCGGTGTCGTCGTTGTTCTCGGCGTCCCAGCGCTCGTAGGCGTCCACGATCCGGCCGACCAGCTTGTGGCGGACCACGTCGGTGCTGGTCAGCAGCGAGAAGTGGATGTCGGGGACGTCGGCCAGGATCTCCTGGACCACCTTGAGGCCGCTGCGGGTACCGCTCGGCAGGTCGATCTGGGTGGTGTCACCCGTCACCACCACCTTGGAGTTGAAGCCCAGGCGGGTCAGGAACATCTTGATCTGCTCGGGCGAGGTGTTCTGCGCCTCGTCCAGGATGATGAACGCGTCGTTCAGGGTGCGGCCGCGCATGTACGCCAGCGGGGCCACCTCGATGGTGCCGGCGGCCATCAGCCGCGGGATCGAGTCGGGATCCATCATGTCGTGCAGCGCGTCGTACAGCGGGCGCAGGTACGGGTCGATCTTCTCGTAGAGGGTGCCGGGCAGGAACCCGAGCCGCTCGCCGGCCTCCACCGCCGGGCGGGTCAGGATGATCCGGTTGACCTCCTTGGCCTGCAGCGCCTGCACGGCCTTGGCCATCGCCAGGTAGGTCTTGCCGGTACCGGCCGGGCCGATGCCGAAGGTGATGGTGTGCCGGTCGATCGCGTCGACGTAGTTCTTCTGGTTGACCGTCTTGGGGCGGATGGTGCGGCCCCGGTTGGACAGGATGCTGGCGGTGAAGACCGCCGACGGGCTCTGTCCGGCGCCGTTCGGGTCCGCGGCGGCTTTCTTCAGCATCGCGATGGAACGCTCGACGGCGTCCTCGGTCAGCGGCTGGCCGGTGCGCAGCACCAGCATCATCTCGCTGAACAGCTGCTCGACCAGGGCGATGTCGGCGCGGTCACCGGTCGCGGTGACCTCGTTGCCCCGGACGTGGATGTCGGTGTCGGGGAAGGAGCGCTCGATCACCCGCAGGAGCGAGTCGGTGGCACCGAGCAGGGTGACCATCGGGTGCTTCTCGGGGATCACGATCCGGGCGCTGAAGCCGTCGCCGCCCTGGGCGCTGGTCTGTGCGGTGTCACTCATCGGTTCGCTCATGGGTCGGCGCTTGGCCTGCCTCATCCCATCCGTGTCTCGGGGTGCCGCTCGGTCGGTTCCGGGGTCACCAGGGTACGCCGCGCAGGTGTTCGCTGTGGCGCGGCCCGATTGATGGTGCGGCACTGTCACGAGTGATGCCAGTGCTTTTCACCGCGACGCTCACGGCCGCCTCGGCGGTACCGGGATCCGGGCCAGGTCCTCGGCGACCACCAGTTCGCCGTCGAACTGCGCCCGGGCCTCGGCGAGGTGGCCGGACAGGTCCGGGTAGCGCTGCGAGAAGTGGGTCAGCACGAGCGTGCGGACACCCGCCGCGGCGGCCGCCCGGGCCGCCTGGGCGGCGGTGAGGTGCCCGTGCTCGGCCGCGAGGTGGGCGTCGGCCTCCAGGAAGGTGGCCTCGATGACCAGCAGGTCGGCGCCCTCGGCCAGTTGCTCGACGCCCGGGCAGAGCCGGGTGTCCATCACGAAGGCGAAGCGCTGGCCGCGCCGCGCCTCGCTGACCTCGGCCAGGGTCACGGTGCGCCCGTCCAGCTCGATCCGGCCCTCGCGCTGCAGCCGCCCCACCGCCGGGCCGCGCAGGCCGAGCGCGGCCAGCTTCGCGGGCAGCAGGCGCTGCCCGTCGGGCTCGGTCAGCCGGTAGCCGAAGGCCTCCACGGGGTGCGAGAGCCGGACGGCCTCCAGGGTGAAGGGCGCGCCCGTCGCCTCCAGGACGCCCGGTTCGCCGATCGGGTGCGGGCGCAGCTCGGCCGTCTCGTGGAAGGCGGTGGCCGCGCGCAGCCGGTCGAAGAAGACCTGGCCGCTGGCCGGGTAGTAGGCGTGCACCGGGTGCGGGACCCGGTCCAGGTTGATCCGCTGGACCACCCCGGCCAGGCCGAGGCTGTGGTCGCCGTGGAAGTGCGTGACGCAGATCCGGGTCAGGTCGGTGGCCGAGACCCCGGCGTGCAGCATCTGCCGCTGGGTGCCCTCGCCCGGGTCGAAGAGCAGGCCCTCGCCGTCCCAGCGCAGCAGGTAGCCGTTGTGGTTGCGGTGCCGGGTCGGCACCTGGCTGGCCGTGCCGAGGACGACGAGTTCACGGGCGGACATCGGGGCTCAAACCAGGCCCTCGTGGAACTGCTCGCCGCCGAGCACGTGCACGTGAGCGTGGAAGACGGTCTGGCCGGCGGCCGCGCCGGTGTTGAAGATCAGCCGGTAGCCGGACTCGGCGATGTGCTCGTCCGCGGCCACCCCGGCGGCCTCGGAGAGGACGGCGGCGGTCAGCTCGGCGTCCGCGGCGGCCAGCGTGGCGGCGTTCGGGTAGTGGTCCTTGGGGATCACCAGCACGTGGGTGGGCGCCTGCGGCTTGATGTCGCGGAACGCCAGGGTGCGCTCGGTCTCGCGGACCACGGTGGCCGGGATGTCACCGGTGACGATCTTGCAGAAGAGGCAGTCGGGATCGCGCTGGTCGGCCATGGCGGGACAGTCTCCGAGTAGGTTGGCGGGCACGTGCTGACGTCCCGCCAACCTACCGGACCAGTAGCCCTGTTACGGAAGGGACGGCGGGGTCTTGGCCGGGGTGGCCACCAGCGCGTCGAGCGCGATCCGGACCGCCGTGCCCAGCTGCGGGTCCTCCCCCGCCGCCCAGTGGTGCGGCGCGATCGGCACCTCGACGTCCGGGGTGACCCCGCGGTTCTCCACGCCCCAGCCGTAGCCCTCCAGCCAGGTCGCGTACTTGGGCTGGGTGACGGCGGTGCCGTCGACCAGGCTGTAGCGGCCGTCGATGCCGATCACCCCGCCCCAGGTGCGGGTGCCGACCACCGGGCCGATGCCCAGCGCCTGGATCGCAGCGTTGACGATGTCGCCGTCCGAGCCGGCGTGCTCGTCGGCCAGCGCCACCACCGGGCCGCGCGGGGCGTCGCCCGGGTACGGGTCGAAGGTGGCCAGGTCGCGACCCATGCCCCAGCCGACGATCCGACGGGCCAGCTTCTCCACGATCAGCTGCGAGGTGTGGCCGCCGCGGTTCTCCCGCAGGTCGACCAGCAGGCCCTCCTTGGCCATCTCCACCCGCAGGTCGCGGTGGAACTGGGCCCAGCCGGCGCTCATCATGTCGGGGATGTGCAGGTAGCCGAGCCGGCCGCCGGACAGCTCGCGGACCGCGGCCCGGCGCCCGCGCACCCAGTCGTGGTAGCGCAGCGGCTCGTCGTCGGCCAGCGGCACCGCCACCGGGTGGCGCACCGTGCCGTCGGCGTGCCGGACGGTCAGTTCCACCGGCTGCCCGGCGGTGCCGGCCAGCAGCGGGGCCGGGCCGGTGACCGGGTCGACCGGCCGGCCGTCGACGGCCAGCAGCACGTCGCCCGGACGCACCGCCACACCGGGGGCGGCCAGCGGCGAGCGGGCCCTCGGGTCGGAGGACTCGCCGGGCAGGATCCGGGCGATCCGCCATTCCTCGCCCTCGCGCAGCAGGTCGGCGCCGAGCCGGCCGAGCGGGCGGGCGGCGGCCGAGCCGCGCCCGGGCGGCGAGACGTAGGCGTGCGAGGTGCCCAGCTCGCCGACCACCTCCCAGAGCAGGTCGACCAGGTCGTCGTGCGAGCCGAGCCGCTCGACCAGCGGGCGGTAGCGGGCCAGTGCGCCGGCCCAGTCGAAGCCGCCCAGGTCGGCCCGCCAGAAGTTGTCGCGCATCAGGCGACCGTTCTCGTCGAACATCTGCCGCCACTCGGCCGCCGGGTCCACGGTGACCCGCAGCCGGGCCAGGTCGACCCGGACCTCGTCCTCCTCGCCGGCCTTGCGGTCGGCCGGGACGATCCGCAGCTCGCCGCCGTCCAGCACGGCCAGCCGGCTGCCGTCGCCGCTGACCTGGAAGGAGTCCAGGCTGTCCAGCAGTTGTTCGGCCCGCAACTTGCGCAGGTCGAAGCGTTCCAGCACCGGGCCCGGCCGTTCGTCGTCCGGGGTGGCGGCGTCGTCGCCGAGTTCGCCGACCACCGGGTACCTGGTCCACAGCAGGCCGTCCTTGGCCGCCCGCAGGGTGCCGAACCGGCCGCCCTCGACCGGGAACGGGACGATCCGGTCCGCCAGGCCGGTGAGGTCGACGGTGGTGCCGGCCGGGGGCTGCTCCGCCGCGTCCGCGTCGGCCTCCGCTTCCTCGCCCTCCGCGGTCGGCTTCGGCTTCTCCTCCTCCTTCTCCTCGGCGCCGTCCACCGGCCGGCCACCGCGCTGCGGGCCGAACGGCGACGGGGTGTCGGCGGCCAGCGTGATCAGGTAGGGGCGGGCGCCGGTGGGGAAGCCCAGGTCGAAGCTGTGCGCGTCGTAGACCGGGTCGAAGTTGCGCAGCGACAGGAAGGCCAGGTGCTTGCCGTCGGCGGTGAAGGCGGGCGCGCTGTCCACGAAGCGCTGCTGGGTGGCCTCGGTGACGGTCCCGGTGGCCGGCTCGGCCAGCATGATCTGGCGCAGTGACCAGGGGCCCAAGGTCGGCTGCGACCAGGCCAGCCAGTCCGAGGCGGGCGCGAAGACCAGGCCGCTGACCTCGCCGTCCTGACTGCGCGCCAGCTCGCGGACGGCGCCGTCGGCCAGGGTCACCAGCAGCACCCGGCCGTCGTGCGCGGCGATCGCCAGCTGCTTGCCGTCGGGCGCCACCACCAGGGAGAGCACCCGGCCGAGCTGCCCGGCGGCGAGCCGGCGACGCTCGGTGCCGAGCGCGTCGGGGGCGTACTCCAGGGCGTCCTCGCCCTCGGCGTCGGTCACCCAGACCACGCCCTGGGCGCCGTCCTCGTCGGCCGGCGGGACCACTCGGGCCAGCCGGGCCCGTACCCCGGGTGTCTCCTCCAGCACCCGGGCCGGGCCCTCGCGGTGGGTCAGCCAGTGCACGGTGCCGCGCACCACGGCGGCCACGGCGCGGCCGGTGGCGTCCGGGGCGGCCGACTCCAGCCGGCCGGCGGCGGGCAGCGGGTACGGGCGGCGGCCGGTGCGCGGGCCGGCCGGCCGGATGTCCAGCGGGCGGGGCCTGGCGTGGCCGTCGAGGCTGTCCAGCAGCCAGAGCCCGCCACCGCTGTGCCAGACCACCCGGGTGCCGTCGGTGGCGGCGTTGCGGGCGTAGAAGTCTCCGGGCTCGGTGTGGGCGCGCAGGTCGGAGCCGTCGGGGAGGCTGGAGTAGAGCCGGCCGGTGCCCTCGTGGTCGGACAGGAAGGCGATCCTCTCGCCCACCCACATCACGGACTCGATGTTGCCGTCGAGCTCGGTGTGAAGCCGGGCGAACTCGCCGCCGGTCTCGCCGATCCAGAGCTTGCCGGCGGTGCCGCCGCGGTAGCGCTTCCAGCGGGCCGGCTCCAGGCTGTACGCGGAGAGCAGCAGCACCCGGTCCCGGTGCGGCTCGAAGGCCAGGCCACCGACCGGGCCGTAGGGCAGCCGGCGCGGCTCGCCGCCGTCCAACGGCACCGCGAAGGCCCAGGCCTGACGGGCGGTCGGCTGTCCCGCACTGGTGATCGCCACCGGCTCGCCCTGCGGGGTCCAGCCGCGCAGCAGGGTCCGGGTGGCGGCCCCCCAGTGGGTCAGCCGGCGGGCCTCGCCGCCGTCCACCGGGGCCGCGTACACCTCGGCCGCACCGTCCCGGGTGGAGGTCCAGGCGATGGTGCGCCCGTCGGGCGAGAAGCGCGGGTGGGAGACCGGTGCCCGGTCGGCCGTCAGCCGCCAGGCCCGACCCCCCTCCAGCGGCGCGAGCCAGACGTCGTCCTCGGCGACGAAGGTCAGCAGATCGCCGTGCAGGTGGGGATGGCGCAGGTAGGCGCCCGCGGGGATGCTCTCGGTTTCCGTCACCGCGTCAGGTTATGCAGGACGGGGTGGTGGGGACCACCGATTCTCAGGACCAGCGACCGGTCCGCCCGAGCAGCAGCGCGCCCGCCGCGACGCCCGCCGTGGAGGTGCGCAGCACCGACGGACCGAGGCGGTAGGGCTTGGCGCCGGCCTCGGCGAAGGCGGCGAGCTCCTCGGGGCTGACCCCGCCCTCGGGGCCGACGATCAGCACCAGCTCGCCGTCGGTCGGCAGGGCGGCGGTGGCCAGTGGCTCGGCGCCCTCCTCGTGCAGCACCGCAGCGAAGGCCGCGGCGGCCAGCAGCGGCGCCAGTTGACGGGTGGTCATCGGCTCGCGCACCTCGGGGAAGCGCAGTCGGCGGGCCTGCTTGCCGGCCTCCCGGGCGGTGGCCCGCCACTTGGCCAGCGCCTTAGCGCCCCGGTCGCCCTTCCACTGGGTGATGCAGCGCGAGGCCGACCAGGGGATCACCACGTCCACCCCGACCTCGGTCATGGTCTCCACCGCGAGCTCGCCCCGGTCACCCTTGGGCAGCGCCTGCACCACGGTGATCCGCGGACTGGGCGCGGGCTCGGCGCGCAGCTCGGCCAGCGTGACCTCGAGCGCGTCCTTGCCGTGCAGGGCGCTCACGGTGCCGTGCCCGCCCAGGCCCAGGCCGTCGGTCAGGGTGACCGCCTCGCCCACCTCCAGCCGCTTCACCGCGGCCGCGTGCCGGCCCTCGGGCCCGTCGAGGCGGACCACCGCGCCGGGCGCGGCAGCGGTCAGCCGGTCGGTTCCGACGACGAAGACAGGTGCGGTCATGCGGAGCGTCCTGGGTTCCTGGAGGTGGGTGAGCAGGCGTCAGCGGCCGTTGAAGGCGTCCTTCAACCGGGAGAACAGCCCCTGCTGCCCGGGCGCGAACTGGCCCGAGGGCCGCTCCTCGCCGCGCAGCACGGCCAGCCGGCGCAGCAGGTCCTCCTGCTCGGGGTCGAGCTTGGTGGGCGTCTGCACCTCGACATGCACTATCAGGTCGCCCCGGCCGCCGCCGCGCAGGTGCGTGACACCGCGTCCGTGCAGCGGGATCGACTGGCCGGACTGGGTGCCGGGCCGGATGTCGACCTCCTCCAGGCCGTCCAGGGTCTGCAGCGGGACCTGGGTGCCGAGCGAGGCGGCCGTCATCGGGATGGTGACGGTGCAGTGCAGGTCGTCGCCGCGGCGCTGGAAGGTCGGGTGCGCGGTCTCGGCGATCTCCACGTAGAGGTCGCCGGCCGGGCCGCCGCCCGGGCCGACCTCGCCCTCGCCGGCCAGCTGGATCCGGGTGCCGTTGTCGACACCGGCGGGGATCTTGACCGTGAGGGTGCGGCGGGCCCGCACCCGGCCGTCGCCGGCACACTCGGGGCAGGGGGTGGGGACCACGGTGCCGAAGCCCTGGCACTGCGGGCACGGGCGGGAGGTCATGACCTGGCCCAGGAAGGACCGGGTGACCTGGGAGACCTCGCCCTTGCCGCGACACATGTCACAGGTCTGCGCGGTGGTGCCGGGGGCCGCGCCCTCGCCGTTGCAGGTGGTGCAGGTGACGGCGGTGTCGACCTGGAGTTCCTTGGTGGTGCCGAAGGCGGCCTCCTCCAGGGTGATCTCCAGGCGGATCATCGCGTCCTGGCCGCGGCGGGTGCGCGAACGCGGACCACGCTGGCCGGAGGCGGCGCCGAAGAAGGCGTCCATGATGTCGGAGAAGCCGAAGCCGGCCGCGCCCGCGCCGAAGCCGCCCGCGCCGCCACCGCCGTTCGGCGAGAGCGGGTCGCCACCGAGGTCGTAGACCTGGCGCTTGGCCGGGTCGGAGAGCACCTCGTAGGCGGCGTTGATCTCCTTGAACCGCTCCTGCGTCTTCGGGTCCGGGTTGACGTCCGGGTGCAGTTCACGGGCGAGGCGTCGGAACGCCTTCTTGATCTCGTCCTGCCCCGCGTCCCGTCGGACGCCGAGTACCGCGTAGTAGTCCGTGGCCACCAAATGCTCCGCTTGTTCCGCCTCTAGAAGTGCTGTGACTGTGCCCGGCCTGCGGACTGCCGCAGGCCGGTGGTGTTACGACTCGGCCAGGATCTGCCCCACGTACCGTGCCACCGCCCGTACTGCCCCCATGGTGCCGGGGTAGTCCATCCGGGTCGGCCCGATCACGCCGAGTTTGGCCACGCTCTCATCGCCCGAACCGTAGCCGACCGAGACCACGGAGGTGGAATTCAGGCCCTCGTACTCGTTCTCGCGCCCGATCCGCACGGTCATTCCGCCGTCGGTGGTCTCGCCGAGCAGCCGCAGCAGCACCACGTGCTCCTCCAGCGCCTCCAGCACCGGCTGGATGCTGAGCGGGAAGTCGTGGCCGAAGCGGGTCAGGTTGGCCGTGCCGGCCAGCATGATCCGCTCCTCGTTCTGCTCCACCAGGGACTCGAACAGAGTACTGAGCACGGTGGTGACGATCGGGCGGTCGGCCGGTTCGAACGAGGCCGGCAGGTCCTCGACCAGGGCCGGGACGTCGGGGAACCGGCGCCCGCCGGCCAGCGCGTTCAGCCGGGCCCGCAGGTCGGCCAGGGTGGTCTCGCGGATCGGGCTGGGGCAGTCGACCAGGCGCTGCTCGACCCGGCCGGTGTTGGTGATCAGCACCAGCATGACCTTGGTCGGGGCCAGCATCACCAGCTCGACGTGACGCACCGTCGACCTGGTCAGCGAGGGGTACTGGACCACCGCGACCTGGCGGGTCAGCTGGGCGAGCAGGCGCACGGTGCGGGCCACCACGTCGTCCAGGTCGACCGCGCCGTCCAGGAAGTGCCGGATCGCCCGGCGCTCGGGGGCGCTCATCGGCTTGACCTCGGCCAGCCGGTCGACGAAAAGCCGGTATCCCTTGTCGGTGGGGATCCGGCCGGCGCTGGTGTGCGGCTGCTGGATGTAGCCGTCCTCTTCGAGGGTGGCCATGTCGTTGCGCACGGTGGCCGGCGAGACGCCGAGGTTGTGCCGCTCCACCAGGGCCTTGGAGCCGACCGGCTCCTCGGTGCCCACGTAGTCCTGCACGATCGCGCGCAGCACGGAGAGCTTGCGCTCGTCCAGCGCGTGGCCGGCGGCGGCGCGGGGCGCGGCGGCCCGGGCCGGCCGGGTGGCCGGCGGGCGGGCGGCGCGCGAGGTCGCCGGGTGTGCCGGCTCGCCGGCTGCCGGCTCACGACCGGTCGAACGCGGCTCGGACGCGGGTTCGTCGAACATGGCACGCACCTCCCTCTTCGCGCGTTGTCTCAGGTACCAGGTCCTGCGCTGCCGGTACTGTCCGTTCTTGGGCTGGCACTCTGCACTGAGGAGTGCCAAAACCGTATCTGCCAGTGTACGGCCCGGGTCCGACAGCAGGAACGCCCTGTCCCGGGATGCCGCACGGATCACGTGTCGCGCCCCGTCGGGGTGGTGCCCGCCGACGGTCGAAGTGGCAGCATCGATATCGACCCGGACTGACACAAACAGCCCGGCGTAACGAAGGAGCAGATATGTCGGCGTCCGGCCCTCACACCCGCTTTGCTCCCGACCGTGGTCTGACCGGACGGATGGTCACCACGATGTTCCTGATCGGGCTGCTCTACGTCGGCTTCACGGGTGTGTTGATCGTGCTGCTCAAGGGCGCCTGGCCACTGATCGTGCTGCTCTCCGGCGGCCTGTTCGTCGCGCAGTTCTGGTTCAGCGACAAGATCACCGAACGGGCGATGGGGGCCCACCCGGTCACCCCCGAGCAGTACCCGCAGCTGCACGGCACCATTGACCGGCTCTGCGCGCTGGCCGACATGCCCAAGCCCCGGGTCGCGGTGGCCGACAACGACATGCCCAACGCCTTCGCCACCGGCCGCAACGAGCAGAACGCGGTGGTCTGCGTAACCACCGGGCTGCTGCGCCGGCTGGAGCCGGAGGAGCTGGAGGGCGTGCTGGCCCACGAGCTCTCGCACATCGCGCACCGGGACGTCGCGGTGATGACCATCGCCGGCTTCCTCGGCGTGCTGGCCGGCGCGATCACCCGGATCGCGCTCTACAGCGGGATGATGGGCGGCAACCGGAACAACGACAACAACGACAACGCCGCCATCATGATCCTGGTCGTCTCGCTGGTCTCGATGGTGGTGTACGCGATCAGCTTCCTGCTCACCCGCCTGCTCTCCCGCTACCGCGAGCTGGCCGCCGACCGGGCCGCCGCCCAGCTCACCGGGCGGCCGAGCGCGCTGGCCTCGGCGCTGACCAAGGTCACCGGGCAGATCGGCGCGATCCCGACCGAGGACCTGCGCAAGGCGCAGCCGTACAACGCCTTCTACTTCGCCCCCGCGCTGAGCGCCAAGGAGGTGGCCGGCCAGCTGCTGTCCACCCACCCGACGCTGGAACAGCGGCTGGAGCAGCTGGGCAAGATCTCCGCCGAGCTGGGCCGCTGACCGCTACCCGACCGCTGTTCTGATTTTCCGAAAGGACTTTCTCCTGTGGGATTCCTGGACGCGCTGCTGGGCCGCAGCAAGCCGGTCAAGCCGGACCTCGACCAGCTCTTCGGCGTGCCCTCGGCCGCCCTGACCCTGGAGGCCGCGGCCGGCTTCACCCCGACCGGTCTGGGTTCGGTCTGCTTCGCCGCCGTCGAGGGCGGTGCCTTCGGCGAGGTGGAGGGACAGGTCCGGGCGCTGCTGGACGCCGACACGCCCAATGGCGGCGTGCCGGTGGAGGCCAGCCGGGACGGGTACGGCTACTCCTGGCTGCTGGCCCGGCACACCCCCGAGGAGTTGCCGGAGCTGGTCAACGACCTGCACGCGGTCAACAGCGAGCTGGAGGCCAACGGCTTCGGCCCGCAGCTGCTCTGCTCCCTCGTCGCCTTCAAGAACCGGGAGGGCCAGTCGCTGGCCCTGGTCTACCTCTACAAGCGCGGCACCTTCTACCCGTTCGCGCCGATGCCGGGTGGCGGCGAGCGCCGCAACAGCCCGCTCGAGCTGCAGGTGAAGGCGATGCTCGGCAACGACCTGCGGGTGGAGTCGGACCTCAGCCGCTGGTTCCCGGTCTGGGGTGCGCCGGGGCTCTGACGGCGCGTCGGGGCTTTCTATAGTTCCGTCATGCGCAGCACTCAGTACGGGCCGGACCTCACCCCGCCCTGGAAGCGTCAGCAGCCGGCACCGGAGGTGGCCGCCGAGCGGGACCTGGTGGTCGAGGAGGCCGCGACCGGCTTCTGCGGCGCGGTGGTGCGCTGCGAGAAGACGGCCGAGGGCCTGACCGTCACCCTGGAGGACCGGTTCGGCAAGCACCGGGTCTTCCCGCTGGCGCCGCGCGGTTTCCTGCTGGACGGCAAGGTGGTCACCCTGGTGCGGCCCACCGGCCCGGCCCCGGCCAAGGGCCCGGGTCGCACCGCCTCCGGCTCGGTGGCGGTCCCCGGCGCCCGGGCCCGGGTGGCCCGCGAGTCCCGGATCTACGTCGAGGGCCGGCACGACGCCGAACTGGTCGAGCGGGTCTGGGGCGACGACCTGCGGATCGAGGGCGTGGTGGTCGAGTACCTCGAGGGCATCGACGACCTGCCCGCGATCGTCGCCGACTTCGCCCCCGGCGAGGGCCGCCGACTCGGCGTCCTGGTCGACCACCTGCTCCCGGGCACCAAGGAGCACCGGATCGCGGCTCAGGTGACGGGTTCCTCGGTCCTCGTGGTCGGCCACCCCTTCATCGACATCTGGCAGGCCGTCAAGCCCAGCAGCGTGGGCGTCCCCGGCTGGCCCGACGTCCCCTTCGGCGAGGACTGGAAGCAGGGGATCTGCCGCCGCCTCGGCTGGCCGGTGGACACCCCGGCCGCCTGGAAGCGGATCCTCGCCTCGGTGAACTCCTACAAGGACCTGGAGCCGGCCCTGCTGGGGCGGGTGGAGGAGCTGATCGACTTCGTCACCCAGCCAGGGAGCTGACAGGGGTGGGGGTGGTGGGGACAGCAGTCGGCAGGTCGGTCTGCCGGCCCATGACCGTGCCGGTGTCCGTGAGGCTGAAGCAGGCGGGCACGGTCTCCACAACCCGGGTGGAGAAGAAGGCGCCGAGCAGTTTGCCGTTGTCGTAGAGGGTCTGGCTGAACAGCAGCAGGGTCGAGCCCGGCGGGATCTTCGCCGGATCGATCCGTACGGCACCGGGCGCGTCCCCCGGCTCGTGGTCGGTGACGGTGGCGGACGGCCCGGCGGGGATCCGGCTCTGGCAGGACTGGGCCTCGGCCTGGGACTCCTGCAGGCCGACCGCGTTGACACCCTCCTTTCGCAGCTGGTCGACCATGAGCTGGAGGCTGCCCGGCTGCCAGAGCTCCAGGAGCATCGTGCCGTCGGAGGAGCGGTTGACCGCGTACGCCGCCGAGCCGCCGTCCTGGGCACTCAGCATGCTCGGCAGGGCGACCGCAGCCACCGTCGCGGCGGCGACGCCCGCGACGGCCAGCGGCAAGCGGCGGTGTCGGAAGGCGGCATCCCAGCTGATCAGCGCGCGGCGGCGGGCGGGGAAGGCGTCGTGCCGGGTGCTGGTAGCGGCGGCGAGGGTGGCGAGCTCCTCGGCGAGGCGCCGCTCGAAGGCGCTGGTGGTGGGGGTGTGCGGCCTGTCGTCGGTGGCGTTCACGGGGCGACCTCCAGGAGGGAGTCCGAGCTGCTTGGGGTGGGGTAGGCGCGGCGGTGCGCGGCGGCGGTGGCGGTGGCGGGCGGTTGCTCGGCGCGCAGCAGGCGGCGGGCCCGGTGCAGGCGGACCCGCACGGTGGCCTGGCCGATGCCGAGCGCCTCGGCCGCCTCGGCCGGGGAGAGGCCGTCGATCGCGACGAGGTCGAGGACCGCCCGCAGCGGCTCGGAGAGGGCGGCATGACGGGCCATCAGCAGGCGGGCCGCGCGCTGGGCGTCGATCCGCTCCTCAAGCGCGAGGATGTCCTCCTCGCCGAGCAGCCGGCGCCCGCTGAGCCGGCCCAGGGCGCCGCGCTCGCGAGCGATGCCGCGGGCGTGGGCGTTGATCACGTTGCGGGCGATGCCGTAGAGCCAGGCGACCGGTTTGCCCTTCTCGGGCCGGAACCCGCCGGCCGCCTCCAACGCGGCGACGAAGATGTCCGCCGTCAGGTCCGCGGCCAGGTGCGGATCGGTCACCCGGCGGGTGACGAAGCCGAGGATGGCGTCGACATGCTCGCGATAGAAGGCCGTGAAGGCCTCCGGGGCGGTGAGGTCGGTGAGGTCGGGCGGTGGCGTGGGCGGGGCGGCTGACCCGCCGCCCGCCCACGAGGTGTCACGATGACGGCTGCGCACTGGGGCCTCGCTCCTGATCGGTGGGACCCTCCGCGGTCCCCTCACCCATACTTGGCCGATCGCCCCGAAAGCGTTTCATCCCCCGGCGACTGACGGTGGGTCAGCCGACCGGATCGATCAGTCCACCAGGTCACGCACCACCGCGTCCGCCAGCAGCCGCCCCCGCAGGGTCAGCGCGGCGCGGCCCTCGGCGAAGGGTTCGGCGGCCAGCAGGCCGTCGGCGAGGGCCTGCTCGGCGGCGCGCCGGCCGGTGGGCGTCAGCAGGTCCAGCGGGCAGCCGTCGACCAGGCGCAGTTCCAGCAGGATGCGCTCGACCCGGCGGTCCTCGGCGGCGAGCAGCTCGCGGCCCTGGGCGGGGGTGCGGCCCTCGGCGAGGGCCTGGGCGTAGGCGGCCGGGTGCTTGGCGTTCCACCAGCGGACGCCGCCGACGTGGCTGTGTGCGCCGGGGCCGGCGCCCCACCAGTCGGCGCCGGTCCAGTAGAGCTCGTTGTGCTTGCAGCGGCCGGCCTCGGTGGTGGCCCAGTTGGAGACCTCGTACCAGGAGTAGCCGGCCTGACTGAGCGCTTGCTCGGCGATCAGGTAGCGGTCGGCGTGCACGTCGTCGTCCACCATCGGCAGCTCGCCGCGCTTGATCCGGCCGGCCAGCCGGGTGCCCTCCTCGACGATCAGCGAGTAGGCGGAGACGTGGTCGGGGCCGGCGCCGATCGCGGCGTCCAGTGAGGCCCGCCAGTCCTCGTCGCTCTCCCCCGGGGTGCCGTAGATCAGGTCCAGGTTGACGTGCTCGAAGCCGGCCGCGCGGGCTTCCGAGACGCAGGCCTCCGGGCGGCCGGGGGTGTGGTGGCGGTCCAGCACCTTGAGCACGTGCGGGCGGGCGCTCTGCATGCCGAAGGAGATCCGGTTGAAGCCGCCCGCGCGCAGCTCGGCGAGGTAGGCGGGGGTGACCGACTCGGGGTTGGCCTCGGTGGTCACCTCGGCGTCGGCGGCCAGGCCGAACTCCTCGCGGATCGCCGCCAGCATGGCGACCAGGTCGCGGGCCGGCAGCAGGGTTGGCGTGCCGCCGCCGAGGAAGACGGTCCGCACCGGCAGGTCGACGGAGCCCAGCACCTTGCGGGCCAGCCGGATCTCGCCGACCAGGTTGGCGGCGTAGGTCTCCTGCGAGGCCACCGCGCCGGAGCTGCGCAGCTCGGTGGCGGTGTAGGTGTTGAAGTCGCAGTAGCCGCAGCGGCTGGCGCAGTACGGCACGTGCAGGTAGAAGCCGAACGGTCGGTCGCCCAGCCCCTCGAGGGCGTGGGCGGGCAGCGAACCGTCGGACGGCACGGGTTCGCCGTCGGGGAGTGCGGAGGGCATGGGGTCCATTGTCCGGTACGGCCGCGGTAAACCCGCAGCCGTACCGGACGAGGACCGGACCGATGTGACTCAGGCCTCGTTGGCCCCCGCGTACATCTCCTGGACCGCGTCGGCGTAGGTCTGCTCGACCACCGGGCGCTTGATCTTCAGGCTCGGGGTCAGCTCGCCGTGCTCGATGTCCAGGTCGCGCGGCAGCACGGTGAACTTCTTGATCGTCTGCCACCGCTGCAGCTCGCCGTTGAGGCGCTGCACGAAGCCGTTGATCAGGGTCCGCACCTCGGGCGAGGTGACCACCTCGGCGTAGCTCTTGCCGCTCAGGCCGCGGTCGGCCGCCCAGGGCATGATCACCGTCTCGTCCAGCGAGATCAGCGCGGTGCAGTAGTTGCGGCCGTTGCCGATCACCAGGATGTTGCTGACGAACGGGCAGATCGCCTTGAACTTGCCCTCCACCTCGCTGGGCGCGACGTACTTGCCGCCCGAGGTCTTGAACATGTCCTTCTTGCGGTCGGTGATCCGCAGGTAGCCGTCCTTGTCGAGCTCGCCGATGTCGCCGGTGTGGAACCAGCCGTCCGGCTCCAGCACCTCCTCGGTCTGCTCGGGCAGCTCGTGGTAGCCGCGCATCACGCCCGGGCCGCGCAGCAGGATCTCGCCGTCCTCGGCGATCCGCGCCTCGGTGCCCGGCAGCGGGAGGCCCACGGTGCCGACCCGGACGTCCTCGGTCGGGTTCACCGCGGAGCCGGCGCTGGTCTCGGTCAGGCCGTAGCCCTCCAGGACCGGCACCCCGGCGCCCAGGAAGAAGTAGCCGATCTCCGGGGCCAGCGCGGCGCTGCCGGAGACCGAGCCGCGCATCCGGCCGCCGAAGGCCGCCCGGATCTTGGCGTACACCAGCTTGTCGGCGATGGAGTGCTGCAGGCCGAGCACGAAGGGCACGCTCTCCTTGCCGGTGGCCACCCGGCTCTCCTGGGCGGCCCGCGCGTACTGCCGGGCCACCTTGGCGGCCCACAGGAAGATCTTGTACTTGGCGCCGCCCTCGGCTCTGGCCTTGCCCGCGATGCCGTTGTAGACCTTCTCGAAGATCCGCGGCGCGGAGGCCATGATGGTCGGCTTGACCACCGGCAGGTTGTGGATGATCCGGTCCACCCGGCCGTCCACCGCCATCACGTGGCCGGTGGCGATCTGGCCGGAGATCAGCGTCTTGCCGAAGACGTGGGACAGCGGCAGCCACATGAACTGGACGTCGTCCGGGCGGAGCAGGCCGCACTCGGCCTGGGCCACGCCCTCGTAGGCCCAGCAGTCGTGCACCAGGCGCACGCCCTTGGGGCGGCCGGTGGTGCCGGAGGTGTAGATCAGGGTGGCCAGCTGCTCGGGGTCCAGGGCCGCCACCGCCTGGTCGACGGCCTCCGGCTGCTCCTTGAGGTAGGCGGCGCCGCGCTCCTCGAGCTCGGCCAGGGTGAGCAGCTCCAGGCCGTCGGCGGCGGGCGGGTCGGCCGGGGCGTCGAAGAGGATCACCCGGGTGAGCTCGGGCAGCTGCTCGCGCTGGGCGACCACCTTGGCGAGCTGGCCGGCGTTCTCGGCGAAGACCGCCCGGCTGCCGGAGTTGGCCAGGATGAAGGCCGTCTCCTCGGCGTTGGTGCTCGGGTAGACGGTGGTGGTGGCCGCGCCGGCGCACATGTTGCCGAGGTCGGCGAGGATCCACTCGATCCGGGTGGAGGAGGCGATCGCCACCCGGTCCTCGGACCGGATGCCGAGCGCCATCAGGCCGGCTGCCACGTTCTTGACCCGCACCGCGGTCTGCGCCCAGGTGAGGGAGCGCCACTGCTCTGCGCCCGGGGCGCCGTCGGCCGCGTGCTCGTCGACCGGAACGGGGAACCGGTATGCCTCGGCGTCGGGTGTGGCCTCTACCCTGCTGAGGAACAGGTGCGCCACTGAGGCCGGACGCCCCGTGATCTTGTCGGAGCCGATGACGGACTGCGCTGAACTCAACGAGACCTCCGGGGGACCAGGTGGCCGAGGGTGGACGCCGAGCGGGGTGGGGGGTGGACCGCCCGACGGGCTTGTTAACTCGCGGGTAACAAGGCTGCCGACAGCCTAGGGCCAAGCAGGCGCTGATGTAAGGGGGCACGGGCGTCTGGCACCCCACCCCTGGTGTAGTGCAAAGGAGAGTACAACTCCGGCGGTCGGATCACGAGAGGGCCGTGTGGGGACCCGGTGGAGTACGAAAATGAGGGTGCGAATCCTCCCGTCGACAACGAGAGTGTCCGAGTGCTGATCCGACTTCTCAAGGCCCATCTTCGGCCCTACAGCAAACCCATCTCCGTGCTGGTGCTACTCCAGCTCATCGCGACCATCGGTGCTCTCTACCTGCCCACCCTGAACGCCGACATCATCGACGGCGGCGTGGTCAAGGGCGACACCGGCTACATCGTCGAAATCGGCGGCGTGATGATCGCCGTCACCTTCGCCCAGATCGTCTGCTCGATCGGCGCAACCTTCTTCGGCGCCCGCACCGCCATGGCGATGGGCCGCGACATCCGCGCCTCGGTCTTCGACCGGGTGCAGAAGTTCTCGGCCCGGGAGCTCGGCCAGTTCGGCGCGCCCTCGCTGATCACCCGCACCACCAATGACGTCCAGCAGGTGCAGATGCTGGTGCTGATGACCTTCACCCTGATGGTCATGGCGCCGATCATGTGCGTGGGCGGCATCGTCATGGCGCTCAACCAGGATGTGCCGCTCTCCAGCCTGCTGATCCTGCTGGTCCCGCTGCTCGGCGGGATCGTGGCGCTGCTGGTCCGCAAGCTGCGCCCGGCCTTCCGCAGCATGCAGGTCCGGATCGACGCGGTGAACCGGATCCTGCGCGAGCAGATCACCGGTATCCGGGTGATCCGCGCCTTCGTCAAGGACGGCCACGAGAAGCAGCGGTTCGGCGGTGCCAACGACGAGCTCACCGAGGTCTCGCTGCGCACCGCCCGGCTGATGGCCTTCATGTTCCCGGCCGTGATGGCCGTGGTGAACGTCTCCAGCGTGGCCGTGCTCTGGTTCGGCGCCCAGCGGATCGCGGACGGCGGGATGAAGATCGGCGCGCTGACCGCCTTCCTCTCCTACCTGATGCAGATCCTGATGAGCGTCATGATGGCCACCTTCATGTTCATGATGGTGCCGCGCGCCGAGGTCTGTGCCGAGCGCATCGTGGAGGTGCTCGACACCGACTCCAGCGTCGTGCCGCCCACCGCGCCGGTCACCGAGCTGCGCTCGCACGGCCACCTGGAGCTGCGCGGCGCGGAGTTCCGCTACCCCGGCGCCGAGGCCTCGGTGCTGCGCGGGATCGACCTGACGGCCCGTCCGGGCGAGACCACCGCCGTGATCGGCTCCACCGGCAGCGGCAAGACCACCCTGCTCGGCCTGATCCCCCGGCTCTTCGACGCCACCGACGGCCAGGTACTGGTCAACGGCGTGGACGTGCGCGAGATCGACCCGGTGCTGCTGGCCGAGACCGTCGGCCTGGTGCCCCAGCGGCCGTACCTCTTCTCCGGCACCATCGCCAGCAACCTGCGCTACGGCCGGCCGGACGCCACCGAGGCCGAACTCTGGGCGGCCCTGGAGACCGCGCAGGCCAGGGACTTCGTCGAGAAACTGGACGACGGCCTGGACGCCCAGGTCGCCCAGGGCGGCAGCAACTTCTCCGGTGGCCAGCGCCAGCGCCTGGCGATCGCCCGCACCCTGGTCCGCAAGCCGGAGATCTACCTCTTCGACGACTCCTTCTCGGCCCTGGACTACGCCACCGACGCCAAGCTGCGCGCCGCGCTCGGCCAGGAGACCGCCGAGGCCACCGTGCTGATCGTCGCCCAGCGGGTGAGCACCATCCGGGACGCCGACCGGATCATCGTGCTGGACGAGGGCGCCGTGGTCGGCACCGGAACCCACCACGAGCTGATGGCCGACAACCCGACGTACCGGGAGATCGTGCTCTCCCAGCTCACCGAGCAGGAGGCGGCGTGACCACCCCGCAGAAGTCCGCCCCGGAGAAATCAGGCTCTCAGGAGGCCGCAGCCCGGCGCGGGCCGGCCGGTCCGGGCCGCTTCATGGGCGGCCAGGGAGCCGAGAAGTCGATGGACTTCAAGGGCAGCGGCAAGCGGGTGCTCGGCCTGCTGCGCCCCGAACGGGCCACGCTCACCGGCATGCTGCTGCTCGGCGCGCTCAGCGTGGGTTGCGCGGTGGCCGGGCCGAAGCTGCTCGGCAACACCACCAACCTGATCTTCAAGGGCGCACTGGGCCTGGCCTTCCCCACCCAGCAGGCACTGGACAAGGCCGTCAGCGGCGGCGGCAAGCAGGCCGAACTGCTGCGCGCGCTGCACTTCACGCCCGGCCAGGGCATGGACTACGACGCCATCGGCCGCGGACTGCTCTGGGTGTTGGCGATCTACCTCGCCTCCGCCGTGTTCGGCATCGTGCAGGGCCGCCTGGCCGCCCGCGCGATCAACAGCACCGTCAACCGGCTGCGCGCCGACGTGGACGCCAAGCTGGCCCGGCTGCCGCTGAGCTACTTCGACAAGCAGCCGCGCGGCGAGGTGCTGAGCCGGGTCACCAACGACATCGACAACATCGGCCAGTCCATGCAGCAGAGCATGGGCCAGGTGGTGAACTCGCTGCTCACCATCCTCGGCGTGCTGGTCATGATGTTCTGGATCTCCTGGCTGCTGGCCCTGATCGCGCTGGTCTCGGTGCCGATCTCGGTGATGGTGGCGGCCCGGGTCGGCAAGCGGGCCCAGCCGCAGTTCGTCGCCCAGTGGCGGACCACCGGCAAGCTCAACGCGCACATCGAGGAGATGTACACCGGCCACACCCTGGTCAAGGTCTTCGGCCGGCAGCAGGAGTCCGCCGAGGTCTTCCGCAAGGAGAACGAGGCGCTCTACGCCTCCAGCTTCAAGGCGCAGTTCATCTCCGGGTTGATCCAGCCCGCGATGATGTTCGTCGGCAACCTCAACTACGTGGCGGTCGCCGTGGTCGGCGGTCTGCGGGTGGCCAGCGGCGCGCTGTCCATCGGTGACGTGCAGGCCTTCATCCAGTACTCGCGCCAGTTCAGCCAGCCGCTGACCCAGGTGGCCAGCATGGCCAACCTGGTGCAGTCCGGGGTGGCCTCGGCCGAGCGGGTCTTCGAGCTGCTGGACGCCGAGGAGCAGTCCGCCGAGCCGCAGCACCCCGAGCGCCCGGCCGAGCTGCGCGGGCTGGTCTCCTTCGAGGACGTGGCCTTCCGCTACGAGCCGGAGAAGCCGCTGATCTCGGACCTCTCGCTGAAGGTGGAGCCCGGCCAGACGGTCGCCATCGTCGGCCCCACCGGCGCCGGCAAGACCACCCTGGTCAACCTGCTGATGCGGTTCTACGAGGTGAGCGGCGGCCGGATCACCCTGGACGGGGTGGACATCGCGGCGATGTCGCGCGAGGAACTGCGCTCGGGCATCGGCATGGTGCTGCAGGACACCTGGCTGTTCGGCGGCAGCATCGCGGACAACATCGCCTACGGAGCCACCGGCGCCACCCGCGAGCAGGTGGTGGAGGCGGCGAAGGCGGCGCACGTGGACCGCTTCGTGCGCACCCTGCCCGAGGGCTACGACACGGTGATCGACGACGAGGGCACCGGGGTCAGCGCCGGCGAGAAGCAGCTGATCACCATCGCCCGGGCGTTCCTGGCCCAGCCCAGCATCCTGGTGCTGGACGAGGCGACCAGCTCGGTGGACACCCGCACCGAGGTGCTGATCCAGCGCGCGATGGCCCGGCTGCGCAGCGGCCGGACCAGCTTCGTCATCGCCCACCGGCTCTCCACCATCCGGGACGCGGACGTGATCCTGGTGATGGAGAACGGCGCGATCGTGGAGCAGGGCTCGCACGACGAGCTGATCGCCGCCGAGGGCGCCTACGCACGCCTCTACCAGGCGCAGTTCGCCCAGGCGGTGGCCGAGCAGGACTGAGCCGCGCATGACGAAGGCCGCCACCCTCGCGGGTGGCGGCCTTCGTCATGCGCGCCTACTTCTTGGCGTCCTTGCCTACTTCTTGGCGTCCTTGGGGGCGTCCGCGTCGGTCGACAGCGCGGCGATGAAGGCCTCCTGCGGGACCTCCACCCGGCCGACCATCTTCATCCGCTTCTTGCCCTCCTTCTGCTTCTCCAGCAGCTTGCGCTTTCGCGAGATGTCGCCGCCGTAGCACTTGGCGAGGACGTCCTTGCGGATCGCGCGGACCGTCTCACGGGCGATCACCCGCGAGCCGATGGCCGCCTGGATCGGCACCTCGAACTGCTGACGCGGGATCAGCTTCTGCAGCTTGCCGGCCATCATGACGCCGTAGTTGTAGGCCTTGTCCTTGTGCACGATGGCGGAGAAGGCGTCCACCGCGTCGCCGTGCAGCAGGATGTCGACCTTGACCAGCTGGGCGCTCTGCTCGCCGACCGGCTCGTAGTCGAAGGAGCCGTAGCCGCGGGTCTTGGACTTCAGCTGGTCGAAGAAGTCGAAGACGATCTCGGCCAGCGGCAGCGTGTAGCGCAGCTCGACCCGGTCCTCGGAGAGGTAGTCCATGCCCTGCAGGTTGCCGCGGCGGGCCTGGCAGAGCTCCATGATCGCGCCGACGAAGTCGTTGGGGGCCAGGATGGTGCCGCGCACCACGGGCTCGTAGACCTCGGCGATCTTGCCGGTCGGGAACTCGCTCGGGTTGGTGACGGTGTGCTCGGTGCCGTCCTCCATGACCACCCGGTAGATCACGTTCGGGGCGGTGGAGATCAGGTCGAGGTTGAACTCGCGCTCCAGCCGCTCCCGGATGATCTCCAGGTGGAGCAGGCCGAGGAAGCCGCAGCGGTAGCCGAAGCCGAGCGCGACCGAGGTCTCCGGCTCGTAGACCAGGGCGGCGTCGTTGAGCCGCAGCTTGTCCAGCGCGTCGCGCAGCAGCGGGTAGTCCGAGCCGTCCAGCGGGTAGAGGCCGGAGAAGACCATCGGGCGCGGGTCCTTGTAGCCGCCCAGCGCCTCGGTCGCACCCTTGTGCATCGAGGTGATGGTGTCGCCGACCTTGGACTGCCGGACGTCCTTCACACCGGTGATGATGTAGCCCACCTCGCCGACGCCGAGGCCCTCGGCGACCTTGGGCTCGGGCGAGATGACGCCGATCTCCAGCAGCTCGTGGGTGGCGCCGGTGGACATCATCGCGATCCGCTCGCGCTTGGTCAGCTGGCCGTCCACCACACGGACGTAGGTGACCACGCCGCGGTAGGAGTCGTAGACCGAGTCGAAGATCATCGCGCGGGCCGGGGCGTCCTTGACGCCGACCGGGGCGGGGATCTTGGCGACCACGTGGTCGAGCAGGTCGTCGACGCCGAGGCCGGTCTTGGCACTGACCTTGAGCACGTCCTCCGGCTCGCAGCCGATGATGTGCGCGAGCTCGGCCGCGTACTTCTCGGGCTGGGCGGCCGGCAGGTCGATCTTGTTCAGCACCGGGATGATCGTGAGGTCGTTCTCCAGGGCCAGGTAGAGGTTGGCCAGGGTCTGCGCCTCGATGCCCTGCGCGGCGTCCACCACCAGGATGGTGCCCTCGCAGGCGGCCAGGGAGCGGGACACCTCGTAGGTGAAGTCCACGTGGCCGGGCGTGTCGATCATGTTCAGGATGTGCGTGGTGCCGGTGTTGTCACCGGTCCGCGGCGCCCACGGGAGGCGGACCGCCTGCGACTTGATGGTGATGCCGCGCTCGCGCTCGATGTCCATCCGGTCGAGGTACTGGGCACGCATCTGCCGGGGGTCGACCACGCCGGTGATCTGCAGCATCCGGTCGGCGAGGGTCGACTTGCCGTGGTCGATGTGGGCGATGATGCAGAAGTTGCGGATCAGCGCCGGGTCGGTACGGCTGGGCTCTGGCACGTTCGTAGGGGTCGCGGGCACCTTGGTCCGATTCTCCGTAAAGTCCGGGGGCCGGACCCAGTGGTCCGATCTCGTCCGATGGTCCGATCTCGTCCGATCGAGGGGCCCTTGTACTCAGGTCTCGCATACCAGGGCCTGGTCCATCTTCCCACGCCCCCGACGCACTGTGCCGGTTTGGGTGGCGCGGGCGGGCCCTGGTAGCGTGGGGCGCTGCACCTCGCATCGGCATGCCCTCTCAGCTGGACCGGCGCGACGGTCGCATAACAGGCTCACCCGTTACAGACAAAGACTGAGGCTCCTTCGTGGCGAACATCAAGTCCCAGATCAAGCGCAACAAGACCAACGAGAAGGCGCGCCTGCGCAACAAGGCCGTCAAGTCCTCGCTGAAGACCGCGCTGCGCAAGGCCCGTGAGGCCGCTGCCGCCGGTGACACCGAGAAGGCCACCGTGCTGGCCCGCGAGGCCTCCAAGGCCCTCGACAAGGCCGTCAGCAAGGGCGTCATCCACAAGAACCAGGCCGCCAACAAGAAGTCGGCGATCACCAAGCAGGTTGCCACCGCCGCCTGAGCCTCGCGCTCGCGGTAGTCGCACAGCAGTACTCCTCGGGCGACTCCGGCCCTCTACCCGGACCTCCGAGGACGCACGAACCACGCATCGCACGCGGCCTGCGTTCGCCACGCGGGTGCGGTGCACAGCTCGACCGGCAGGCGCCGGGCAGTCCCCCAGCGGGACCGCCCGGCGCCTGCCGGCGTCTGCCCGGCTACTCTCGGGCACATGTCGTTTCAGGGGCGGGCGCGCTGGGGGTTCGTCGGGGCGGTGCTGGCCTCGGTGATCTGGACCGTGGCGGTGTGGACGGTGCCGCCGCTGGTCCGCACCGCCTCCGCGCCGCTGCCCACCGGCGGCTACCGGGTGGTGGCGGACCTGTGCGCCACGGCGCCGTTGAGCCGGTTCGGGCAGCTGTACCCGGTGGCGAGCGGCACGCCGTACCACTACACCACCAGGCACCGGGCGCTGGACGACATGTACTGCAGCGAGTCGCTCAAGCAGAGCGGCGGCTCCGGCTACGTGACCCTCTACCTGGAGGCGCAGCTGCACCACGCGGTCAGCCCGGTGCCCGAGTTCGAGGCCCAGCTGGCCGGCTTCCAGCAGCGGAACTTCCAGGTCAGCACGGTGCCGCAGCTGGGCGAGCAGGCCTTCGTCGCCTACCAGGACGACCAGAGCGGGGCGGACCACGGGCGGCACTACCTGACCCAGACGCTCTACGTCCGGGACGGGGCGCTCAGCTACTACCTGAACTGGTCGGGCTCGTACCAGGAGGGCAGCGGGAGCGCGCCGGACCGGGAGGCGATCCGGCAGGCGCTGGTGATCGACACCCGGGACCTGCTGCGAGCGCTCGGCGGGCGGGGCTGACGGATCGTCAGTACGGCCGGGCGCCGGACCGGGCGGCGCGGGCCACCGTGACCACGGCGCGCTCCAGCGCGTAGGCGGCGTCGTCCGAGCCGCCCTTGACGGCGGCGTCGGCCTGGGCGATCGCGGTCAGCGCGACGGCCACCCCGTCGCCGGTCCAGCCGCGCATCTGCTGACGGACCCGGTCCACCTTCCACGGCGGCATGCCCAGTTCGCGGGCCAGGTCGGCGGGGCGCATCGAGCGGTCGGCGGTGGCCAGCCGGCCGATGCTGCGGACTCCGGCGGCCAGCGCGTAGGTGATGCCGGTCGGCGGCTGGCCGACGGCGAGCGCCCAGCGCAGCCGCTCCAGCGCGTCGGCCGCCCGCCCGGTGACCGCGAAGTCGGCCACCTCGAAGCCGGTGGCCTCGGCGCGGCCGCTGTAGTAACGGGCCACCACGCGCTCGTCGATGGTGCCATCGACGTCGGAGGTGAGCTGGCTGGCGGCGGCGGCCAGCTCGCGCAGGTCGCCGCCGAGCGCGTCCAGCAGCGCCTGGCAGGCCTCCGGGCTGGCCGAGCGGCCGAGCGCCTTGAACTCGCCACGGACGAAGGCGATCCGCTCGCCCGCCTTGGTCAGCTTGGCGCAGGCCACCTCGCGGGCCCCGGCCTTGCGGGCCGCGTCCAGCAGGCCCTTGCCCTTGGCTCCCCCGGCGTGCACCAGGACCACGATCACCTCCTCGGCCGGCGCCTCCAGGTAGGCCTTGAGCTCCTTGACCGAATCGGCCGCGAGGTCCTGGGCCGCCCGGACCACGATCACCTTGCGCTCGGCGAAGAGCGAGGGGGTGGTCAACTCGGCCAGGCTGCCGGGCTGCAGGCCGCCCGGGGCCAGGTCGCGCACATCGGTGTCCGGGTCGGCCGCCCTCGCTGCCGCCACCACCTGGGCGACGGCACGGTCGAGCAGCAGCTCCTCCTGGCCGACCGCGAGGGTCAGCGGGGCGAGCAGGTCGTCGGGTGCACTCTTCCTGGCCATCGCGTACCAGCATCCCACGGGCTACCGACACAATGGTCCGATGAGTGATTCCGCCCTGCCCACCGGCCGCCAGCTCCTCGTCCTCGCCGACCGCGACACCGCCGAGGAGGTCGCGCAGACGCTGCTGGCACAGTGGCCGGCGCTCGGACCGTTCGAGCTGGTCCGGGACGCGCTGGCCGGCGAGGACGATGCCGAGGACGCCCAGTGGCTGGTGGTGCTGGAGGAGCCGGCCACCGGCTGGGAAGCCCCGCTGGTGGCGGCGGTGGACGCCCTGGTGGCCGAGCACGAGGGGTGGCGCGAGGACGGCTGAGCTCGTCGTGCCGCTATCCGCCGATCGCGGTGAGCACCTCCTGGGCGGCCCGGGCGCCCTGCGAGGCGCCGCCCTCCATGTAGCCCTGGAAGTCGTACGAGGTGTGCTCGCCCGCGAAGTGCAGGTTGCCCTGGGCGGTGCCCTCGTAGCCGGCGTAGGTGGTGAGGTAGCCGGTCGGCCAGTAGGAGTAGGCGCCGTAGGAGTACGGGTTGAGGTGCCAGGCGGAGAGCGTGGCGCGACCGTTCCACAGCGCCTTGGTGCCGGGCCAGAGCTGGTCGATCTGGGTCAGGTAGCGGCCCGCGAGCGCACTCGTGTAGGGGGTGCTCGCGTCGGTGAAGGGGGCCGGCGGGGTCAGGCCGCGGGCCTGGGTGCCGCCGCCGTACTGGACCAGGATGCCGTCGCTGCCGGCCTGGCCGCGGGTGACGTCCCAGGCCTGCTGGAAGCTCTGGTCGCTGAAGCACTCGCCGTTGGAACTGCCCGGCCAGGGGCCGGTGCCGGTCCACGGGCGGCCGCTGAACTGCATGTTGAGCTTGGTGCAGGCGCCCATCGTCATGTTCGTGAGGACCCCGCGCATCATGGTGTCCAGGCTCGCGCCGGAGAAGTCGATGTGCTGCTGCAGGATCGGCAGCGGCACCGCCAGGATGGTGTGGTCGGCGGTGACGGTGCGGGTGCCGCCGCCGTCCAGGTCGAAGGCGAGGGTCTGGGTGCCGTCGGCGTTGCGGGTGACGGCGGTGAGCGTCCACCCCTGCTGGACGGTGCCGGCCGGCAGCGCGGCGGCGATCGCGTGCGGGACCTGGTCGTTGCCGCCGGTGATGTGGTACCGCTCGTCCGAGCCGCCCCAGATGTTGAAACTGCCCGGGTTGGCCTGCCAACTGAGCAGGCAGAGCAGCGCGTAGCTGGACTGCGCGGTGGTGTCGGCGCCGTACTCGACGTTGTAGGCGACATCCAGGAAGGACCCGAGCTTGCTCGCGTAGCCGCCGGGGACCCGGGAGTTGATCCAGTCCCGGACGGTCAGGTTGTCCAGCGTGACGGCGGCCGCGTTGTGGTTGTTCCAGCTGGGCGAGGAACCGCCGGCCTGGATGTCGGACTTGATCGACTGCCAGACCGGCTTGAAGTCGATGTCCGCCTGGGAGCGCGGGTAGTAGCCGCCCTGGAACCAGAGGGTCTGGTCGGCCTGGGAGCCGTAGACGTGCCGAACCGCGGTGGTGGACAGGCCGAAGCGCTGACAGAGCTGGAGCATCGTGTGGTGGCCGGTGTCGAGCAGCTCGCCGCCGTACTCGGAGACCTGGCCCTGCTCCCACAGGCCCGGGTGCCAGGTACCGCCGCCGGAGAACATCCGGCCGCCGATCCGGGACGGGTTGGCCTCGTAGACGGTCGAGGCGATGCCCTTGTCGGCCAGGGTGAGCGCGGCGTTGAGGCCGGAGATGCCGGCGCCGATGATGGCGATCCGCGGGGTCGGGCCGGCGCCCTTCGGTGTCACAGCCTTCGCGGTCACCGCACCGGTCGCGGCCCGGGCCGAGCGGGCGCCGCCGAGACCGACACCCGCCACCGCCAGACCGAGCGCGGCGGCCCGCCCGAGCAGCGCGCGACGTGACGGGCCGTCGGGTTCGGCCACCGCCTCGTCGCGCAGGCCGCGGTACTCGTCGGCGGGCATCCGCAGCCGGGCGGCGGTGGCGTGGTCGGTGGCCAGCTCGCGAAGGTGGCGAGCGAGAGGTGAACGGGCCATGGCGAGGTCCCTTCGACGGCGTGAAGTTGGGGGGCGCGCGGCGTGGCCAGTGTGCTGGCGATCCGGCCCTGCCGGCGACGGGCAGGGTGTAGCCGGAGCTGCAACCGGCTTGGCAGAGTGTCGCCTTGAGTGGTGTGGACCATTGACAGCGACAGGCCGGGGCCGCACGCTGTGGCGTGCCCGGGGACCCTGCTGCCGATCAGGAGGCGTTCATGCATGCGTCCCCCGCACGACTCCGCCCGTTCAGCTCCTTCGTCGCGACAGCCGGTCTGCTGCTCGCCGCACTCACCGGCACCGCCGCCGCACCGTCCGCCGCCGCGGCCGCGGCCGCGGCCGCGGTGACACCGATCCAGGTCTACGGCGCCTGGCACTGCAGCAACGACGCCTGCCTGTGGGGCAGCGTGCGCGACATGGCCGACTTCGACCACGACAACCACTGGCTGATCGACCGCGGCGACGGCCGACCCTCCGTCAACCTGGTCGTGCTCAGCTTCGTCAACCCGCTGCGCCTGCTCAACGGCACGACGGACAGCCAGAACGCCGACGGCGTGCCGCTCGGCATGACCTCCACCGTGGTCGACTACTTCACCAGCCACGGGATCCGGGTGATGCTCTCGATCGGCGGCATCACCTACACCGGTGACTGGGACACCGCGCTCGGCCAGAACCCGACCCTGCTCGGCCAGCGGGCCGCAGCGCTGGCGACCAGGCTCGGGGTGGGCGTCGAAATCGACTACGAGAACAGCTCCAGCCCCAACCTTACCGGCCTGCAGTCCTTCGTCACCGCCTACCGCGCCGCCCACCCGTACGACGCGAGCGGCGCCGACCCGACCGCGCGGTTCACCATCGACGTGGCCGCCGGGGACCGCTGGCTGATCGGCCTCGACCAGTACGCCACCGCGAACTGGCTGACCACCGCCGCGCCGGTGCTCGACTACGCCAACGCCATGGTGCCCAGCAAGCAGCCCAGCACCAGCACCGCCGAGTCCAACTGGCAGGAACACCTGACCGGCAAGAGCAACTACAGCCCGCCGATCCCGCCACTGGCACCCGCCAAGTTCACCGGCAGCCTCTACATCGCCGAGGGGTCCTCGGTCCGACCGGAGTGCACCAACTTCTCGAGCTCGCTGCAGAACTCGACCGGCAGCTGGGTGCAGTCCGCCGCGCCGGCCGGGGCGGGGAGCACGCCCGGGCTGCTCGGCTACATGTTCTGGGCCGCCGAGAAGCCCTCGACCCGGGGCGTCACCACCGACCCGCCGAACACCTGTGAGGGCGGGGTCGGCGCGGGTGCGACCACGTATTCGGTGCCGGTGCCGATGCCCGCACTACGGCAGGGCTGAGACCGCATTGCTGCCGAACGGGCTGGTGGCCACCCGTCCGGGAGCAGCGCTGGCCGCCTCGGACACGTTGCGGGTCACCTTGCACGGCCGTGGCGGCCACGGTTCCAGCCCGCACTCGGCACTCGACCCGGTCCCGGTCCGGTGCGAGACGGCGCTGTGCTGCTTGATCAGGTCAGCCCGAGGTCATGAACGCCACGTCGAACTCCTCGAGGCTGCGCAGGGTGAAACGCGCCTTCGCGATCGCTTCGCCGCGTGCCTGCGACTGCGCGGCCCGGGACGCCGCGAGGGTGTTCCGGTCCGTGTAGACCACGCCCACCGTGGCCCGCCCCTTGGCCCGGTCGATGAAGAGCGAGGACCCGAGGAACCCCGGGATCGCCTGGAACCTGGGGAGCGCCGTGCTGCGGAAGGTCTCCACCAGCAGGTCGGCGTCCGAGGGGTCGAACTCGAGCCGGCCCATCCGGAAGCCGGCGCCCGGCTGGGGCAACGTGGCCGGGCGCACCGCGACGGCCGCCTCCCAGTTGTCCAGGGCGAAGGTGGTCACGTACGGCTTGAACAGCGCCGCGCGCTCCTCTCGGATTGCATCGTCACTGGCCTGCCGGGCCTGCTCGGTCTCCCACCACGACCCCACCAGCAGCTTCCCGAGCTCGCGGTCGACGAAGACGGAGAGCCCGAGGAAGCCCGGCTGACCACTGAGCAACCGCGGCCCCTCGGTCCTGAGCGCCTCGACGGCGCCGTCCATCTTGGCCGGATCACCGGTCGCGTAAATCGTCCGCGTGTACATGGCTGCCTCTCCTGCTTCGCCCTGCCGGGCTGTGTCGGGGTCGAGCGGTATCGGGCGAGCTCCGAACGGCTCGCTGCCCATACCCATGCGACGGTCCGAGCCCGCCCGCGGCAACGCGACCGGGGCGTTCGAGTGAGACGGCGAGCCGACTTCCGGCAGGGCATACCGACCACTTGTCGGAATGGTCGGCCACTGCTCGGGAGTACCCTGGGCTGACCCACCGTCAGCTACCGTCAGCTCTGAGAGTCGGTCACCGTGGCTACCTTCCTCGTCGGCTCCCGCGCGAGCGCCCTGGCGAAGACGCAGGTTCGGGAGTTCCTCGCCCCGCTGCGCGAGCGCTTCCCCGGTACGACCTTCACCCACCGGGTCATCCTGGAGGGCGGCGACCGGGACCGCCTGTCGCCGCTGTCCAGCGTGAGCGCGGTCAGCGGTGGCAGCGCGTTCTCGTCCGAGCAGGAGGCGGCACTGACTCGGGGCGAGGTCGACCTCGTCGTGCACTCCCTGAAGGACCTGCCGACCGCCAACCCGGACGGGCTGATCCTGCTGCCGCCGCCGGGCCGCGAGGACGTCCGGGACGCGCTGTGCGGGTCGACGCTGGCCGGGCTTCGACACGGCGCCCGGGTGGGCACGGGGGCAGCCCGCCGGGTCGCCCAGCTGCTGGCCGCGAGACCCGATCTCGAGGTGGTGCCGATCCGGGGCAACGTCCCCACCCGGCTCCAGAAGCTCCGGACGATGCGGCTGGACGCCGTCGTCCTCGCCGTCGCCGGCCTGCACCGGCTCGGCCGCCAGGACGAGATCACCGAGATCCTGCCGCTCGACCTGTTCCCGCCCAGCCCCGGCCAGGGCGCGCTCGGGATTCAGGTCCGCGCGGACAACCTGGCCATCCGCGAGGTGCTGTCCACGGTCGGAGACCATGCCGTCGACGCCCAGGTTCGGGCGGAGCGTGCACTGCTCGCCGAGCTGCACGGCGGCTGCAGCGTCCCCGTGGGCGCCTACGCCGAGACCCTGCCGAACGGGTCACTCGCGCTGTTCGCCCAGGTCACGTCCCTCGACGGGCGACAGCGGGTAACCGGCCGGCGGTCCGGCCCGGCCGCCGAGCCGGAGCGGCTGGGCGCGGCCCTGGCCGAGGAACTGGTCGACCTGGGCGCGCGCGCCATCCTCGACGGGATCCGGCCCACCGCTTCGGTCTAGGCCTGCGCGCTCCGCGGCACCGGCTAGCGTGGATCGGGCCGGTCCACGTTGAAATGTCTGACCACCGACGGCTGCCAGACCCCGCCTTCGAGGCGCAGGACGAACTGGCTGATCACCCGCTGTCCGCCCTCGTAGTCGCTGTAGAGCACGTCGAGCATGAGCGAGTCGCCCGCGCTGATCGCAGCCGCCGTCGCCGCGTACTGCTCGGCCGTCGGATCCCGGAAGGCTCCCTGCCAGAATCCGTGGTCGCCCGGCGCCACGAAGATGTCCTTGACATGGGCCGTGAACGCCTCCAGCGGAGGGTGGGTCCGCTCGATCCGCTCGCCCACCGACATGTACCAACTGTGGAGTATCGCCAGCCCGGTGCCGACGTTCCGGACCGCGAGCGCCATGTACAGGATGCCCTCGGTCACCTCGACTGCGGCCCCACCACCGGGGAGCAGCAGGCTCTTCCCTTCCGCGAACTCGATCCGCTGCTCAGGGTCCTGCGCTCGGGAGGTCACCAGCAGGGGGCGCTGTGCCGACAGCAGCGACCGCTCCGCGATGCGGGTGGCCCCCTCCGCGCTCCGGGCGGCCCGGTTCGCCGAGTGGACGGACGCGAAGGTCGCCACGGCCAGCACCAGGGTGGCCCCGGCAGTCGCCAGCGAGGAGATCGTCGCCCAGTCCGTCACTCATCGCAGCCTAATCCTGGCACCACGCAGCCGCGCGTCACGCGGTCCGGTCACATGGCCCAGGAGTCGCCGTCGAGCCTGGCGATGTCGATGGACTCCTCCCTGGTGGCGGGCCGAACCCCGGTGACCGGCACCGACCAGGTGTGACCCGAACCCGGCATCCTGAGGATCAGCCACGGCACGTCAGGATCGGCGCAGTGCACGATCCCCAGCGCGCAGCTGGCGCTGTCGACCACATGGGCACGGATCGACGGGCGCGGCATGGCTGTACTCATGAGCGCCCGCTCCCGATCGCGCTGCCGCTGCGCGTGCCCCGGTGGCGCGGACACTGACACGGTGGCCACTCCCCACCGATCCGCCCCCGGTACGGCACATCCATGCGGACCGTGACGCGGGAGGTGGTGCGCTGCCGACCATGCGGGGTGAAGTAGTAGACCCGGATCGTCATGACACTCTTGCGTCTCCTCATGACACCTCAATTTGCCTTGCATAGCGGACAGTTGTGCCAGCGCAATGGGCAGGGCCTCGTTCGCACCGGAAGTGGGAGGAGGCGAAAGCCCAAGCTGTTCAAGGGCCCTGCCCATGCGGCCGGCGGCCAGCCCGGCCGTCTCACGGGACGGTTCATTGCGCTGCTCTCTGTAGTGGATCCACTACCAAGGATCGGCAGGAGGGCCTACGCTCGGAAGGGGTTGAACGTTGACGCTTCTCGCAAGTGAAAGGTCCCAGTGATCATGAACGGCAAGGAAGTTGACCCAGCATCATCGCCACTTGCCCGTTTTGGCGCGGAACTCCGCAGGTCACGGCGGGCGAAAGGCTGGTCGCAGGTTGCGACCGCCGAGCGCATGGGCTACTCGAACACGCTTGTGTCGTACCTCGAACGAGGGAAGCGTCCTCCAACAAAAAACTTCGCAGTTAAAGCCGACGAGGTGTTCGAGACGGGCGGCACCTTCTACGAGCTGTGGCGAAGGTACTCGCGCGCAGCGCTACTTGAGGGCTTTGAGGAGTTCGCTGACTGCGAGGCGCGATGCCGAAAACTACAGACCTTTGAACTGGTGGTGATCCCAGGGCTGTTGCAGATCCCCGCCTACGCCGATGCGCTCGCTGCGGCAGCTGTGATGCGAGGGAGCATCACCCAGGATCAGGCAGACGAGCGCGCGACCTTCCTTGCGAATCGCCAGCGCATGCTGACACAGAAGGTCAGGCCAACAGTGCACGCGGTCATCGATGAGGGCTGTCTGCTTCGCCCCATCGGTGGAGCGAAGGTGATGGTCCGCCAGCTCCTGCACCTGGAGGATCTGGCAGTTCAGCCCAACATCACCATCCAAATTGCACAGTTCAGCCTGGCGGAGCACCGACCGTTCGCGCACCCCATCACGCTGCTGACCCTCCCTGATCACAGCGTCGTCGCTTACACCGAATCGCAGCAGCGCGGCTACCTTGAGCGCAGCCGCGACGCCGTCAGTGCCTGGGACAGGGACTACGATCAGTTGCAGGTGGAGTCGCTGCCGAAGATGGCTTCCCTGCGGCTGATTCGCGAGGCTCGGAAGGAACTTGAACGTGAGTGTTGAACTGAGCGGCGCCCAGTGGCGCAAGAGCACTTACAGCGAGAACGGGGGACAGTGCGTCGAGGTCTCCGCCAGCTTCCCCACAACCGTGCCGGTCCGTGACTCCAAGGACCCCGAGGGCCCCGCACTGGCCTTCACCTCCACCGCCTTCGCGGCCTTCATCGCCGGCGTCAAGGCGGGCGACTTCAGCGGCTCCTGACTCCTCATCACTTCCCGGGACCCCGCCCCTGATCCGCCGGAGCGGGGTCCCGTCATGTTCTACGCACCTGGCTGTCGCACCATGTAGACGTCGACCGGGTCCTGGTCCTCCACGGTGAACCCGTGGCGCTCGTACAGCCGCCGGGCGGCGCTGCCCTGCAGGACGTTGAGGCGCACGGGCACGCCGTCGGAATCGATCTGCTTCAACAGTGTTCGCAGGACAGCCGATCCAAGCCCCCGGCCCTGCAGCTCCGGGTCGAGGTAGAAGTGCTCCAGCCACATCCCGTCCTCGGCCGGGCGCACGGTGACACAGCCCGCGAAGGCGCCGTCGGCCACGATGACCGACGTGTACTGCGCGGAGAACGCATCCCGCAGCCGCTGCCGGACCCGATGCTCGTCGTAGCGGCCCAACCGCTCCAGGTCCGGGCGCATCACGACAGCCCGCAGCTCCGCGATCGGCTCGACGTCGGCCGGCTCTGCGGAACGCAGCGCCCATTCCACCCTCGTACTCGTGTTCATGGCCGAATTATCTCAACGGCAACACCAGCAACAACGGCGGCAACTGCCTCGAGGTGGCCCCGAACTGCCCCGTCACCGCGTTCGCCGCGTTCGTCACCGGCGTCAAGGCAGGCGTCTTCGGAGCCCTCTGAAAAACGGTTGAACGGATGATCATCGGGCTGCTAGCTTTCAGTCGACCGCGACACAGTCCGAGGAGGTGAGACCCATGAACGCTGTATCCACGTGGGTGCTCCCCCTCTCGTCACGGTCGGGCGATTGACGCAGGTCTCGCCGGGAGCGCCTCGACAACCAGGCACTCCCGAAAGGCAACACCTATGTCCTCTCTTCAGTTCACCGCCGAGTCGTCCTCGAACGGCGTGACCGAGCGCGACTTCACCGTGGGCGACGTCCCCGGAGTCCTCTGGTCGCCGGCCTCCGATGCAGCCGATCGCGCTCCCCTGATCCTGATGGCCCACGGCGGCGGCAACCACAAGAAGCACCCGGCGATGTCCGGCCGCGCCAAGCTCCTGGTAACCGGCTGCGGCTTCCACGTCGCCGTCATCGACGCGCCCGGTCACGGCGACCGGCCGCGTACGGCGCACGACGAGGCGGAGATCGCCGAGCTGTACCGGGCGCGGGCGGCGGGCGAGCCGGAAGGCCCGATCGTCGTGCGCTACAACGACCACCTGGCCGAGCTCGCCGTGCCCGAGTACCAGGCGACCCTGGACGCCCTCCAGGAACTCCCGGAGATCGGCACCGACGGGCTGGTCGGCTTCTGGGGCATCAACATGGGCACCGCGATCGGCCTGCCGTTCGTGGCGATCGAACCCCGGATCACCGCCGCGGTCTTCGGTCAGCACTGGCCCGACACCCTGGCCGAGAAGGCGAAGCAGATCACCATCCCGATCGAGTTCGACCTGCAGTGGGACGACGAGCACATCTCGCGCGAGGAGGGCCTCGCGCTGTTCGACGCCTTCGCCTCGAAGGAGAAGTCGCTGCACGTGAACTCCGGCAAGCACAAGGAGCTGCCCCGGTTCGAGGCCGACAGCGCGGTCCGGTTCTTCGCCCGCCACTTCGGCCGAGCGGCCAACCGGCCGGCCTGACATGAGCTGGTTGCGGCGTCCGGCGTTGCCGGCCGGACGCCGCAAACCGCGGGCCCGAATCGAGGCTGCCCAGCCGGCCGATGGACGTGCTGATGGATCCGCGCAGTCGGGGCCCCGCCATGGAGGTACCTGACTGCGCCCAGGGCTGTCGGCGGCGGCTCCTAGACTGCGGCGCGCGAACGCAAGCGAAGGAGCAGCAGCAATGGATCGACTCACCGGCCGTGGCATCCTCGCCCTGCAGCGGGCTGTGCGCGAGGCGGCCACACCCTGGGCCGAACTGACGGCGGCGGTACGGGCCCTGGGTCAGGCCGGCGAGGCGGAGCAGGAGCACGCGACGCGGTCCGTGCTCGGCCGCGAGTTCCCCCTGTCGCTCGCGGAGCAGCTCGCCGAGTCGATGGCGGACTACGCGGGCCGGCACCGTGCCGCGCTGGCCGAGCGCCTGCGCGGGCCGGCGGGGGCGGCGGGGGCTTTCGACGAGGACCGGATCTGGGCCGCGGAGGCGATCGCCGCACTCGGGCCCGAGTACCGGGGCGAGGCGGTGGCCGCACTGCGCGGCGCGATAGCCGACCCGCAGTTCGGCCAGTCGGCTCCGGCTCGCGCGGTCCAACTGCGTTGGATGGCCGCGGTGGCCCTGGCCCAACTCGATCCGGAACTGCGCGACGAGGCGGCGGCCGTGGTTCGTGGCGAGGACCTGGCCAACGATGGCTGGGAGAACGAGCTGGCCCGCGCCGAGCACCTGCATGACATCGGCGGTGCGTACGCCGATGAGGCCGTCCGGATGCTGCTGGCCCTGCGCGAAGGGGTGGACGAGGAGTTCGCCGTCGATGTGGACGAGGCGCTCGACCGGATCACCGGGGGTTCGCCGGCCGAGCCCGGGTCCAGCACGGCCGGCGAGCTCTCCGCCGAGGATTCCGCGGCCCAGCTGCGCGCCAAGCTCGCGTCGGACAAGACGGAGCGGGAGCCCGGCACCGTCTTCGTTGCGCTCTCGGACGCGGCCGAGGTCACCATGTGGGAGTCCGTGCGGTCCGTCGAGTGGGGCTCGATCACGGCCACCCGCAAGGAACTGGGCCTGACGCCCCGACTCGGCGAGCCCAGCCCGGACCAGACGGCCACGAGCGAGGACTATGTCATCGAGCTCAACCCGAAGCAGCGCCACCACCGGCCGCTGACCCTGCGCTACCGCTATCACCCGGAGTTGAACGCGATCCTGGTGCTCACCGTGCAGCTCAACGCCTGAGTTCCACCGACCGGTGGGCAGGGTTGTCAACGACCCTCCGAGTCCCGTCGTGTGAGGGCGTGCAGGGTGGCCGGGGTGTCGCCGAGGATGGCGATGTCCCCGGACTGGTCGGTGCGCAGGACGGTGGTACCGAGGGCGCGGAGGTGGTCGACCGTGCGGGGGGACGGGTGACCGTAGGAGTTGTCGGCTCCCACCGAGATCAGCGCGAGGCGGGGGCGCAGGGCCTGGGTGAGGGTCCAGTCCTGGTTGGCGGAGCCGTGGTGGGCGACCTTGAGCACGTCGACCCGGCCGGGGTGGCCATGGGCCAACAGTTCGGCCTGGGCCGGGGGTTCGAGATCACCGAGCAGCGCGAAGCGCAGGGTGCCGGCGGTGACCAGCAGGGAGAGGCTGGCGTTGTTCGGGCCCGGGGTGTCGGGTCCGAGCGGACCGGCGGGCCACAGGACGTCCCAGGAGAGGTCCGGGGCTGCCGTGCGGTGTTCTCGCGGAGCCGCGCGCAGCAGCGGGATGTGGGCGGCGGCGGCCCAGCCGGTGACCTTGGCCGACTCGCCGGGCGGGGAGTTCAGGGTGGTGGTCTCTATGGCGCCGACGGTGCGATGGCGCAGGACACCGGGGACGCCCTCGATGTGGTCCGCGTGGAAGTGGGTGAGGAGCAGCAGCGCGACGCGGGTGATGCCGAGGTCTCGCAGGCAGGCGTCTGCGGCGGCCGGGTCCGGGCCGGCGTCGACCACGACTGCGGTGTCGGGGGCGTTCGGCACCGGCAGGGCGAGGAGGTCGCCCTGGCCGACGGAGCACATGACCAGCCTGGCACCCAAAGGCGGCCAACCGGTGGCGATGCGGACCACGCCAGGTGGGCGAAGGAGCAGCAGGAGGAGCGTGAGGGCCAGCAGAGCCGCGAGGACGAAGCGGGCCCGCGAGCGCCGGGATGTCGGCAATTGATCAACCGTCAGGTCAGATGGCTTCGCAGCTAGGAAAAGGGGAGCCGCGCAGCAGGCCGCGAGGATGCCCGCAGCCAGCATGACGCTGCCCAACCATCCTGGCGTCCAGGCGAGTTCGGCTCCCGGTAGCGCGGCGCCGGAGCGGGCCACCTTGGCGAGCCACTCGGTCGGCAGTGCGGCCAGGCCGGCCACGAAGCGGGCGAGCGACGCCGAGAGCGGGGCCACGGCGAGAGTGGCGAAGCCGAGCAACGTCGCAGGGGCAACCGCGAGTTCGGCAAGCAGGTTGCAGGGAACGCCGACCAGGCTGACGCGTGGTGCGAGCAGCACGGTGGCCGGGGTGCAGAGTGCCTGCGCGGCTGCGGCACCCGCCAGGGCGTCGGCCAGGTGGTGCGGCCAGCCGCGCTCGCGCAGTGCCTTCGACCAGCGACGGCCCAGGGTGAGCAGACCGGCGGTGGCGAGGACGGAGAGCAGGAAGCCGTAGGAGCGGGCCAGGAACGGGTCGAGCAGCAACAGAGCGAGTACCCCGGCCGCGAGCGCGGAGAAGGCGTGTCGAGGTCGGCCGGATGCGAGGGCGAGGAGGCTGAGCAGGCCGGTTGCGGCTGCGCGCAGCACGCTCGGGTCGGGCCGACAGAGCGTCACAAAGGCCAGGGTGAGGGCGGCGCCGAGGAGCGCGGCGAGCCGGAGCGGGACGCCGAGGAGGGCGGCGAGCCCGCCGCGTTCGGCCGAGCCGGCCAGCGCCGGGGCGCCGAGCAGGACGGCCAGCACGATCGAGAGGTTCGCGCCGCTGACTGCGGTGAGGTGGACGAGGTCGGTGGCGTGGAAGGCCTCCTCGAGGTCTTCGGGCATGGCGGAGGTGTCCCCGACGACCAGGCCCGGCAGCAGCGCCCGGGCGTCCGGCGAGAGCCCCGCGCAGGCCCGGCGGAGACCCGCACGCAGCCGCCCGGCGAGACGCTGGGCCCAGCTGGGCGGGGCGAGTTGGCGTGGTGCGCCCTGGGCGAGCAGGACGGCACCGGTGTCCGCGCTGTCGGCGCGAGCGGGTAGCACCTGCACCTGGGCCGTGACGCGGGTGGAGGGGAGCATCGGTTGCCAGGCCGGGACGTCGCGCTCCTGGACGATGACCGTGACCGGCGTGTGGGTGCGGATCGCGGTACGGGCAGGGGCGGTTACCCGGTCGGCGGTGGCGTCGAGGGTGAGCAGGGGGTGGCCCGGGTTGGAGCCGCGGGAGTGGGAGGTGCGGGTGTGCGGATCGCCGGTGATGGTGAGGTCGACGGTGACGATGGTCGCACCAGCGGAGTCGGTGGCGGGGTGGGCGAGGGCGGGGAGCGGGCCTCGGTGGAGGTCGGCGGTGTGGAGGACCGTGCAGGTGCTCGCGGCTGCGAGGGTGAGGAGGGTGGCGGCGAGGAGGGTGAGGCCGTGTCGGGAGTGGCGCTGGTTGGCGAGGAGGAGAGCACCAGCGGTGAGGGCGGCGGCCGTGGCGGCGAGGAGGACGACTGGGGTGTGGCGGGGAGCGAGGTCGAGGAGCAGGGCGGTGGTGCACCAGGCGCCGAGGGTGGGGAGCAGGAGTCGCAGGTCGGGGGTGGTAGGGGTGGCATCGGCGCGGTGTGGCTGCGGCGTCGGCATACGTGGGCCTGAGGGCGAGGTCAGCGGGGTCAGGAAGGCTGCGGAGCAGGACGGTCAGCGGGGTCAGGACGGTCAGAGGGTCAGCAGCGGCTTGAGCTCGGAGTACTTTCGGTCGCCGATACCGGAGATCTGCCGGAGTTGCTCGAGCGAGTGGAACAGCCCGTGCTGGGTGCGGAAATCGAGGATGTGGCGGGCCAGCACGGGTCCGATTCCGGGGAGCGCGTCGAGCTGGTCGAGGGTCGCGTGGTTGATGCTCACGGGACCGCGCGGGGTCGGCGCGGCCGAGCCGCCGGCCGGCGGGGCGGGGGCACCGACCAGGACCTGTTCGCCGTCGACCAGGACCCGGGCGAGGTTGAGTCCGTCGGTGTCGACGCCGGCTTGGGTGCCACCGGCGGCTCGCAGGGCATCGGCGACGCGTGACCCGGCGGGAAGTGTGAGCAGGCCGGGGTGGGCGACCCGGCCGGCGACGTCCACCACCACCGGGGGCAGGGCGGGGCTGGGGTCAGGGGCGGGTTCCGGGACGGATTCGGCGGCGTCGGAGACGGCGCGGGATCGATCCGGCAGGAGTGCCGGCGACGGGGCTGCTCGGCTCGCGGGTCTGGCGGAGGCGACCGGGACGGCGACCGGCTGCGGGCGCCCGAGCCAGAAGTGCTGGATCCCGTAGGCGACAGCCAGGACGAGCAGGACGGCGAGACCGAGTACGGCCTTGCGGTCGGCCCAGAGGAAGGGGTGGAGGGCACGCGGAAGGCGGAGCCGGCGCCTCCCGGGCTCGGCGCGAGGCGGCAGGGACGGGGACGGGAGTGGAGGCGGGAGCGGGGACGGGGAAGGAGTGGGTTGCGGGCTCGGGGAGGGCCGACGCCTCCTGACCTGCGGCCCGTAACCGTAGGGCCAGTCCTCAGGGAGGCTGGTGGGTTCAGGAGCTGACGAAGACTCAGGCTCGGCCGACTCGGGCTCGGCCGACTCGGGCTCGGCCGCCGGCGGAAACAGGGACGACGCCCGCGACCGCACCGTCGCCGCCGAAGCGCGACGCCGGGCCGTGGGCGGAAGCAGCGTGTGCAGACCGTTCATGGACCCGAAGGTACGCAGCGCCCCGAACCCGCAACAGGAGAAGCCCACCACCTGTGGACAACCCGGCCCCTGTGGACAACCGAGTGGACCCCTGAGTCGGCGTCAGGAGGACACCGGCGACACCACCACCGCCAGCAGCCCTGGTCCCACATGTGCCCCGATCACCGCCCCCACCTCCCCCACGTACAGCTCCCGCAGCCCGGGGACCCGCTCCCGCAGCCGCTCCGCCAGGGGCTCCGCGCGGTCCGCGGCGGCCAGGTGATGCACCGTGATGTCCACCGCCTGCTCCCCCGCCTGCTCGACCGCGATCTCCTCCAGTCGCGCGATCGCCCGCGAGGCCGTCCGTACCTTCTCCAGCGGCTCGATCCGCCCGCCGTCCAGGTGGAGCAGCGGCTTGACCGCCAGCGCCGATCCGAGCAGCGCGCGAGCCGTCCCGATCCGCCCGCCCCGGCGCAGGTGCTCCAGGGTGTCCACGTAGAAGAACCCGCGGGTCACCGCCGCCCGCCGTTCGGCGGCCGCCGCGACCTCGTCCAGGTCCAGCCCGGCGTCGCGCGCCTCGACGGCGGCCAGGACGGGGTAGCCGAGCGCCATCCCGACCAGGCGGCTGTCCACCACCCGCACCGGGATCCCGACCTCGGCCGCCGCCAGCCGGGCAGCCTCGCCGGTACCGGAGAGCTCGGCGGAGATGTGGATCGAGACCACGCCGGTCGCGCCCGCCTCGGCGGCGGCCCGGTAGGCGGCGGCGAAGGTCTCGGGGTTGGGCCGGGAGGTGGTCAGCCGCTGCTTGGCGCGCAGCGCCTCGGCGACGTCCTTGGGGGTGATCTCCATACCGTCGGTCAGCACCTCGTCGCCGACCACCACGCTCAGCGGCACCACGGAGATCCGGTGTCGGTCGACGGCATCCTGGGGCAGATAGGCCGTGGAGTCGGTGACGATGGCGAGCTGGGCGAGCATGAGCCGGAGGTTACTCCTCCCGAGGTCACAGGGCACATCCGCCCGGCCTCAGACCGCCGAGGCCTGGCCTCGGACCACCCGGTCCCGGCCTCAGATCCCCGCGACCGCAGCCTCAGCCGGCCGAGGACCCCGGGCTCGGCTTGCGCAGTCGCTCGGCGAAGCGGCCGAGCCCGAGCCCGAGCAGCTCCTCCGCACTCACTCGACCCGCCCCCGAAGCCAACCCCGCCCGCGCCGCACCCGCAGCCCCAGCAGTCCCCGAAATCCCAGCAGCCCCCGCAGTCCCAGACCCAGCAGCCCCAGCCCCAGAAGGCGCAGCCGAATCCCAGTGCCGCAGCGCCCCCGCCTCGCTCTCGCACTCCTCGCTCAGCCGGCTCAGCTCGTCCTCCGCGAACCGGTGCATCCGGTCCTGTGCCGCCCAGCGCAGCGACTCCGCGGAGTGCGTGATCCGCTCGGCCCGCTCACGCAGCTCGGGCAGCTTGGCGGCGACCCGGGACGGCTCCGGCTCGCGCTCCAGCATCCGCAACTCGCCGTCCAGCTCGGCGGCGTGCGCGTCGAGCCGGGTGAGCAGGGCGAGCGAGTCGGCGAGCTGGCCGTCGGTGGGCAGACCGCGCTCCAGCACCTCGCGGGTGCCGGTCAGCGCGCTGCGCAGCGAGAGCCGGACGGCGGCGAGTTCGCCCTGCGGTCCGGGCTTGGTGAAGGTCCTGGCCTTCAGCGTGACGTTCTCCACCGCCCGGCGGGCCTGCGCCTCGGTCCGCTCGACCTTGGCCGCCACCGCACGGGTGGCCTTGACGGCGCCCACCACCAGCATCGTCACGACGGCGATCCCGAACAGCGACAGCAGGACTCCGAGTGCACCGATTGCGTCGAACATCAGCTTGCCGCCTTTCACCGAACCCGGGCTCCGTATCGTTTCCACCGTAGCCCTCGCCCGCTCGAACAAGCGGGCAGTCAAGGGCAATCGAGGGGTCGGATCAGGGCCTGCTCAGGGATGACCCTGAGACCGATCACCCTGCGGCGCAGCTGGTACACGCCGGCTGGTGCACGCCGGTTGGTGCACGCCGGCGCAAAGCAGTCGGCGCAAAACAGTCGGCGACCCGGCTGCAGAACGCAACCGGGTCGCCGACAGACCGGACGGCATCAGCCGGTGACGATGTTCACCAGCTTCGGCGCCCGCGCGATCACCTTGCGCACCGGGGCACCGGCGATCGCCGCGACCACCGCCGGGTCGGCCAGCGCCAGCGTCTCCAGCTCGGCGTCGGAGATGGTCGGCGGCACCTCCAGGCGCGCCTTGACCTTGCCCTTGACCTGGACCACGCAGGTCACCGACTCGTCCACCACCAGCGCCGGGTCCGCGACCGGGTAGTCGGCGAAGGCCAGCGAGTCGCCGTGGCCCAGTCGGCGCCACAGCTCCTCGGCGATGTGCGGGGCCAGCGGGGCGACCAGCAGCACCAGCTGCTCGGCCACGTCGCGCGGCGTGGAACCGCGCTTGACCAGGTAGTTGTTCAGCTCGATCGCCTTGGCCACGGCGGTGTTGAAGCGCAGCCCGGCCATGTCGCCGCGGATGCCGTCGATCGCCTTGTGCAGCGCCCGCAGGGTCGGCTCGTCGGCCGGCTCCTCGGTCACCACCAGCTCGCCGGTCTCCTCCGAGACGACGTTGCGCCACAGCCGCTGCAGGAAGCGGTAGGAGCCGACCACGGCGCGCGGGTCCCAGGGGCGGGAGACGTCCAGCGGGCCCATCGACATCTCGTACAGGCGCAGCGTGTCGGCGCCGTACTCCTCGCAGATGGTGTCGGGGGCCACCGCGTTCTTCAGCGACTTGCCCATCTTGCCGGCCTCGCGGGTGACCGCCTCGCCCTGCCAGAAGTAGCCGCCGTCGCGCTCCTCGATCTCGGCCGCGGGGACCGGGAAGCCGCGGTCGTCGCGGTAGACGTCGGCGGTGATCATGCCCTGGTTGAACAGCTTGTGGAACGGCTCGACCGAGGAGACGTGGCCCAGGTCGTGCAGCACCTTGTGCCAGAACCGGGCGTACAGCAGGTGCAGCACGGCGTGTTCGGCGCCGCCGACGTACAGGTCGACGCCGCCGGCCGGCTTCTGCTCGGTCGGGCCCATCCAGTACGCCTCGTTGGCCGGGTCCACCACGGCCGACGCGTTGACCGGGTCGACGTAGCGCAGCTCGTACCAGCAGGAGCCGGCCCAGTTGGGCATGGTGTTGGTCTCGCGGCGGTAGCGCTTGACGCCGTCGCCCAGGTCCAGCTCGACGTTGACCCAGGCCTCGTTGCGCGACAGCGGGGTCTTCGGGGTGCTGGCGGCGTCGTTCGGGTCGTAGGTGTGCGGCGAGTAGTCGTCCACCTGGGGGACCTCGACCGGCAGCATCGACTCGGGCAGCGCGTGCATCGCGCCGTCCTCGTCGTAGACGATCGGGAACGGCTCGCCCCAGTACCGCTGGCGGCTGAACAGCCAGTCGCGCAGGCGGAAGTTGACGGTGCCCTCGCCGATCCCGCGCCCGGTCAGCCACTCGGTGACCGCGGCCTTGGCCTCGGTCACCCGCAGGCCGTCCAGCGACACTCCACCGTCGGCGGAGTCGGCGGAGTTGACGATCACCGAGTCGTAGGTGTCGAAGGCGTCGTCCCACTCGTGCGGGTCGCTGGAGCGCCCGTCGGTGGGCTCGACCACGCACAGCATCGGCAGGCTGAAGGCGCGGGCGAAGGCGAAGTCGCGGTGGTCGTGGGCCGGCACGGCCATGATCGCGCCGGTGCCGTAGCCCATCAGCACGTAGTCGGCGATGAAGACCGGGACCGGCTTTCCGGTGACCGGGTTGGTCGCGTAGGCGCCGGTGAAGACGCCGGTCTTGACCTTGGCGTCCATCTGGCGCTCGACGTCCGACTTCGCGGCGGCGGCGGCACGGTAGGCGGCGACCGCCTCGGCCGGGGTGTGCGCGCCGTTCTTCCAGTCGTTGTGGGTCTCGGCCGGCCAGGCGGCCGGGACGATCGAGTCGACCAGCTCGTGCTCGGGCGCCAGCACCATGTAGGTGGCACCGAACAGGGTGTCGGGGCGGGTGGTGAAGACGGTGATCGCCTCGCCGCCGGCCACCGGGAAGTCGACCCGGGCGCCCTCGGAGCGGCCGATCCAGTTGCGCTGCTGCAGCTTGATCGCCTCGGGCCAGTCCAGCTGGTCCAGGTCGCTGATCAGGCGGTCGCCGTAGGCGGTGATCCGCATCATCCACTGGCGCAGCTTGGACTTGAAGACCGGGAAGTTGCCGCGCTCGGACCGGCCGTCGGCGGTGACCTCCTCGTTGGCCAGCACGGTGCCCAGGCCGGGGCACCAGTTGACCGGCACCTCCTTGGAGTACGCCAGCCGGTACTCGCCCAGCACCTCGTCCCGCTCCAGGCCGGACAGCTCGGACCAGGCGCGGCCGTCGGGGGTCGGGCGCGAGCCGTCGGCGAACCCGGCGACCAGCTCGGCGATCGGGCGGGCGGCGTTGGCGGCCGGGTCGTACCAGGAGTTGAAGATCTGCAGGAAGATCCACTGGGTCCAGCGGTAGTACTCCGGGTCGATGGTGGAGATCGACCGGCGGGAGTCGTGGCCCAGGCCCAGCCGGCGCAGCTGGCTGCGCATGTTGGCGATGGCCGCCTCGGTGGAGACCCGCGGGTGCACGCCGGTGGCCACCGCGTGCTGCTCGGCGGGCAGGCCGAAGGCGTCGTAGCCCAGCGTGTGCAGCACGTTGTGGCCGGTCATCCGCTGGTAGCGGGCGTAGACGTCGGTGGCGATGTACCCCAGCGGGTGGCCGACGTGCAGGCCGGCGCCGGAGGGGTAGGGGAACATGTCCATGATGAAGCTGTGCGGCCGGGCGGCGACCGCACCTGCGCTTGGGTCGGCCAGCGGACCGGCGGGGTTGGGGGCGTTGAAGGTGCCCTCCTTCTCCCAGGTGTCCTGCCAGCGGGACTCGATGTCGGCGGCCAGGGAGGCTGTGTAGCGGAACGGCTCGGTGGTGGACTCGGCCGCGCCGGAAGCAGGGGTCGTCTCGCTCATGGTCCTTCGAAGCTCCATCGTGTCAGGTTGCGAATCGTCAGCTGGTCGGCCGGACAAGGGGCCTGAGACCCGACGAGCAGTCGGTCGGCGACTGGTCCGGGAAACAAAAAAGCCCCTCGCAGGAGGGGACGCCACGCTGACTCCGGCATGCCCGCTGGGCTCGGCCGGTGCTGGTCAGCGCGGCCGGCTAAGGAGCAGGCGCACGGTTCGCATGGGCTCAGGGTACCGCAGGCGACTGCGGGGCGTGGCGACTGTCCGCCGCACGCCCCGCATTCGGCCGGTCAGCTCAGCCGGGTGTCGCGGACCTCGGCCCAGCGCAGCGAGTCGCGGATGCCGTCGGCGATGCTGTGCTTCGGCTCCCAGTCGAGCAGGCGCTTGGCCCGGTCGCTGCGGGTGTAGGCGCCGGCCACGTCACCCGGGCGCAGCGCCGCCTCGGTGACCGGGACCGGCTCGCTGACCACGCTGTTGAAGGCCTCGACCAGCTCGCGCACGGTGGTGCCGGTGCCGGTGCCCAGGTTGATCACCGAGGAGCGCTTGCCGTCCAGCGCCTGGTCGAACCGGGCCAGCGCGGCGACGTGCGCGGTGGCCAGGTCCCAGACGTGCACGTAGTCGCGGATGCCCGAACCGTCCCGGGTCGGCCAGTCGACACCGGTGATGGTGAACGGCACCCCCTCCTCGTGCGCCTCGATCAGCTTGCCGAGCGCGTGGCTGGGCCAGCGCAGCTGCAGGCCGGTGCGCAGCTCGGGGTCGGCGCCGATCGGGTTGAAGTAGCGCAGCGACAGGACCCGGATCGGCTGGGTGGCGGCGATGTCGGCGAACATGCCCTCGCAGACGGCCTTGGTGCGCGCGTACGGGCTCTGCGGGTCGAGGCCGGACTGCTCGTCCACGCTGAAGTCCTCGCCGGCCCGGTAGATCGAGGCCGAGGAGGAGAAGATCATCTTCTCGCAGCCGTTGCGCAGCAGGTGGCTGACGAAGTCCAGGCTCTTGGCGACGTTCGCCCGGTAGTAGCCGACCGGGTCGGCCACCGACTCGGGCACCACGATCAGCGCGGCGCAGTGCACCACCGCCTCGATCTCCGGGTGCTCGGCGAATATCCGGTCCACCAGCTCGCCGTCGGCGATGTCACCCTCGTAGAAGGCCCGTCCCTCGGTGAACTCCCGACGCCCCGTCACCAGGTTGTCCAGGATCACGGGCGTGCGGCCGGCCTCCAGGCAGGCCGAGGCGACGGTGCTGCCGATGTAGCCGGCGCCGCCGGAAATCAGAACCTTCATGAGGTGGAGTGAGCCTTTCGGTGCGTCCGTTGTGCCGCCGGAAGCGTAACGCTTCGGTCTCAGTCGTCGGCGCGGGAGGCCGCGTCGAACTCGCGCAGCACCCGGGCCACCAGGCCGGACTGCATGCCGGCGGCCAGCGTACGGGCCCGGTCGGCGGTCTCGGCGGCGCGGGCCGCGTCACCGGTGCGACGGTAGGAGTCGGCGAGCCGGACCAGCAGCAGCGCCCGGGCCCGGGCGGCGGTCAGGCCCTCGACCGCCTCGATCAGCAGCGGGCGGGCCCGCTCGTGGTCGTCCAGGAACAGGTACGCGCCGCCGACCAGGCCCGCCAGCTCGGCCTGCGCGGGGCCGGCGGGCTCGGTCCGCTCGGCCTCCCCCGCCAGCGCGGCGAAGGCCTGCTCGGCGGCCGCCTCGGCCTCGGCCCGGTGGCCGTTGCGGCCGTGCGCCAGGGCGAGCCGGCCCAGCTGACGGGCCCGCTGGCGCGGGCTCAGCCCGTCGCCGACCGCGCTCAGCGCGGTGCTCAGCAGCTCGGCCGGGTCCATGCCGCGCCCGGCCCCGTGGTGGGTGAGCTGGACGGCCAGGCTGCCGACCACGCTCACCGCCAGGTTGGGCTCCCCCGCCACATGGGCGGCCCGCAGCGCCGCGACGTACGCCCGCTGGGCGGCGGCCTCCTGACCGAGGTCCGCGCCGGCCCAGCCGACCAGCCGCGCCAGCCGCCCGGCCACCCCGTACAGCTCGCGCCCCAGCCGCTCCTCCTCGGCGTACCCGCCGAGTTCCAGCAGCTTGCCGACCATCGCCAGCTCCGCCCGCGCCGGCTCCAGCACCAGGCCGCCACCGCAGGCCCGGGCCAGGCCGCGCTTGCCCAGGCAGCTGCGCCGCAGGTCGGTCAGCTGCTCCTCGGTCACCGGGAGCGCACCCGTGCCGCCGGTGACGGGCGGCGGCGGGGCCGACCACTGCTGGGCGGCCCTGGCCAGCTCGTCGCCGCGGAACAGGTCGGTCAACCGCACCGGCGCGACCTGCAGCCCGGCCTCGCGCAGCGCGATCTGCGCGGTGTCGGCGGTCCACGGGTCGGTCAGCAGCCGGGCCGAGAGCACCTTGGCGCCGCGGTGGCTGCCCATCCGGCCCCAGAGCTGCTCGTAGGTGACGGCGATCCCGACCGCCCGGCTGAGCACCTCGCAGACCGCCTGGTCGTGCGGGGCACGTGGCACCATGCCGCGGTCGCGCCACTTGTAGGGGGCGGTCTGACTGATCGCCAGCCCCGGCGGCAGCACCAGGTTGACCTCGCGAGCCAGCCGCTCCGGGCTCCAGGCGAGCTGATGCAGTATCCGGGCGAGCTCTTCGTTGCGGATTCGCGCGAGATCGGCCATGGCCCGACGGTAGCGGCCCGCCGCCGGTCATGGGCCCCCTGAGGGCAAAGTCACTGCGGGTAGTCGACAGGGCCGAACGGTCCAGCGGTTTCACCAGGTCTGGCGCGGTAACCGACGTTCCACGTAACCCGATGTGGTCACTCAGCGTAGGACAGCCCGCAATCCCCACTTTCCGGAAGCGGTGACCGTCGTGCGTCCAACAGCCCTGCTCTCCCGTCCCGGCCCCGCACCCGCGGCGCCACCGGTCGCCCGTCGCCGGCGGCGGATCGGCCGTCGCCGGGGCCTGGTGGCCGCCGCCGTCGTACTGAACCAGCTGGCCTACGGATCGGTGTACTCCTGGAGCATCCTGTCGGCCGGACTGCAGGCACCCGGCAGCAGCTTCGCGCTCGGCCGGGACGAGGCCGGGCTGCCGTTCGCCGCCGCGCACGCGCTGGTCTTCCTCGGCACCGTGCTCGGCGGCCTGCTGATGAGCCGGCGGCCCCCGCGCGGCATCGCCGTACTGGCCGGGCTGCTCTACGCGGGCGGGTTCCTGATCGCCGGCTGCGCGCAGGGCCGCGGCGACTTCTGGCTGGTGCTGCTCGGCTACGGCGTGGTCAGCGGGGTCGGCCTGGGCCTGGGCTACATCGTGCCGACCACCATGCTGCAGCGCTGGTTCCCCGGACACCGGGCGCTGGCGGCGGGGGTGGCCACCGGCGGCTTCGGGCTCGGCTCGGTGCTCAGCGCGCCGCTGATGCGGCTGCTGGTGGCGCACTTCGCGGCCAATCCGGCCCGGGTGCTGCTGGTGCTCGGCGGGCTCTTCCTGGTCACCACGCTGACCGGCGCCGCGTTCTTCCGCGACCCGCCGCGCCCGGTGGCGCTGCCCACCCAGGGCGCGCCCCGCGGCTACCGGCCGGCCCAGGCCCTGCGCACCCGGCAGTGGTACCTGCTGACCCTGATCCTCTTCTTCAACACCGCCGCCGGGATCAGCATGCTCTCGGTGGTGGCCCCGGCGGCCGGCAGCCTGACCGGGCTGAGCCCGACCCTGGCGGCGGCGCTGACCGGCGCGCTCGGGGTGTTCAACACGGTGGGCCGCCCGCTCTGGGGCTGGCTGTCCGGGCGGACCGGGCTGATGAACGCCTTCGTGATGATGCTCGCCTCGCAGGGGCTCTGCCTGATGGCGCTCTCCCAGGTGACCTCCCCCGCGCTGTTCTTCCCGCTGGCGGCGCTGGTCTGCCTGTCCTTCGGCGGCGGCTTCGCCACCATGCCCGCGGTGGCCTCGGAGTTCTTCGGCCTGGCGCACGCCGGCGCGGTGTACGGGCTGATGCTGATCGGTTGGAGCCTGGCGGGGATCGCCGGGCCGCTGCTGGTCGCCCAGCTGGCGGCGCGGGCCTCGTACGGGACGGCCTTCCTGGCCCTGGGCGCGGTCACCGTGCTGGCGGCGACGCTGCCGCGGCTGATCTCGGCGCCCCGGGCACCCAGGACGGCCGTCTGACGCCCGGTCAACGCCGAAGGGAAGGGCCGCTCAACGCCGAAGGGCCGCCTCCCTGGTGGGAGGCGGCCCTTCGGATTCTGTGGAGCTACGGGGAATTGAACCCCGGACCTCTTGCATGCCATGCAAGCGCTCTACCAACTGAGCTACAGCCCCGCAATGCACCTTGTGCATTATTTTGCCGCCCGTGGTTTCCCGTGGCGACATGTCTTACTTTACACGGTCTGCCGGGTGCTTCACGAATCCGTTTCCCGGTGCCGCCCTGTTCGGGCGGCACCGGGCCGGGACGGACCGTGCCGGACTCAGAGCGAGCGGCGGGTGCGGTGGGTGAAGAAGGCGGCCAGCGTGGCGCCCGCCACCATGCAGAACGAGGTGATCTCCAGCGCGTGTCCGGAGGCGGCGGCGGTCGGCAGGTTCACCGCGCCGAGGAAGACGGTGCCGAGCAGCGCCACCCCGACCACGTGCCCGAGCTGGATCGTGGTCACCAGCACCCCGCTGGCGTCGGAGGCGTCGGCGGGCGCCACCTTGTTCAGCGCCCGGGCGAACAGCGGGCTGTACGCGCAGCCGGAGGCCGCCCCGAGCACCATCAGCACCAGCTCGGCGGCGACGCCCACCGACCCGCCGGAGCGCAGCAGCTGTCCGAGCGCCACATAGCCGGCGGTCACCACCGCCAGCGCCAGCACCGGCAGCGAACGGTGCAGCCGCCGGGGCAGGTGCTGCCAGTACAGCCCGGAGACGCCGAAGCCGATCGCCATCGGGACGAACAGCAGCCCCGCCTGCAGCGGCTTGTTGCCGAGCCCGGCCTGCAGGTGCAGCGCGAAGGCGAAGAGGAAGCCGGAGAAGTTGACCATCACCAGGAAGAGCGCCGCGACGGCGGGCAGCAGGCCCGGCGAGCGCAGCACCCGCTGGTGGATCAGCGGCTGGCCGCCGCGGGCCGCGATCCGGTGCTCCACCCAGCCGAAGAAGGCGAAGGCCGCCACCGAGCCGGCCAGCATCACCCAGCCCCAGACCGGCCAGCCGAGCTCGTGGCCGAGCACCAGCGGTACCACCAGCAGTCCGATCGCCACCGCCAGCACCACCAGGCCGATCAGGTCGAAGCGGCGCTCCTTGTCCACCGTGGTGCTGGGCAGCAGTCGGTGCCCGGCGACCAGCAGCAGCACCCCGATCGGCACGTTGACCAGGAAGACCGGGCGCCAGCCGGTGCCGAACAGGTCGGCGCTGACCAGCAGTCCGCCGAGCACCTGGCCGACCACCGAGGCACCGGCCAGCACCGCGGTGTAGATGCCGAGCGCCCGGGCCCGGGCCGGGCCGGTGAAGGTCTCCTGGATCAGGCTCATCACCTGAGGCACCATCAGCGCGGCGCCCATGCCCTGGAGCAGTCGAAAGCCGATCAGACCGGCCGTGTCCTGGGCGAGTCCGCAGGCCAGCGAGGCGACGGTGAAGACCACCAGGCCGAGTTGGAAGAGCGAGCGGTGGCCGAACCGGGCACCGAGCCGGGCACCGGTGATCAGCAGCACGGCGTAGGCGATGGTGTAGCCGGCGATCACCATCTGCAGGGCGGCGCCGGAGGCGTGCAGGTCGACCCGGATGGTCGGGGCGGCGACATTGACGATGGCCACGTCCAGCACGGCCATGAACTGGCCGGTGAGGATCAGGGCGAGCAGCAGGCCCGGACGGGTCGTCCGGCGCGGGCCGCCCACCTGGGCGGCGGAGGTGGCGGCCGCGTTCGGCCGCCGGATCTGAAGGTCCGTCATGGATCCAGCGTGCGCCCCTACTGATACTGGTGGTTAGAGCCTGCTGATCCTGGTACTGGCACTACCTGTCACTGCGCCGGGCACTACGTCAGGATAGGGGCATGACCGTGCTCGAGCACCGAACCAGCACCGCTGCCAAGGAGCCCGCCAAGCAGCGCCGGACCGAGCTGGCCGCCTTCCTCAAGGCCTGCCGGGCCCGGGTCGCCCCGCAGGACGTCGGCCTGCCGCCCGGCCTGCGCCGCCGCACCCCGGGCCTGCGCCGCGAGGAGGTGGCGCAGCTCGCCGGGGTCGGGGTCACCTGGTACACCTGGCTGGAACAGGGCCGGCCGATCAACGCCAGCGAGCAGGTGATGGGCGCCGTGGCCCGCGCCCTGCTGCTGGACGAGGTCGAGCGGGTGCACCTGTTCCGGCTGGCCGGCCTGGCCACCCCCGAGGCGGAGGCGTCCCTGTGCCCCACCGTGGACCCGGTGCTGCAGGTGGTGCTGGACGGTCTGACCCCGATGCCGGCCGCGATCAGCAACCGCCGGTTCGACGTGCTGGCCTACAACACCGCCTACGACGCGCTCTTTCCCGGCGCCACCCGCACCACGACCCCCAACGGCCGCCGCAACTCGATGTGGTGCGCCTTCACCGTGCCGGACTGCTGCAACCCCTTCCTCAACCGGGAGGAGGAGCTGCCCCGGATGGTGGGCGTGATGCGGGCCGCCTACGCCTCGCACGTGGGCGAGCCGGCCTGGGAGGACTGGGTGCGCGAGCTGTCGGCGGCCAGCCCCCGGTTCCGTGAACTGTGGGCGGGCCAGCAGGTGGCGCCCACGGTGACCACGCTCAAGGTGTTCCGGCACGCGGGAGTCGGCGTGATCCGGGTCCAGGCGGCCTACCTGACGGTGCCCGGCGCGCCCGAGCTCTACCTGGTCGTCTACACCCCGGAGGCCGAGCAGGACCGGGCGAAGCTGGAGTGGGTGACCGCGCATCCCGACGCCCCGGTGTCCGACCACGTCCACGGCTGAGCCGACCGCTACGGCTGCCACGGCCGCCACGGCTGCGCCACAACGCCGAAGGACCGCCTCCCGACTGGGAGACGGCCCTTCGACTCGTTGTGGAGCTACGGGGAATTGAACCCCGGACCTCTTGCATGCCATGCAAGCGCTCTACCAACTGAGCTACAGCCCCGCGACACGCGTGATCCTGACGGACCGCTGGTGCGGAGTGGAGCTACGGGGAATTGAACCCCGGACCTCTTGCATGCCATGCAAGCGCTCTACCAACTGAGCTACAGCCCCGCACTCCCAGGTTTCCCGCTGCCCGGTGGGCGACGTTCTCTCCTGCGAACGAGGAAGACTCTAGCTGGTCAGGCCCGGAATGACGAAATCCCGGGGAAACGCGGGGTCGGTCTCAGGTGTCGTCGCCGATCACCGGCTCCGGCAGGGTTCCCGCGTTGTGCTCCAGCAGTCGCCAGCCGCGCGCGCCCCGGCCGAGCACCGACCAGCAGCAGTTCGACAGGCCGCCGAAGCACTCCCACAGGCTCGGGTCCAGGCCGAGCAGCCGGCCGAGCATGGTGCGGATCGTGCCGCCGTGGCTGACCACCACCAGGGTGCCGTCCTCGGGCAGCTTCTCGAAGGCCTCGAGCACCACCGGGACGGAGCGGTCGGCCACCTCGGAGGTCAGCTCACCGCCTCCGCGACGCACCGGCTCGCCCCGGCCGAAGGCCGCGTACTCCTCGGGGAAGCGGGCCTTGATCTCGGCGTGGGTCAGGCCCTGCCAACTGCCCGCGTAGGTCTCCCGCAGGCCCTCGTGGTGCTGCACCTCGAGGCCGGTGAGCTGGGCCAGCTCGGCGGCGGTGTCGGCGGCCCGCTGCAGGTCGGAGGAGATCAGCAGGTCCGGGCGCAGGCCGGCGAGCAGCCGGGCGGCCCGCTTGGCCTGGCCGAGGCCGGTCTCGGTCAGCGGGATGTCGGTGCTGCCCTGGAACCGGGACTCGAGGTTCCAGGAGGTCTGGCCGTGCCGCCAGAAGACGATCCGCGGTCCCCCCGCGCGGCTGGTCAGCTGAAGTCCTGGATGAAGCCGACGGCGTTGCCGGCCTCGTCGGTGGCGGCGTCCTCGGGGCGGTTGCGGGTGGCCAGCGCGTCGGCGGGCAGCGGCAGCTCCGGGCAGTCCTTCCAGAGCCGGTCCAGCGAGTAGAAGGAGCGCTCCTCGGAGTGCTGGACGTGCACCACGATGTCCAGGTAGTCGAGCAGGATCCAGCGGCCCTCGCGCTCGCCCTCGCGGCGCACCGGCTTGACGTCCAGCTGCTCGCGCAGCTTGTCCTCGATCTCCTCGGCGATCGCCTTGACCTGGCGGTCGTTGGCCGCGGAGGCGATCAGGAAGGCGTCGGTGATCGACAGGACGTCGCTGACGTCGAAGGCGATCACGTTGTGCGCGAGCTTGTCGGCCGCCGCCTGGGCGGCGACGGTGATCAGTTCCTGCGAGCGTTCGGTTGCGGTCACGGTGTTCTTCCGGCTTGGTGACATGAATTTCCTCATCCAGGATCTCACGCCACCGCGACCGGCCCGGCCGGAGTCGGGCTACTGCTGCGGTTTGGGCGCCTGGTAGTCCTTGCCGAGCAGCAGGACCAGGTCGGCGGTCTGCGCGTCCGGGACCTTCTTCACCGAGGTCGCCGGCAGGCCCAGGCTGGCGGCCAGCGCCTTGGCGGCGTCGGCGCGTCCGTCGTCGAAGTAACGGATCTCACTGGTGGCCTGCGGGGTGGCCTTGCCGCCGCCCGGGACGAAGTTCAGGCCGCCGTTGATCACCTGGACCTGGGCCGCCTGGGCCGCCGCGTCACTGCCGCTGGCGTCCACGATGCTGACCCGGGCGGGCAGGCTGGTGGCGGCCGCGGTGTGCACGGTGCCGCCGAGCACGTCCTTGACCAGCGGGCCCGCCTTGGCCTCGTCCAGCGTGCCGTCCGGCCGGACCGGCAGCGCCGTGGTGGTCAGCCGGCCGGCTCCGGCCTGGCCGCCGAGCTGGACCAGCAGACCGGCCAGCGCCTTCTCGGGCAGCGAGGGGTCGAGCACCGCGCCCATCCGGTGCACGTCGTCGGTGGCGTCGTTGAGCGAGCCGGGCATGGTGCGGATCACCGCGGCCAGCACCTGGCCGAACCGGGCCAGCTGCGCGTCCCGGCTCTCGCCGGGGCCCTGGTAGGTGGCGTAGGCCACCGCCCCGTCCCCGCTCACCATCCGCTTGGCACCCTTCTCCACCAGCACCTTGCCGTCCGCGGCGGTGATCTGGGTGTCGGTGTCCATGGTCACGCCGCCCAGCTGGGCGACCAGCAGCTTGAGGTAGGGGGTGTCCAGGCGCCAGGTGCCGGTCACCGGGGCGCCGAGCAGGGTGTTGAGCGCGGCACGGGTGGAGGCCGGGCCCAGCGAGTCCATCGCGCCGCTCAGCGGGGTGGTCGACGAGTCGCCGGACGAGGGCAGCAGCAGGCCGTCCGGCAGCAGCAGGATCGAGGCCTTGTTCCCGGAGGCGTCGTTGACCAGCAGCGCCGAGCTCACCTTGCCCTGCAGGTCGCGCAGGTGGACCACCACGACGCTGCGGCCGCCGGCCGCCGCGGCGGCGGACTGCCCGTTGCCGAGCGCGCCGGTGTACCAGAGGTAGCCGGTCGCACCGCCGGCCAGCAGGGCCAGCGCGACCGCGCCGCCGATCAGCCGGTTCTTCAGCCGGCGGCGGCGCTCGGCCCGCAGCTCGGTGCGGGACTCGGCGAACTTCAGCCAGTCGATGACGTCCTCGGACTCCTCGGCCGGCTCGTCGACGAAGGTGAACTCGCCCGTCTGGTACGGGTCCTGGTCGCCCTCCTGGGCGGCGGGCCGGGCGGCGGCGCGGCGGCCGCCGACCTGCTCGGAGTGCTCGGCGGGCGCGGGGACTGTGGCAGCTGCGGCCGCGGCGGGCGCGGGACGGGGGCGCGGCGGGACGGGACGCGGCGGCGCGGCGGCCGGCGCGGCAGGAGCGGCCGGGGGAGCCGGAGCGGCCGGGGGTGCGGCCTGGTAGGGCTGCTGCTCGTAGCCGGTCTCGTACGGCTGCTGCTGGTAGGGCTGCTGGTAGCCCTGGGGGTAGGCCGGCTGCTGGTAGACCGACTCCTGGTACGGCTGCTGGTAGCCCTGCTGCTGCCCGTACGGCTGCTGGCCGGCTTCGTGCTGCTCGTAGCCGTGCTGCTGGTACCCCTGCGGCTGGTAGCCCTGCTGCTCGTAGCCGTACTGCTGCTCGTACGGCTGCTGCTCGTACGGCTCGGCGTAGCCCTGCGGCGGGTACGCCTGGTACGGCTGCTGCTCGTAGCCGTTCTCGTACGGCTGCTGCTGGTAGGCGTGCGGGTAGTGCCCGGTGGACCAGTCGCCGTCCTCGGGCCCAGTACGGTCTGCCGTTCCGGTCACGCCGTCCCTCCAGGTATTCCGTTCGAGCCGGCTCAGCCGGCGTCCTGGTAGAGCGCCCGCTTGTCGATGTAGCGCACCACGCCGTCCGGGACCAGGTACCAGACCGGCTCGCCCTTGGCGACCCGCAGCCGGCAGTCCGTGGAGGAGATGGCCAGCGCCGGTACCTCGACCAGCGAGACTCCGCCGGCCGGCAGCCCGGCGTCGGTCAGAGTGTGCCCCGGCCGGGTGCAGCCGATGAAGTGGGCGAGCGCGAAGAGCTCCTCGACGTCACGCCAGGAGAGGATCTGGGCGAGCGCGTCCGCGCCGGTGATGAAGAAGAGGTCGGCGTCCGGGTGCTCGGCTCGCAGGTCGCGCAGCGTGTCCACGGTGTAGGTGGGGCCGGTGCGGTCGATGTCGATCCGGCTGACCGAGAACTGCGGGTTCTCCGCGGTGGCGATCACCGTCATGAGGTAGCGGTCCTCCGCGGTGGAGACCACCCGGCCGGTCTTCTGCCAGGGCTGCCCGGTCGGCACGAAGACGACCTCGTCCAGATGGAAGGCGCTGGCCACTTCGGAGGCGGCCACCAGGTGGCCGTGGTGGATCGGGTCGAAGGTGCCGCCCATCACACCGAGCCGCTTGCGTCCCTTCGTGCTCTCTCCCATGGCGCCACACCCTAGCCGACGTGCGGATCGGGTCGACATCGAAGGGAGCGTCCCGTGGCCACGGGGCGCTCCCTCAGCAGTCTGCCCGGTCGGCCCGGTCGGCTCAGCGGTCCCGGTTGAAACGGGTGGTCAGGAAGAGCAGCAGCAGCAGGATGAAGAGCGCGCTGCCACCGGTCAGCAGCGGGTTGAGGCTCTCGTGGTTGCTTCCCTCGGCCAGGGTGGTCAGGGCGGGCAGGGTGCTGGAAGTCATGATCGGCAGGGCCTTCTCGACTCGGTGGGTGCCAGGAGGCGGGTCCCGGCGACCGGGTCGGCCCGCGCGCTCATCGTACGGGGCCCGGTCGTGCAACCGCGCGGCGGCTCCCCGCGTCTGACTACAGGTGAGGCAGGCCGGTCAGTTGTTGCGCCCGGCGCGCAGCAGCACCCAGGCCAGCAGGCCGACGCCGACGATCGAGCCGATCACGATCAGGCGCAGGAAGAGGCCCGGGCCGCTCTCGTTGGAGACGGGTCCGGCCAGGTTCACCAAGGCGGCGTGGGACATCGGCTGGGCTCCTCGTGCAAGGTGGTGACTCGGGGATACCAGCTTAGGCCGGGTCATACCGGACGGTTCGCACCGCCCCTGGCCCGCCGTACGCTGTGGCCGGGGACGAGTGCGCACGAGCAGGCGTTGAAGAGTCGAGCAGCGGGGGCCGGCGAAGGGCCGGGACCGGCGTCGAGCAGGAGGTACTCAGCACCATGACCGATTCGAATCAGGCTGCCGGCACGCCCAGCCGGCGCCGGCAGCGGTTCCCCGGGATCTCCAGCCGCGCCTGGGAGCACCCGGCCGACCGCTCGGCGCTGGTCGCGCTGCGCAAGCTGACCGGCTTCGACGACATCCTGAAGAAGCTGGCCGGCCTGGTCTCCGAGCGCAGCGTGCGGCTGATGTTCCTGGCCACCGCGGTGAAGGCCTCCGAGCGCCAGTACCCCGAGATCTACAACATGGTCCGGGACGCGGCCTACGTCCTCGACCTGGAGAAGGTCCCGGACCTGTATGTGACGCAGGATCCGAACGTCAACGCGATGTGCATCGGCATGGACGCCCCGGTGATCGTGGTGACCACCGGCCTGGTCGAGCTGATGGACGAGGAGGAGCTGCGGGCCGTGATCGGCCACGAGGTCGGGCACGCGATGTCCGGCCACGCGGTCTACCGGACGATGCTGCTGATCCTCACCAACCTGGCCACCCGGGTCGGCTGGATCCCGCTCGGCAACCTGGCGATCATGGCGCTGGTCACCGCGCTCAAGGAGTGGTTCCGCAAGGCCGAGCTCTCCTGCGACCGGGCCGGTCTGCTGGCCGGTCAGGACCCGCAGGCCTCGATGCGCGGCCTGATGAAGCTGGCCGGCGGCCACAACCTGGGCGAGATGAACGTGGACGCGTTCCTCGAGCAGGCCGCCGAGTACGACAAGGCCGGCGACCTGCGCGACAGCGTGCTGAAGCTGCTTCAGGTGCTGCCGCAGACCCACCCGTTCGCGGTGGTCCGGGTGGCCAAGCTCAAGCAGTGGTCGGAGAGCGAGGAGTACCGCTCGATCCTGGCCGGCGCCTACCCGCGCCGCGAGGACGACCCCGACGCCACCGTCTCCGAGCAGTGGCGCGCGGCCGCCGACTCCTACGGCAAGTCGATCAAGGAGAGCAAGGACCCGCTCTTCAGTCTGCTGCGCGACATCGCGGACGGCGCGGGCTCGGTCGGCGGCAAGCTGCGGGACACCTTCAACGGCGCCAAGAGCGGCGCGAAGTCCGAGGCGGAATAGAAACGTCGAAACAGGTTCGCCGAAACGCCGGGTATTTCCGTTCTGAAGAATTTTCAGGAAGGAAGTATCCGGCGTTTTCCGGGCACCCGGCCGACGGGCTGTCAGCAATTTTCCTATGCTGATCGCCATGCAGCTCTGGCACCGGATATCCGTGCGGACCCGCGCCGCGATCGGCGCGGCGCTGGCCGCCGCGCTCGCCTTCGGCCTGGCCGCCGTCTGGGTGGGCCAGGCGGCCTACGACCAGTGGCTGCCGACCGCCCGGGCCAACGCGTTGCACGACGCCACCGCGCTGGACGAGGTCGCGACGACCCCGCTCGCCCCCGCGGACTACCGGCAGTCCGCCTACGTGCTGGTGCTGGCGGACGGCTCCTGGGCGCAGCACGACCGGATCAGCGGGCGCACCACCGGCTTCCTGCCCCCGCTGCCGCAAACCAGCCCGGGGGGCTTCTCGGACACCGTCACACTCCGGCTGCCGGCCGACGTGGGCTACCAGGTCTCGACCCCGGTCGGGCCGAACCCGACGGACCGCACCGTCACCTTCGTCCGCAGGATCGGTGGGATGGCCCTGAGCAGCGCCCAGCTGAACGAGCTGACCGGCCGTCCGGAGCTGTTCGCCGGGCCCGGGAGCAGCTCCGGCGGTCGCACCGACCTGCCGGCCCAGCGGATCACCACGTTCGTCCTGGTCAACACCGTCGAGGCGCACCTCGCCCAGGACCGGGTCAGCCGGCTGCTCGGCTGGTACCTCGCGCCCGCCGCCTGCCTGTTCGTCGCCGCCATGGCCTGGCTGGTCACCGGGCTGGCGCTGCGCCCGGTGGAGGGGATCCGGCGCGGCATGGCACGGATCGGCAACGGGGCCTTCCACGAGCGCGTCCCGGTGCCGCCGGCCCGGGACGGCATCGCCAGGCTGGCCGAGACCACCAACGCCACCCTGGAACGGCTGGAGCGCGCACTGGACGAGCAGCGCCGTCTGGTCGCGGACGCCTCGCACGAGCTGCGCAGCCCGCTCGCCGCGCTGCGCAGCGCCCTGGAGGTGCCGCTGACGCACCCGCAGGACGTCGCCTGGCCCAGCGTGGTGGAGAGCGCCCTGACCGACACCGAGCGGCTGCAGGACCTGGCCGACGACCTGCTGCTGCTGGCCCGTACCGACCAGGACCGCGGCGTCGAGGTCGGCGGCGTCGAGCTGCACGACCTGGTCGCGGAGCAGCTCGCCGAGCGTGCGCTCACCGATCCGGGGCTGCTCTTCCGCTCCTCGGCGCAGGAGGCCACCGTGCGCGGGCGCGAGCTGCTGATCGGCCGGGTCCTGCGCAACCTGCTGGACAACGCAGCGCGGCATGCCGCCGCCGAGGTGACGGTCACTCTGGAGGCCGCCGAGGGCTGGGCGGTGCTGACCGTGGCCGACGACGGTCCCGGGATCCCCGCCGCCGACCGGGACCGGGTCTTCGACCGCTTCGTCCGACTCGACACCGACCGCAACCGCCGCGCCGGCGGCGCCGGGCTCGGGTTGGCCCTGGTGCGCACCATCGCCCGCTCGCTGGGCGGCGCGGCGACGGCCGAGGAGCCGCCGGACGGGCGCGGTGCGCGCCTGGTGGTGCGGCTGCCCCTGGTCGGCTGACCGGGCCGGCCGACCCGCTCGACCGACGGACCGTCAGCCGGCCCGCCAGTGGTAGACCGTGACGCCGCCGCCGACCGCCACCACGCGGTAGCCGGCCTGCGGCAGCCCGTCCTGGGCGGCCCGCTGCTGGTCCGTCGGCACCGGGAAGCCATCCGGGTCGTCCAGCACCGCCACCCACTCGGCGACCGGCCGCCAACTCGGGCCGGCCGCGCCGGGGGCGGTCAGGAAGGGGAAGAGCGAGACGGTGCACCGGTTGGTCAGCTGCGGCGCCAGCCGGTTGGCGGCCGCGACGCTCGCCCCGTCCGGTATCACCGCCAGGGTCTGCCGGGCGACCGCCAGCTGCGGGCCCGGCGGGCTCAGGCAGGGCAGCGGCGCCCAGGCGAGTGCGAGCAGCAGCGCCGCGGCCGGTGCCCGACGGCTCAGCCACCGCCGGTCGCGGAGCCGGTGCAGCCCGTCCACCAGGGCGACGAAGAGCACCGGCATCAGTACCGCGTTGTAGTGGTGGGTGGGCTCCCAGTAGGTCTCGGACGGGGACCAGAAGCGCGCGGCCAGTGGCAGCACCGCGAGCAGGCTCAGCGGGGAGCGCAGGGCCAGGAACAGGGTGGGCGCCAGCAGCAGCGCGACGGTCTGCCACTTGAGGCCGGGCAGCAGCAGCCGGCCGAGCGGGTTCTCGCCGTGCCAGGCGCCGTTCGCGCCGTAGCTGTACTCCCCGCCCGGGTTCAGCGCCGGCACCAGCACCAGCACGGTCAGCGCGGTGGCCGCCACCGCGAGCAGGACGGTGGCCGCGCCGAGCCGGCGCTGCCCCCGCCAGCACAGGTATACCCCGATCCCGGCCAGCAGCAGCCCCTGGTCCTCCTTCACCAGCAGCAGCGGCACCGCCCAGCTGACCGCCGTCCGGTACCGCTCACGGGCCAGCGCCACCGTCGCGCAGGCGGCCAGCGGGACGGCCAGCGCCACCTCGTGGAAGTCGAACCGGTCGGCCGTCCACAGCCCCCAGGAGAGCCCGTAGGCCAGCCCGATCGCCACTCCCCGGCCGCGCCCCAGCCGTTGCACCGCCAGCCCGGTGACCGGCCCGCAGGACAGGGCCAGCAGCAGCGCCTGGACCACCAGCAGGGTGGCGGCCCCCGGGAAGAGCCGGTACACCGGCGCCAGCACGGCGAGCAGCGGACTGAAGTGGTCGCCCAGCAGGTCGAACCCGGTGGCCTTGAGGGTGGCCACCGGCGCCCCGAGTCCGGCGTAGCCGCGCACCGCCTGCTCGAAGATGCCCAGGTCGAAGCCGGTGGTCTCCATCCGCCACTGCCGGGGCAGCGAGAGCGCCAGGTCGAACAGCGCGGCCGGGAGAACCGGCAGCCAGGAAAACACGGAATTCGGGATGTCGAAGCGTCGGCTATTCACCTCGGCGACGCTAGGAAAATCTCCCTGAAGGGATTCTGAACGAACCTGAAAATCCGTTCAGCACGGATCTTCCCGGCACATCGGACAACGTGTTTCAGCCGTCCTGGAATTGACTTATGATCAGCCGGTGCGCCTTCTTATGGTCGAGGACGAGGAGCGGCTCGCGCAGTCGCTCAGCCAGGGCCTGCGGGCCGAGGGCTATGCGGTGGACGTGGTCGGCGACGGCATCAGCGGCCTGGAACGCGCCCGGTGCGGCGACTACGCCGCCGTCGTGCTGGACCTGATGCTGCCCGGCATCAACGGCTTCCGGGTCTGCGAGGAGCTGCGCCGCGAGGAGAACCCGGTGCCGATCCTGATGCTCACCGCGAAGAACGGCGAGTACGACGAGGCCGAGGCGCTGGACTGCGGCGCCGACGACTTCCTCAGCAAGCCGTTCTCCTACGTGGTGCTCACCGCCCGGCTGCGCGCACTGCTGCGCCGGGGCGCGGCCGCCCGCCCCTCGGTGCTGACCCTCGCCGACCTGCGGATCGACCCGGCGGCCCGGCGCTGCACCATCGCCGGCACTGAGCTGCGGCTGACCGTCAAGGAGTTCGGGGTGCTGGAGTGCCTGGCCCGGCGCCCGGACCAGGCGGTACCGAAGACCGAGATCCTGGACGCGGTCTGGGACTCCGCCTTCCGCGGCGACGTGAACATCGTGGAGGTCTACATCGCGGCGCTGCGCCGCAAACTGGACAGCGCCGGCGCGCACTGCCTGATCGAGACGGTCCGCGGCATCGGCTACCGGCTGGTGCCCGTTGCGAGCTGACCGGCCGCCACGCCGGTGGCGGTGGCGCCCCGGTGTGCGTACCCGCGCCGCGCTGGGCGCCGCGGTCGCCGCGGCGCTGGCCTTCGGCCTGGGCACGGTGTGGGTCGGCCAGGCCGTCCACGACGCGATGATGCGGCGAGCCCAGACGCGGGCGTCCACCGCCGTGGAGAACGTCTGGAGCAAGATCCCCGGCTCCCCCGACGAGGCCTACCTGGACGCCTCCTACGTGGTGGTGGCCGCCGACGGGCACTGGCTGCGCCGCAGCAACCTCTTCACCTGGTCCGACCCGCTGTCGCCGCCGGTCCCGCTCCCCGCAGCCACCCCGCCGACGCACTGGGAGCCGGGGCACAACGCCACCGAGGTCGTCGTGCCGCTGCCGACCACCCTGCCGGGCGGCCGGAACGGACTGGCCGGGCGGAGCGTGCACTTCTACCAGCAGCTCACCGGCCAGGTGTACACCAGCGCCCAGCTGGCGCAGTACTCCGGGATCAACGGGCTGCCCGACCAGCGGCTGACCATCTACGTGCTGATCGACCCGCGCGACGCCGACCAGGCGACAGCCACCGTGACCCGGATCCTCGGCTGGTACGTGGCGCCCTGCGGCTCGGTCTTCGTCGCCGCGATGGCCTGGCTGGTCACCGGGCTCGCGCTGCGCCCGGTGGAGGCGATCCGGCGGCGGATGGCCCGGATCGGCGAGGGCGCCTTCCACGAGCGCGTCCCGGTGCCGGCGGCCCGGGACGGCATCGCCAGGCTGGCCGAGACCACCAATACCACGCTCGGTCGGCTGGAGAAGGCGCTGGGCGAGCAGCGCCGGCTGGTCGCCGACGCCTCGCACGAGCTGCGCAGCCCGCTGGCCGCCCTGCGCAGCACCCTGGAAGTCCCGCTGGCCCACCCGCAGGGCGTCGCCTGGCCCGCCGTGGTGGCCGGCGCGCTGACCGACACCGAACGGCTGCAGGAACTCGCCGACGACCTGCTGCTGCTGGCCCGCACCGAGGAGGACCGCCGCTGCCTCGACAGCACGGTGGAGCTGCACGACCTGCTCGCCGAACAGCTCGCCGAACGGGCCCACACCGACCCGGCACTGGTCTTCGCCGCCACCCTGGCACCCGCCACCGCGGCCGGCCGGGAGGTGCTGGTCGGGCGGCTGGTGCGCAACCTGCTGGACAACGCCGCCCGGCACGCCGACGGCCGGATCGAGGTCGCCCTGCGGACGGCGGACGGCTGGGCCGCGCTGACCATCGCCGACGACGGACCGGGCATCCCGGCGCCCGACCGGGAACGGGTCTTCGAGCGCTTCGTCCGGCTGGACACCGACCGCAACCGCAGCACCGGCGGCGCGGGCCTCGGCCTCGCCCTGGTCCGCACCATCGCCCAAGCCCTCGGCGGCACCGCCCACGCCGTCGAACCCGCCGCCGGCCGGGGCGCCGAGCTGCTGGTCCGGCTGCCGACCGTCAGCCCTTCGGCGTCGCCATGACCGCGCAGCTCTGCCAGGCCGGGTTCGCCCGGTCGGCCGGGTCGACCGGGCCGGGCCGGCCGGCCGGCTGACCGGCGGCGTAGGCCAGCGGCTGCAGGTACTCGCCCTGGGCCACGCCGCAGGGGGACGGGCCGGCCTGCTCGACCGTGTCCACCACCTTCAGCTGCGCGACCGCGACATCGGTGCGGTCGAGGTCGAAGCGGACCTCGCGGCGGACCGTGTAGAGGCTCACCGGCTGGGCGCCGGCCGCCCCGGCCGGGCGCAGCGCGTAGACCAGGGTGTGGTCGCTGGTGATCTCCAGGGTCGACGGGTCGAGCTCGGTGACGGCCACCGAACCGGCCACCTTGACGGTGTCACTGGCCAGCGCGACCTTCATCGGGTCGAAGCGGACCATCCAGCCGGTCAGCGCATGGTGCTGGTCGTCGCTCGGGGAGGTCGCGCTCTGGTCGAACTGGGCCTGCTCGGCCGGCGCCACCAGCGCCCGCACCGGCGCCGTCTCGCCCTGCACCAGTACCGCCGGGGTCAGCTCGGAGGCCTCCAGGTAGCGGCGCGCGGTGTCCACCGCCGCGTTCACCTGGGCCTGGTTGAAGTGCGCGGTCGCGGTACGGGCGGCAGGCAGGCCGAGGCCCGCGCTGCCGTCCGCGTAGCCCGCCGCGGCCGCGAGTGAGGCGAACGGGCTGTTCGGGTCGACGCTCGGGACCGTCCCCGAGGCCGTGGTCAGCGCGGTCAGCTGCGAGGTCAGCTGCAGGCCGCCGTGCGCCGCCTCGCGCTGCGGGGAGGTGATCCCGAAGTACACCGCCGCGCCGAAGGCCAGCACGATGAGCAGCAGCAGGGTCAGCGCCTGGCGGGGCAGCGAGGCGAGCGTCCCCAGGCCCAGCTTGCGCCGGACCGCGCGCGGGGCGCCCCCGCCCAGCCGCTCGCTGGCCGAGAGTTCGGTGATCCGGGCAGCTCGGACGAAGGATTCGTCGAAGACGACGGATCGGTATTCGTCATCGCTTCCGGAACCGCCCTCGGGCGCACCCTCCGGAGGCTCACCCGGGTCACCCATAAATCAAGAGTAGAGCGCGGGGCAGCCCGGAAACGAGGCCCGGGAGGCAACTTCCCGGTCCGCTCGGGATCCGCACCCGGACGTCAGCCGGCGGGCTGCGGGACGGCGACCGTACCCGGGTCCGCCCGGACCGCCGTCGGCGCCGGTGAGGCCGGGCCGCTGGTGCCCACCACCGGCCGCTTCCCCGGCAGCGCGCCGCCGCCCCGGTAGACCGCAGCCACCGCGACCGCGACCAGGCTGACGCCCATCACGATCACCAGCACCCAGGCCAGCGGACGGTGCCAGCGCTGCTGGGCCACCTGCTGCCGGCCGCCGACCTCCGGGCGCGGGCTGTAGCCCGGCCAGCGCACCGCCCGGCGCCGGCCCAGACCTGAACCGACCCACGGATCGGTGTAGATCCGGTCGTCCTCCACACCGGAGGGGTGCGGGCGAAGTTCCAGCGGAAGTCCGTCGTAGTGCTCGGAGCCGAGCTCGCGCGCCACCCAGCCGATCGACCCCGGCTCGGGCTCGTTGCGGGTCTCGGCGGCGGCCAGCTGGCGCTCTCTGGCGCTCGGCTCGTGCACGGCGGCGGAACGGACGAAAGCCTCGTCAAGGACCACGGTGGCGAACTCGTCGTCCGCTGCACCGTGGTCGTCGCCGTCGGAGTACGGCGAGTCCCCCACTTCCTCAGCCACGGGAATCAGCGTATTACCGGGCGCGCGATTTGTCTGTGCCTCCCGGCACTTGGCCTGGCCCGACGGTGCGTCAGGTTGCTCCGGTCAGCCGCCGACGGTCTGGGTGGCCTCGCCGCGGACATGCCCGTCACCAGTGACGATGTACTTGGTGGAGGTCAGTTCCGGCAGGCCCATCGGGCCGCGGGCGTGCAGCTTCTGGGTGGAGATGCCGATCTCGGCACCGAAACCGAACTCACCCCCGTCGGTGAACCGGGTGGAGGCGTTGACTGCGACCGTGGTCGAGTCGACCAGCTGGGTGAAGCGCCGGGCGGCGGCCTGCGAGGTGGTGACGATCGCCTCGGTGTGACCGGAGGACCACTCCCGGATGTGCGCGACGGCGGCCTCCAGCGAGGGGACCACGGCGGCCGCCAGGTCGTAGGAGAGGTACTCGGTGCCCCAGTCCTCCTCGGTGGCGGGGACGACCGTCGCGGGCGAGCCCTCGGCCAGCTTGAGCACCGCCTCGTCGCCGTGCACCGTCACCCCGGCCTCGGCCAGCGCCGCCAGCGCGAGCGGCAGGAACTCCTCGGCCACGTCCTGGTGGACCAGCAGGGTCTCGGCGGAGTTGCAGACGCTGACCCGCTGCGCCTTGGAGTTGAGCAGGATGCCCACCGCCATCGCCAGATCGGTCTTCGCGTCCACGTAGACATGGCAGTTGCCGGTGCCGGTCTCGATCACCGGCACGGTGGAGCCCTCCACCACGGTCTTGATCAGCGAGGCGCCGCCGCGCGGGATCAGCACGTCGACCAGGCCGCGGGCCCGCATCAGCTCGGTCACCGAGTCCCGGCTCTCGCCCGGGACCAGCTGGATCACGTCGGCGGGCAGCCCGGCCGCCTCGACCGCGTCCCGCAGCACCGCGACCAGCGCGGTGTTGGAGCGGTACGCGGAGGCGGAGCCGCGCAGCAGCACGGCGTTGCCGGACTTCAGGCAGAGCGCGGCGGCGTCCACCGTGACGTTCGGGCGGGCCTCGTAGATGATGCCCACCACGCCCAGCGGGACCCGGATCTGACGCACGTCCAGGCCGTTGGGCAGCGTGTAGCCGCGCACCACCTCGCCCACCGGGTCGGGCAGCCCGCAGACGCTGCGCACATCGGCGGCGATCGCGGCGATCCGCTCCTCGGTCAGGGTGAGCCGGTCGATCACCGACTCGGGCGTGCCGGCGGCGCGGGCCCGCTCGACGTCCTCGGCGTTGGCCGCGGTGATCTCGCCGGCCCGGGCGGTCAGCGCGTCGGCGATCGCCAGCAGCGCGGCGTCCTTGGCCGAGCGCGGCAGCGGGGCGAGTGCCGCGGCCGCCGTACGGGCGCGGCGCGCGGTGGCGAGGACGGGGCTGTCGATGCTCATGCCCTGAAGGGTAGCGACTGCCGGGCGCTTTCCCGACGCGCTTTTCACCCGGTGAGACGCCTGGTCAATACGGGTGCACGCCGCCCAGCTGCGAGGTGGGCTGGCCGAAGCCCTCGGCCATCCGCTGGTGGTAGGTGGCCCGGTCGACCACCTCGAGGCCGACGATCTCCCAGGGCGGCAGCTTGGCGCTGGCCTTGTGCTCGCCCCACAGGCGCAGCGCGATGGCGGCGGCGTCGTGCAGGTCGCGGGCCTGTTCCCAGTAGCGGATCTCGGCGTGGTCGGCGGCGTACCGGGCGGTCAGGAAGAAGGAGTGGTCGTGCGCCAGCCGCTCGAGGCCGGCCCGCAGCGTCCCGAGCGGGGTCACCTCGCCCGCCAGGCTGAGCACCACGTGCCAGAGCCGGCCGGACTGGACCTCCTCACGTTGGACCTCCTCGCTCGGGGCCTCCTCGCACTGGGCCTCCTCGGCCTGGGCGCTCCTGGGATGCAGTTGCCGGACGGTGGCCCGCTGCTCCCCCACCCTCGCTCCGGGCAGCGCTCGGTCGCGCCTGAGTCCCACCGCGGCCTCCTGTTCGACGCTGGCCTGTGCCGGGTCGGCGCCCGCCGCCCGACAACCGGGCCGGGGGCACCCATCGGACGGACCGTCAGTCGGACGGACCGTCAGCCGCGCAGCACGACCAGGTCGTCCCGGTGGATGACCTCGCGCTCGTACGCGGCACCGAGCTCCTGAGCCAGGTCCCGCGTCGACCGGCCGAGCAGGCGCGGCAGCTCCCTCGCATCAAAGTTGACCAGGCCACGGGCCACGATGTTGCCGTTTTCGCCAAGAAGGTCGACCGGATCACCCGCGGCGAACTCCCCGTCCACCTTGGTGACCCCGGCCGGCAGCAGCGACTTGCCGCCCTCCACCACCGCGTGCACCGCACCGGCGTCCAGGTGCAGGGCGCCGCGCGGGCTGCTGGCGTGGGCCAGCCAGAGCAGCCGGTCGGCGGTGCGCGAGCCGGTCCGGGTGAACAGGGTGCCGGTACGGCGGCCGGCCAGCGCGGCGGCGGCGTGCCGGGCGGCGGTCAGCACCACCGGGATGCCCGCGCCGGTGGCGATCCGGGCCGCCTCGACCTTGGTCACCATGCCGCCGGTGCCGACCCCCGCCTTGCCGACGCTGCCGATCTCGACGCCGGCCAGGTCCTGCGGGCCGTGCACCTCGTCGATCCGCTTGCTGCCCGGCTTGCTCGGGTCGCCGTCGTAGAGGCCGTCCACGTCGGAGAGCAGGATCAGCAGGTCGGCCCGGACCAGGTGGGCGACCAGCGCGGCGAGCCGGTCGTTGTCCCCGAACTTGATTTCGGCGGTGGCCACCGTGTCGTTCTCGTTGACCACCGGCACGGCGCCCATCGCGAGCAGCTGGTCCAGGGTGCGGTAGGCGTTGCGGTAGTGCGCGCGGCGGCTGGCGTCCTCGGCGGTCAGCAGCACCTGGCCGACCCGGCGGCCGTAGCGCGCGAAGGAGGCGGTGTAGCGGGCCACCAGCAGGCCCTGGCCGACGCTGGCGGCGGCCTGCTGGCGGGCCAGGTCCGAGGGGCGCTTCTCCAGCCCGAGCGGGGACAGGCCGGCCGCGATCGCACCGGAGGAGACCAGCACGATCTCCGGCGCCGCGGGCTCGCCGAGCCGGGTGGCGAGCGCGTCGACCAGCGCGTCGACCCGGTCCGCGTCCAGCCCGCCGGCCGCCGTGGTGAGCGAGGAGGAGCCGACCTTGACCACGATCCGGCGGGCGGTCAGGACGTCCTGACGCAGGGTCTGCTCGGTCATCGACTGTCCTTCACGCTCTTCCGGCCCGGGTTCTCGCGCAATCTACGCGAAATCCCGGGCCGGTCGGCACCAAGTTTCATCCGGTGGACTAGAAGTCCTCGTCGTCGCCCTCGTCGAGCGCGGCGGCGCGGCCGGAGGAGAGCGCCTCGAAGGCGAGGAACTCGGCCTCGGCGGCGTCCCGGCCCTTCTGCTTCTCGCGGCGGCGGTCCACGGCCGGACGCGGGCTGTCCATCCGGTGGTCCTCGCCACGGCGGCCGAGCATCTCGGCGCCGGCGGCCATGGTGGGCTCCCAGTCGAAGACCACGGCGTTCTCGTCGGGGCCGATGATGACGGTGTCACCCTCGTGCGCGCCGACCTTCCACAGCTTGTCCTCGACGCCGAGCCGGGCCAGCCGGTCCGCGAGGTAGCCGACGGCCTCGTCGTTGGAGAAGTCGGTCTGGCGCACCCAGCGCTCCGGCTTGATGCCGCGCACCCGGTAGGCGCCGTCCTCCTCGATGACGGTGAAGCCTTCGTCGTCCACGGCGGCCGGGCGCAGCACGATCCGGGTGGACTCCTCGATCGGCTTGGCGGCCCGCGCCTCGGAGACGATGCCGGCCATCGCGAAGCTCAGCTCGCGCAGGCCCTTGCGGGAGGCGGCGGAGACCTCGAAGACCCGGTAGCCGCGCTCCTCCAGGGACTCGCGGGTCAGGTCGGCGATGTCCTGGCCGTCCGGCACGTCCACCTTGTTGAGCGCGACCAGCCGCGGCCGGTCCTCCAGACCGCCGTACTGGGCCAGCTCGTCCTCGATCGTCTCGAGGTCGGTGAGCGGGTCGCGGCCCGGCTCGAGGGTGGCGCAGTCCAGCACGTGCACCAGGACGCTGCAGCGCTCCACGTGGCGCAGGAACTCCAGACCCAGGCCCTTGCCCTGGCTGGCGCCCGGGATCAGACCGGGGACGTCGGCGACCGTGTAGACGGTCTCGCCGGCGGTGACCACGCCGAGGTTGGGGATCAGGGTGGTGAAGGGGTAGTCGGCGATCTTCGGCTTGGCCGCCGAGAGCACCGAGATGAGCGAGGACTTGCCCGCGCTCGGGTAACCCACCAGGGCGACGTCGGCGACGGACTTGAGCTCCATCACGATGTCGCGGGCCTCGCCCGGCTCGCCGAGCAGCGCGAAGCCGGGGGCCTTGCGACGGGACGAGGCCAGCGCCGAGTTGCCCAGGCCGCCGCGACCGCCGGCCGCGGCGATGAAGGTGGTGCCGTGACCGACCAGGTCGGCCATCACGTTGCCCTGCTTGTCGAGCACCACGGTGCCGTCCGGCACGGGCAGCACGATGTCCTCGCCGTTGCCGCCGGTGCGGTGGCCGCCCGCACCCGGCTTGCCGTTGCCGGCCTTGCGCTTGGGCGAGTGGTGGTACTCCAGCAGCGTGGTGACGTTGGCGTCGACCACCAGGGTGACGCTGCCGCCCTCGCCGCCGTTTCCGCCGTCCGGGCCGCCGAGCGGCTTGAACTTCTCCCGGTGTACGGAGGCGCAGCCGTGGCCCCCGTTACCCGCGGCGACGTGCAGTTCGACGCGGTCCACGAAGGTGGTCATGACGGATGCCTCCAGATGGCGGTTGGTTGAGCCAAAAAGCACAGGGTGGACCGGAAGACCCGATCCACCCTGCGCAGGATCCAGTTAGGACTGGATCAGGCCTCGACGGCCACGATGTTGACGACCTTGCGGCCGCGACGGGTGCCGAACTGCACCGCACCGGCGGTCAGCGCGAACAGGGTGTCGTCGCCACCGCGACCGACGCCCGCACCCGGGTGGAAGTGGGTGCCACGCTGGCGGACCAGGATCTCGCCGGCGCTGACGACCTGGCCACCGAAGCGCTTCACGCCGAGGCGCTGGGCGTTCGAGTCGCGGCCGTTCCGGGTAGAGCTTGCGCCCTTCTTGTGTGCCATCTCGCTATCCCCTTACTTACTTCGCGGAGTCGATGCTCGTGATGCGGACGGCGGTGTGGCGCTGGCGGTGACCCTGGCGCCGACGGTAGCCGGTCTTGTTCTTGTAGCGGAGGATCGTGATCTTCTCGCCCTTGGTGTGGTCGACGACCTCGGCGTGGACCTTCACGCCGGCGAGCACCCACGGGTCGGAGGTGACGGCCTCGCCGTCGACGACCAGGATGGTCGAGAGCTCCACCGAGTCACCCGGCTTGACGTCAACACGGTCGATCTCCAGCACGTCGCCGACGGCGACCTTGTGCTGGCGGCCGCCGGCGCGAACGATCGCGTACATGCGGTACCTGCTTTCCTAACTCGGTCGGAACTCTCGATGCCAGCCACCTGGGTATGGACACAGGGGCCTCCCCCGCTCCTTCTCGCGAAGGTTCGGGAGGTGATCTGCTCGGGAGCATGGCGTAGACACGCCGAGGGTCAAGAATACGGACTGGCTGCCCATGGGGCAAACCGGACCCTACGGGGGTAGGGGACGGGCCTGCGCCCGCCCCCTACCCACCGGGCTCACTCCGCTGCCGAATCACCCTCGGCGGCGGCTGCCTTCTTGGCCGCCGCGCTGGTCCGCTTGGTGGCGGTCTTGCGGGCGGTGGTCTTCTTTGCCGCTGCCGTCGTCTTCTTGGCGGCGGTGGTCTTCTTCGCGGCGGTCTTGCGAGCAGCGCGCTTCTTCGGGGCGGGGGCCTCCTCGGCCTCCGCCGCCTCGGTCTCGGCCACCGGGGCCTCCTCGGCGGCGGGCGCCTCGGTGGGCTCCGCGGCTTCGGCGGGCTCCGCGGCCTCGGTCGCAGCGGCCTCGGCCACCGTGACCTCGGTCTCGGCGACCTCGGCGGCCGGGGCCGGCTGCGCGGCGGCGGCCAGCGCCGCCTCCATCGCGGCGTCGGCGCGCGACTGCAGGACCACGATCTCGGCCTGGTCCGGCGCGCCCGCCGGGGCGGCGGCCCTGCGCACCGCACGGCGGCGGGTGCGGCCGGCCGTCGGCGCGGCGGCGGCGGGGATCTCGACCAGGCTGGGCTGCTCGACCACCGGCTGCTCGGCGGCCTGCGGCGCCTCGGTCGGCTCGACCACCGCAGCGGCCTCGGCGACCTCGACCGGCTCCGCCGCCTCCGGCACGATCAGCTCGAACTCCTCGTGCTCGTGTTCGGCGGCCTCGTCGGCGATCAGGTGCGGCTGCGCCTCCTCGTGCGCGGCCCCGCCCTTGCCCCGACGCCGGCGCTTGCTCGAGCCCGCGGCCTCGCCGGCGGTGCCGACCGGGCCGCCACCGCCGCCGGGGGCGGTCGGCTGCTCCATGTGGACGATCACGCCGCGCCCGTTGCAGTGCACGCAGGACTCGGAGAAGGACTCCAGCAGGCCCTGGCCGACCCGCTTGCGGGTCATCTGCACCAGGCCCAGCGAGGTGACCTCGGCCACCTGGTGCTTGGTCCGGTCCCGGCCCAGGCACTCCAGCAGGCGGCGCAGCACCAGGTCCCGGTTGGACTCCAGCACCATGTCGATGAAGTCGATCACGATGATGCCGCCGAGGTCGCGCAGCCGCAGCTGGCGGACGATCTCCTCGGCCGCCTCGATGTTGTTGCGGGTGACGGTCTCCTCGAGGTTGCCGCCCTGGCCGACGAACTTGCCGGTGTTGACGTCGACCACGACCATCGCCTCGGTCCGGTCGATCACCAGCGAACCGCCGCTCGGCAGCCAGACCTTGCGGTCCAGCGCCTTCATCAGCTGCTCGTCGATCCGGTAGGTGGCGAAGACGTCGACGTTGGACGTCCACTTCTGCAGCCGGTCCACCAGGTCCGGAGCCACCCCGCCGACGTACTCGTGGATGGTGTTCCACGCCTCGCTGCCGGAGACGATGACCTTGGTGAAGTCCTCGTTGAAGATGTCGCGGACCACCCGGACGGTCATGTCCGGCTCGCCGTAGAGCAGGGTCGGCGCGTTGCCGGAGGCCGCCTTCTTCTGGATCTCCTCCCACTGCGCCTGCAGCCGCTGCACGTCGCGGGTGAGCTCGTCCTCGCTGGCGCCCTCGGCGGCGGTGCGCACGATCACGCCGGCGTCGTCCGGGACGATCTTCTTGAGGATCTGCTTGAGGCGGGCCCGCTCGTTCTCGGGCAGCTTGCGGCTGATGCCGGTCATCGAGCCCTCGGGCACGTAGACCAGGTAGCGGCCGGGCAGCGAGATCTGACTGGTCAGGCGGGCGCCCTTGTGGCCGATCGGGTCCTTGGAGACCTGCACCAGCACGGACTGACCCGACTTCAGCACCGACTCGATCCGGCGCGGACCGCTGTGGCCGAGCTGACCGAAGTTCACCTCACCGGCGTACAGCACCGCGTTGCGGCCCTTGCCGATGTCGACGAAGGCGGCCTCCATCGACGGCAGCACGTTCTGGACCTTGCCCAGGTAGACATTGCCGACGTAGGAGGTGGCCTGCTCCTTGTTGACGTAGTGCTCGACCAGGACGCCGTCCTCCAGGACGCCGATCTGGGTGCGCTCGCCGTTCTGACGGACCACCATGACCCGCTCGACCGACTCCCGGCGGGCCAGGAACTCGGCCTCGGTGATGATCGGCACCCGGCGACGGCCCAGCTCGCGGCCCTCGCGGCGGCGCTGCTTCTTCGCCTCCAGGCGGGTGGAGCCCTTGATGGACTGCACCTCGTCCGGGTCGAAGGACGGCTCGGTGGAGCGGCGGCGCGGCTCGCGGACCTTCACGACCGTGCGGACACCGTCCTCGGCGGCCTCGGCCGGCTCGGCCGGGCCCTCACCACTGCGACGGCGGCGACGACGACGGCGACGCGAGGAGGCCAGGCCGGAGGCCAGCTCGTCCTCGTCCTCCTCGCCCTCCTCCTCGGCCGACTCCAGCTGCTCGACGGCGGTCGGCTCACCGGCCTCCTCGGCGGTCGGCGTCTCGGCCTCGAACTCCTCGGCCTCACCACGACGGCGACGACGGCCACCGCGACGGCGACGGCGCGAGGACGGACGGCCGTCCTCCTCCCACTCGCCCTCCTGCTCGGGCCCGGCGGCAGCCGCGGGCTCCACGGCGGCCGGCTCGGCGGGCGCCTCGACCGCGGCGGGGGCGGCGGCCGGGGCTGCCTGGCGGGCCGGGCGAGCCGGGCGGCCCGCCGACGGGGTGACCCGAACGGCGGCGCGGCCACCGCGGCGGCGACGGCCGACGCCGCTGTACTCGTACTCGTCCTCCTCCTCGCGGCCGGCGGGCGCTGCCGGAGCGGCGGCGGCCGGCTCCGCGGCGGGCGCCGGCGCCTGGACCGGGGCGGGAGCGACGTAGGCGGTGGGCTCCTGGAAGACCGGGGCCTGGAAGACGGCGGTGGCCGGGCGGACGGCGCGGCGGCGGCTCCGCGGGCCCTCGGCGGGCTGCTCGGGCTCGGCCACGGGCTGCTCGGGCTGAGCGGGCTGCTCGGCGGCGGCCTCCTCGGCCTCCTCCTCGGCGGCGGGCTCCTCGACGACCGGGCTGGTCACCGGGGCCTCGGCGCGCTTGCGGGCCCGGCGAGCCCGCACCGGCTTCTCGACCGGCGCCTCCTCGACCGCGGGCTGCTCCGCGACGGGCTCCGCGGGGGCCTCGACTGCGGCGGCCTCCTCGGCGGCGGGCGTGCTGACCGGGGCCTCGGCGCGCTTGCGGGCGCGGCGGGCTCGGACCGGCTTCTCGGCCGGCGCCTCCTCGGCCACCGGGGCGGCCTCGGCAGCGGGCTCCGCGGGGGCCTCGACCGCGGCGGGCGCACCGGCGGGGGCCTCGGCCCGCTTGCGGGTACGACGGGCCCGGACCGGGGCCTCGGTGGCAACGGCCGGCTCGGCAGCCGGCTCGGCGGCCGAGGTGGCCGCGGCCGACTCGACCGGAATCACGGTCTCGGCGCCCTCGGCACCCTGCGGGGCACCGGCCGGGCGGGACACCGCGCGGCGACGGCGGCGCGGCGGGGCAGCGTCTGCGACCGGTTCCCCGATCGAACTCTGCTGCGAATCGCTGTTCTCGTTCTCAGGCATGCGGGTGGATCTCCCGTCAGGCCCCCGGGCTCCGCACCCAGGCACGGCCGGGCACCGGTGGCCGGCCTGGACGCTTCGGCGTCCGGCCGACTCTCCACGGTGCCGCCGTACGGACGCGAGGCCGCACAGGGGCTCGTAGTCTCGCTCGGCGCCCCGCACGGTGCGGGGTGTCGAAAAGTCTTCTGGTTCTGACCAGTGTTCTCAGGTTTTCCCAAGCTGCGCGGCCCCACAACCCAGGGTGGCTCCCAAGGTGGGCCCCGCCGGCCCACGAGGGCGGCGGGGTGAAAGGCCCGTGCGCGACGACGCTCGCTCCCCTGGGGAGCTGCGGGAACCTGGAGTGCGCGGAGCCGGGCGGTTAATCCGGTTCCTGCCTCCGCCCGCTAGGCGGACGCTGCTGCCTGCGGCTCTACGGCCGTCTCCGATGGGACGGCCGGGGCCGCAGCGCGGTCGAGCGCCAGCGGGTCGGTCACCGTGCCGGTCTCCTCATCGAGCGGCCCCTGCGCCAGCCTGGTCACCTCAGCGGGGACCGGCAGCGCCAGGTCGGCCGTCGCACGGAGACCGGACAAGACGTCGTCTGGTCGTACGGCGGGTGTGGCATGTCGTACTACCAGGCGCAGTATCGCACAGGCTCGACCAGTACGAACATCGGAGGCGGCCGCGGATTCCCCGACCGGACCAACGCCGACCTGCGCAGGGACCAGTTCCAGGCGGGCCACCGCCCCGCGCGCGTCGAAGACCCGTAGCCCGTTCTTCGTCTGGCGTTCGACCTGGACCTCGTCGGCGGCCAGGAAGAGCGCGACCGCGCGGGCCGCCTCCGACTCGGTCACCTCGGGCAGGCGCAGCTCCCAGAGCGAGGCCTCCAGCCGCTCCACGAAGTGCGGGGTGCGCACCTCGACGGCGTCCACGATGTCCAGCCCGGTCGGCAGCGACTCGTCCAGCTGAGCGCGCAGCGCCTGCGGGTCCCGGAAGTCGGCCAGGCCGATCTCCAGGTACTCGGCCTCGCTGGCCACCCCGGTCGGGGCGGCGTTGGCGTAGGACACCTTGGGGTGCGGGGTGAAGCCGGCCGAGTACGCCATCGGAACGGCGGACCGGCGCAGCGCCCGCTCGAAGGCGCGCTGGAAGTCGCGGTGGCTGGTGAAGCGCAGACGGCCCCGCTTGGTGTAGCGCAGGCGAATGCGCTGCACCGTCGGCGCGGGAGGCGGACCGTCGGGCGTGCGGCGTGCCAGGGTCGCTCAGTCCTTCGTGAGAAGCCGCGTCCTGGCACGAGCTGGCGTACCGGGGGGTTGGTGCTCGGGGCCCGGTCAGGACTCTGTCAATGACAAAGGGTACGCGCTAACCCGAAGCGCCCTCACCACTGCCTGCGTGGTCCTCGGGACCGGTGCGATCTTCGACTTCCGGGTAGCGAGGTTGCCGGGGGCGCGGAGCGGTTCTTCACTGAAGACGCGGACAGGGCGAGTACAGCAGTGCGTTGACAGCCCCTGCCTACCGCGACGATCAGCCGAGAAACATCCGAGGAGGCACCACCATGACGTTGATCGATAGTGTACGAAGGAATGCCGCGAAGGCCCAGAACCAGGACGGTCGCCTGGAGCTCTTCGCCCGCGGCGAGGACAACGCGCTGTGGCACATCTGGCAGACCGCGCCGAACAACGGCTGGTCCGGCTGGGCCTCGCTCGGCGGCAACCTGCCGGGCCGTCCGGTCGTCTTCCAGAACGCCGACCAGCGCCTCGAGGTCTTCGCCCGCGGCGACGACAACGCGCTGTGGCACATCTGGCAGACCGCACCCAACAACGGCTGGTCCGGCTGGGAGAGCCTGGGCGGCATCATTCTGGGCGACCCCACGGTCTACCAGAACCAGGACGGCCGGCTGGAGGTCTTCGCCAAGGGCACCGACAACGCGCTGTGGCACATCTGGCAGACCGCACCCAACAACGGCTGGTCCGGCTGGGCCTCGCTCGGCGGCAACCTGGCCGGCGCTCCGACCGTCTACGCCAACCAGGACGGCCGGATGGAGGTCTTCGCCCGGGGCGACGACAACGCGCTGTGGCACATCTGGCAGACCGCGCCGAACAACGGCTGGTCCGGCTGGGCCTCGCTCGGCGGCAACATCCCCGCCGATCCGGTTGTCTACGCCAACCTGGACGGCCGGATGGAGGTCTTCGCCCGCGGCGACGACAACGCGCTGTGGCACATCTGGCAGACCGCACCCAACAACGGCTGGTCCGGCTGGGAGAGCCTGGGCGGCAACATCCCCACGCAGCCCGGAGTCTTCCAGAACCAGGACGGTCGGCTGGAGGTGTTCGCCCGCGGCGACGACAGCGCGATCTGGCACATCTGGCAGACCGCACCCAACAACGGCTGGTCCGGCTGGGCCTCGCTCGGCGGCAACCTGCCGGGCGATCCGGTGCCCTACCAGAACCAGGACGGTCGCCTGGAGGTGTTCGCCCGCGGCAACGACAATGCGATCTGGCACATCTGGCAGACCGCACCCAACAACGGCTGGTCCGGCTGGGCCTCGCTCGGCGGCAACGTCCCCGAGTTCTGACCCGAACGCCGCTCGGGCCCCTCCAGAACGAGGAGGGGCCCGAGAAGGCCTTCTCTGTCGAGACCAACCCAGCGGGCCCGTCCCCCACTCGAGGGAGACGGGCCCGCGGTCGTTCCTACTGGCCGGCGCCGTTGAGGACCGTCAGCGGAAGCAGCTTCTGACCGGTCGGGCCGATCTGGATCTGCGTGTCCATCTGCGGGCACACGCCGCAGTCGAAGCACGGCGTCCAGCGGCAGTCGTCCACCTCGACCTCCTCCAGGGCGTCCTGCCAGTCCTCCCAGAGCCAGTCCTTGTCGAGGCCGCTGTCCAGGTGGTCCCAGGGCAGGACCTCCTCGTAGCTGCGCTCGCGGGTGGTGTACCAGGCGACGTCGACGCCGGTGCCGACCAGGCCCTTCTCGGCGCCGGACATCCAGCGGTCGTAGGAGAAGTGCTCGCGCCAGCCGTCGAAGCGGCCGCCGTCCTGGTAGACCGCGCGGATGACGGCGCCGATCCGGCGGTCGCCGCGGGAGAGCAGGCCCTCGACGATGCCGGGCTTGCCGTCGTGGTAGCGGAAGCCGATGTTCTTGCCGTACTTGCGGTCGCCGCGGATGGAGTCGCGCAGCTTGGCCAGGCGGGCGTCGGTCTCCTCGGCGCTCAGCTGCGGGGCCCACTGGAAGGGCGTGTGCGGCTTGGGCACGAAACCGCCGATCGAGACGGTGCAGCGGATGTCGTTCTGACCGGTGACCTCGCGACCCTTCTGGATCACGTTCTTGGCCATGGTGCCGATCTGCAGCACGTCCTCGTCGGTCTCGGTGGGCAGGCCGCACATGAAGTACAGCTTCACCTGGCGCCAGCCGTTGCCGTAGGCGGTGGCGACCGTGTTGATGAGGTCCTCCTCGGACACCATCTTGTTGATCACCTTGCGGATGCGCTCCGAGCCGCCCTCGGGGGCGAAGGTCAGACCGGAACGGCGGCCGTTGCGGCTGAGCTCGTTGGCCAGGTCGATGTTGAACGCGTCGACCCGGGTGGAGGGCAGCGAGAGGCCGATCTTGTCCTCGGTGTAGCGGTCGGCCAGACCCTTGGCGATGTCGCCGATCTCGGTGTGGTCGGCCGAGGAGAGCGAGAGCAGGCCGACCTCCTCGAAGCCGGTGGCCTTGAGGCCGCGCTCGACCATCTCGCCGATGCCGGTGATGCTCCGCTCCCGCACCGGGCGCGTGATCATGCCGGCCTGGCAGAAGCGGCAGCCGCGGGTGCAGCCGCGGAAGATCTCCACGGACATCCGCTCGTGCACCGTCTCGGCCAGCGGCACCAGCGGCTGCTTGGGGTACGGCCACTCGTCCAGGTCCATCACGGTGTGCTTGGAGACCCGCCACGGCACACCCGGGGCGTTCGGCACCACACGGGCGATCCGGCCGTCCGGCAGGTACTCCACGTCGTAGAAGCGCGGGACGTACACGCCACCGGTCCTGGCCAGGCGCAGCAGCAGCTCGTCCCGGCCGCCCGGGCGGCCCTCGGCCTTCCAGGCCCGGATGATCTCGGTGATGTCCAGCACGGCCTGCTCGCCGTCGCCGACCACCGCGCAGTCGATGAAGTCCGCGATCGGCTCGGGGTTGAACGCGGCGTGGCCGCCGGCCAGCACGATCGGGTCCTCGTCGGTGCGGTCCTTGGCGTCCAGCGGGATGCCCGCGAGCTCCAGGGCGGCGAGCATGTTGGTGTAGCCGAGCTCGGTGGAGAAGCTCAGCCCGAAGACGTCGAAGGCCTTCACCGGGCGGTGCGCGTCCACCGTGAACTGCGGCACGCCGTGCTCGCGCATCAGCGCCTCGAGGTCCGGCCACACGCTGTACGTCCGCTCGGCCAGCACGCCCTCGCGCTCGTTCAGCACCTCGTAGAGGATCATGACGCCCTGGTTGGGCAGCCCGACCTCGTACGCGTCCGGGTACATCAGCGCCCAGCGCACGTCACAGGAGTCCCACTCCTTGACGGTCGAGTTGAGCTCGCCGCCCACGTACTGGATCGGCTTCTGGACGTGCGGGAGGAGGGCCTCCAGGCGTGGGAAGACCGATTCGACTGGCATGCGGCGTAACCCTTTGTGAGAGCGGAGGGGATGACCCTCAAGGGTAGCCTGACCCGCGCCGTGCTGGGCTAACCCGCTATCGGGCGCTGGGTGCGGACGGCCTGGAGCAGGCCGATGGCGATCCAGCCGGCGAACATCGAGGAGCCGCCGTAGCTGACGAACGGCAGTGGGATGCCGGCCACCGGCATGATGCCCAGGGTCATGCCGATGTTCTCGAAGGACTGGAAGGCGAACCAGGCGATCACGCCGCCGCAGACGATGGTGCCGAACAGGTCGGTGGCCTGGCGGGCGATCTTGCAGGCCCGCCAGAGGATCACGCCGACCAGCAGGATGATCGCCAGTCCGCCGACGAAGCCGAGCTCCTCGCCGGCCACCGTGAAGACGAAGTCGGTCTGCTGCTCGGGGACGAACTGCCCTATGGTCTGGGTGCCGTGGAAGAGCCCCTTGCCGGTGAGGCCGCCGGAGCCGATCGCGATCCGGGCCTGCGCGGTGTTGTAGCCGACCCCGGCCGGGTCCAGCTTCGGGTTGGCGAAGGCGGCGAACCGGTCGACCTGGTACTTGCTCAGCACGCCGAGCTTCCAGATCGCGGCGGCGCCCAGGCCGCCGGCCGTCATCAGGCCGAACAGCCAGCGGTTGGGGGCGCCGGAGGCCAGCAGGATGCCCAGGATGGTCACGGCCATCACCATCACCGAGCCGAGGTCGGGCATCAGCATGACGACGGCCATCGGGAAGCCGCCGAGCAGCAGCGCCTGCACCACGGTCTTGTCACCGGGGCGTTCGCGCTCTCCCGAGTCCACCCGGGAGGAGAGCACCATGGCCATCCCCAGCACGATCGCCAGCTTGGCGAACTCGGCGGGCTGGATCGAGAAGCCGCCGCCGAACTGGATCCAGGAGTGCGCGCCGTTGATGGTCGAGCCGAGCGGGCTGAGGGTGGCGAAGAGCATCAGCACGGCCACCGCGTACAGGATCGGCACCGCCGCCCGGATCCGGTGGTGCCCTATCGCGACCGCCGACCCGAACAGCACCAGGCCGATCAGCAGGTTGGTCAGGTGCCGGTAGAGGAAGTACTGCGGGTCCCCGTGGGTGAGCGACTCGCGGCCCCGGGTGGCCGACCAGACCAGCAGCGAACTGCCCAGCGAGAGCGCCAGCGCGGCCAGCACCAGTATCCAGTCGAGCCGGCGCAGCGGGGCGTCCTTGGCCAGCGCCCGGGCCAGCGGGCTGCGCTGCGGGGAGAACCGCAGCGGCCGGTAGGACCCGTAGGAGGAGGTCATGTGCGGCTCCTTCCGGAGGTGCGGGGTTCCAGCGCGACCAGGTCGGTGGCGAGGGCGGGCTGCGCCGGGACCGGGGTCGGGCGGCTCCAGCTCACCTTGAGCACCGCGGTGCCGTCCGGGTTGAACTTGGGCAGCTCGGTCTGCGGGGTGGGCAGCAGCGCCTTGGTGTTGTCGATGCCGCCCTTGTCGTCCACGCCGTACAGCGCCTGGTAGATCTTGCGGACCGCGTCACCGGAACCACCGGAACCGGTACCGGCCTGACTGATCGTCATGACCACCGCGTAGTCCTTGCTGTAGGTGGTCAGCCAGGAGGTGGTCTGCTTGCCGTAGACCTCGGCGGTACCGGTCTTGGCGTGCAGCTGGATCTTGTCCTGCGGCCAGCCGGCGCCGGTGAACTTCCAGGCCGCGGTGCCCTCGGTGATGACGCCGGCGGTGGCCTGGTCGATGTACTGCAGGGTCTTCTGGTCGTCCGGCAGCTTGCCGGAGACCACCGGCGCGATCTCGCGCACCAGTTGGCCGCTGGGGGTGACCACGGCCTTGGCCACGCTCGGCTGGTAGAGCGTGCCGCCGTTGGCCAGGGCCGCGTAGATCCGGGCCATCTGGATCGGGGTGACCAGGGTGTCGCCCTGGCCGATCGCGTAGTTGACCGAGTCACCGGCGCGCATCACATTGCCGTCGACGCAGTTCTCGCGGGCGATCTGGGTGGCGAAGTCGGTGCCGCCGCCGTCGGCCTGCTTGCACCAGGCGTCCTTGTTGGCGGTGTAGAAGTCCTGCTTCCACTGCCGGTCCGGCACCCGGCCGGTGACCTCGCTGGGCAGGTCGACGCCGGTCTTGGCGCCGAGGCCGAACTGGTGGGCGGTCTTGTAGAACCAGTCGGCCGGGTTCTTCGGGTGGATCCCGCCGTCCTTCATCCACTGGTCGTAGGACAGGCCGTAGAAGACGGTGTCGCAGGAGATCTCCAGTGCCTTCTCCAAGGAGATGTCACCGAACTGCTCGCCCTCGAAGTTCTTGAACTCGCGGCCGCCGATGGTCATGCTCTTCGGGCACGGGTAGTGGCCGTCCAGCGAGTAGCCGGCCGCCACGGCGGCCGAGGTGGAGACCACCTTGAAGGTGGAGCCGGGGGCCGACTGACCCTGGATGGCCCGGTTGAGCAGCGGGACGTTGCTGTCCTGGTTGGTCAGGTTGGCGTAGTCCTTGGCGGAGATGCCGCCGACCCAGAGGTTGGGGTCGTAGGTCGGCGCGCTGGCCATCGCGACGATCCGGCCGGTGTGCACGTCCATCACTATGGCCGCACCGGAGTCGGCGACGTAGTTCTTGTTGGTCTCCTTGTCGAACTGCGTGCGGGCGTCGTTCATGGCCTGCACCAGGTTGTCCTCGACCACCTTCTGGACCCGGGAGTCGATGCTGGTGACCACGTTGTTGCCGGGCTGGGCCGGGGTGGTGCCGGCGCTGCCGATCACCCGCCCGAGGTTGTCCACCTCGAGCCGGTCGACGCCGGTGGTGCCGCGCAGGTCGCCGTCGTAGACCGACTCCAGGCCGGCCCGGCCGATCTGGTCGGAGGGCAGGTACTTGTCCTTGCCGGTCCGGTCGGCGGTCTTGCTGACCTCGTCGTCGGTGACCGGGGAGAGGTAGCCGAGCACCTGGGCGGCGTTGGCGCCGTCGGGGGCGGGGTACTGGCGCACCGCGGTGGGCTGGGCGGTGATGCCGGGGAAGTCCTCGCGGCGTTCCATTATCTGCATCGCCTGCTGGGTGGTGGCCTGGTCGGTCACCGGGATCGGCTGGTAGGGCGAACCGTTCCAGCAGGGCTGCGCGGTCTTGGCGTCGCAGAGCCGGACCTTGTCCTGGACGTCCTTCGGGTTCATCCCGAGCACCTGGGCGAGCCGGGTGAGCGCTGCCCTGCCGTGGTCCTTCTGCTGGAGCAGCGAGGTGCGGCTGACCGAGACCACCAGCTTGGTCTGGTTGCCGGCCAGCACCTTGCCGTTGGCGTCCAGGATCTCGCCGCGCACCGAGGGGTCGACCACCTCGCGGATGTGGTTGTTGGACGCCTTGGCGGTGTACTCGCTGCCGTTGCGGATCTGCAGGTACCACAGCCGCCCGCCGAGGGTGGCGAGCAGCGAGAGGACCAGGATCTGCAGCACCACCAGACGGATCGTCACCCGGCGGGTGCGGCCGGTCTCCGGGATGTTGCTCACGTGACGGAACTCCTGGATAGCGGGACGTCAGAGGCCGGGGAGGCGCTTCTTGCGGCCGGACGGGCCGACCGAGGACGGCTCGCGGGTGGTGCGGTAGCGGGCGATGGTGCCCAGGCCCGGGCCGGTCACCTCGGCGCCCAGCGCGCCGGGGTCGAAGCGGCGGGCCAGCAGCATCACGGCGGGCACCACGAAGGGCGCGAGCAGCAGGTCGTAGAGCAGGGCGCTGGCCACCAGGCCGGTCAGCCCGACGTGCCGGGCGGCGGTGTCGCCGACCAGCGCGCCGACCGCCGCGTACAGCGTCGTGGAGACCACGGCCGAACCGGCCACCACCAGCAGCGGCACCAGCACCGAGCGCTGGCGGCCCGGTTCGGCGCGCAGCACGCCGGCGGCGTAGCCCATCAGGCAGAGCACCAGCGCGTAGCGGCCGATCGCGTGGTCGGAGGGCGGCGCCAGGTCGGCCAGCAGGCCGGCCGCGAAGCCGGTCAGGCAGCCGCCGCCCGGTCCCCAGACCAGCGCCAGGCCGACCACCACCAGCAGCAGCAGGTCCGGGGTGGCACCGGGCAGCTGGAGCCGGCCCAGCACGCTGACCTGGACCACCAGGGCGAGCAGGATCAGCACGGCGGAGAGCACGAAGCGCTTGATGACCATCGGTCAGTTCCCCCCTGACGGCGAGGCGGTCGGTGCGGGCGGCAGCACGGCGTCCCTGGGGTCGGTGCGCGGCGGCACCACGACCACGCCGACCAGGTCGAGGCGGGTGAAGGAGACGAAGGGCTCGACCAGGATCGTCTTGGTCAGCTCACCGGGGGTGGCCTGCACCTGGAGCACCTTGCCCACCGGCACGCCCGGCACGAACGGGCGCCCGCTCTGCGAGCCGAAGGTGACCAGCCGGTCCCCCGCCTTGACCTGCGCCTTGCCGTTGAGCAGCTGGACCTTCATCGGGCTGCCGCCCTGACCGGCGGCGAAGCCGATCTCGCCGCTGCCCTCCATCCGGGTCCCGGCGGTGAAACCGGGGTCGGTGGCCAGCAGCACGGTGGCGGTGGTCCGGGCCACCGTGGTGACCCGGCCGACCAGGCCCTCGCCGTTGATCACGGTCATGTCCCGCTGGATGCCGTCGTCGCTGCCCGCGTCGATGGTGATGGTCCAGGAGAAGCCCTGGGCGGCGCCGATGGCGATCACCTGCGCGGCCTTGACGGTGTAGCCGCCGGTGCCGGCGGTGCGCAGCAGGCTGTCCAGCTGCTTGGTCCGGCCGGTGGCCATGTCGGAGGAGGCCAGCCGCTGGCGCAGCTCGGTGTTCTCGGCGCCGATCTGGTCCAGCCGCTGCTGCTGGGTGCCGGAGTCGCGGATCGCCCGGATCGTGCGGGCTATCGGGTCGACGGCCCCCGCGGCGCCGCGCTCGACCGGGCCGAGCACGCCGGCGGCGGCCTTGCGGGCGCCGTTCAGCGGGGAGCTCTCGCCGCCCTTGATGTCCACGGTGATCAGCGCGAAGGCGACAGCCACCAGCAGGATGAGCAGCAGTCGGCTCTCTCGTGTGTCCCTCACGGCGCTGGCGCTGCCCCTCTTCTTCAGGAAACTTCGAGTTCGGTGGTTCTAACGACGCGGTTGGGCGTCCAGTACCTGCTGCAGTGCCTCGAACTCCTCGACGCAGCGGCCGGCGCCGAGTGCCACCGAGTCCAGCGGGTTCTCCGCGATGTGGATCGGCATGCCGGTCTCCCGGCGCAGCCGCTCGTCGAGGCCGCGCAGCAGCGCGCCGCCGCCGGTGAGCACCACGCCGCGGTCCATCACGTCGCCCGCCAGCTCCGGCGGGCACTGGTCGAGGGTGGTCTTGACGGCGTCGATGATCGAGTTGACCGGCTCGTCGATCGCCTCGCGGACCTCGGCGGCGGAGATGACCACGGTCTTCGGCAGGCCGCTGACCAGGTCACGGCCGCGGATCTCGGCGTGCTCGTCCTTCTCGTTCTCGGAGCCGTAGGCGGAGCCGATGCTCATCTTGATCTGCTCGGCACTGCGCTCGCCGAGGAGCAGCGAGTACTCCTTCTTGATGTGCTGGACGATCGCGTTGTCCAGCTCGTCGCCGGCCACCCGGATGGACTGCGCGGTGACGATGCCGCCGAGCGAGATCACGGCCACCTCGGTGGTGCCGCCGCCGATGTCCACCACCATGTTGCCGGTGGCCTCGTGGACCGGCAGGCCGGCGCCGATCGCGGCGGCCATCGGCTCCTCGATGATGTGCACCTGGCGGGCGCCGGCCAGGTGGCTGGCTTCGACCACGGCGCGGCGCTCCACGCCGGTGATGCCGCTGGGCACGCAGACCACGACCCGGGGGCGGGCCAGGTAGCGGCGGCGGTGGATCTTCTGGATGAAGTAGCGCAGCATCCGCTGGGTGATCTCGAAGTCGGCGATCACGCCGTCCTTGAGCGGGCGGATCGCGATGATGTTTCCGGGCGTGCGCCCGATCATCTTCTTCGCCTCGGAGCCCACTGCGAGAATGCCGCCGGTGTTGGTGTTGACCGCCACGACTGACGGCTCGTTCAGGACGATCCCCTTGCCCCTGACGTACACCAGCGTGTTGGCAGTGCCGAGGTCGATCGCCAGGTCACGGCCGATGAACGACAGATTGTTGGCCATGGAGTGTGGAACGCCTTCCCGAACTGGATGTCTTGGGCAGGGAGTTGATCCTCACACTGGTTTCCGCAAACGTGTGAGGACGACCTGCGAACCCGCTCGGGCCCGCTGGGTGCCACCATCGTAGCCACGCCCGGAGCGACCGGGTTGAGCTGGTCGGCGGGGTGGGCATGGCGTCCATTCTCCGTCGCCGAACCAGTTCTCCTGGCATTGGACGCCGTGTCGGCACACCCAGTTCCATATTTGAGGATCAGATTCCCACGGTTGGCTGAGCCGGACCGCCGCCGGCTCAGCCGTGATCGACCGTCAGGCGTGCGCCGGGAAGAAGATCTTGATCTCGCGCTCGGCGGACTCGGGCGAGTCCGAGGCGTGGATCAGGTTCTCCCGGGTGATCGTGGCGTAGTCGCCCCGGATCGTGCCGGCGCCGGCGGCCAGCGGGTCGGTGGCGCCGGCCAGCGCGCGGATGCCCGGGACGACGTTCTCGCCCTCGACGATCAGCGCGATCGACGGGCCGGAGGTCATGAACTCGAGCAGCGGCTCGTAGAACGGCCGGCCGACGTGCTCGGCGTAGTGCTGCTCCAGCGTCGCCCGGTCGAAGGTGCGCAGCTCGACCGCGGTCAGCCGCCAGCCGGCCTTGCGCTCGATCCGACTGATGATCTCGCCGGCCAGGCCGCGGCGAACGGCGTCGGGCTTGAGCAGGACGAGAGTGCGCTGGGACACGGTGCGGCTCCACGGTTTATGGGACGGAACGGGATACCCCTGACTGGCGTATACCACCGCCCCAGAGGTTACCTTGCGTAAGCGAATGCTCAGGCCTGGGCTGCGGCTTCGCGCTGGGCCTTCAGCACGTCGATCTTCCGGCCGTAGTGCACCGAGCACCACCAGAGTCCGGCGAAGATCACGCCCAGCCCGTACATGGTCGGCAGCAGCAGCCCGGCGGCGATCAGCCCGAGCTGCAGCGCCCAGCCCACCGCCACCGCGCCGGGCCTGGTGATCACGCCGCAGAGCAGCACGCAGAGCAGCATCGCCACCCCGCTCACCGTCCAGATCAACGCGGTGGAGACATCCGTCATCCGCATCGCGACACAGGCCGCGAAGAGCACCACGAAGACCTCACCGATCAGCGTGGACGAGCAGAGCGTGCGCATGGTCACTTCCTCCCGAGCAGCAGGCGGGCCTCGCCCACGGTGATCACCGAGCCGGTGATCAGCACCCCGGCACCGCCGAGGTCGCCGCCCTCCTCGGCCAGCGTGACCGCGGCCTCGATGGCGTCGTCCAGGCGCGCTTCGACCACCACCCGGTCCTCGCCGAAGACCTCCACCGCCTGGGCGGCCAGCCGGTCCACCGGCATCGCCCGGTGGGTGGAGTTCTCGGTGACCACGACCTCGGCCAGCACCGGCTCGAAGGCCTCCAGCAGGCCGGTCACGTCCTTGTCCCCGCTGGCGGCGATCACGCCGATCAGCCGGGTGAAGGCGAAGGACTCGCTGATCGCGGCGGCCGTCACCTCGGCGCCGGCCGGGTTGTGGGCGGCGTCCAGCACGATGGTGGGGCTGCGCCGGACCACCTCGAGCCGGCCCGGCGAGGAGACGCCGGAGAAGGCCTGGCGCACCTTGTCGATGTCCAGCTGGCCCTCGCGGGCCGCGCCGACGCCGAAGAACGCCTCCACCGCGGCCAGCGCCATGGCCGCGTTGTGCGCCTGGTGCTCCCCGTGCAGCGGAAGGAAGATGTCGGAGTACTCGCCGCCGCCGAGCCCGCGCAGCGTGACCAGCTGCCCGCCGACCGCGACCTCGCGGTGCAGCACGCCGAACTCCATGCCCTCGCGGGCCACCGTGGCGTCCACCTTGACGGCGTGCTCGAGGATCGCCTGGGCGGCGTCCAGCGGCTGCTGCGAGACCACCGCGAGGGCGCCGGGCTTGATGATCCCGGCCTTCTCGGTGGCGATCGCGCCGGTGGTGGAGCCGAGCCGGTCGGTGTGGTCCAGCGAGACCGGGGTGATCACCGCGACGGCGGCGTCGATCACGTTGGTGGCGTCCCAGCTGCCGCCCATGCCGACCTCGACCACCGCGACGTCGATCGGCGCGTCGGCGAAGGCCGCGTACGCCATGCCGGTGAGCACCTCGAAGAAGGAGAGGGCGATCGGCTGCTGCTCGTCGACCATCCGGATGTAGGGCTCGATGTCCTGGTAGGTCGCGACGAACTTCTCGACGCTGATCGGCTGCCCGTCCAGGCTGATCCGCTCGGTCACCGACTCCACGTGCGGGCTGGTGTACCGGCCGGTGCGCAGCTCGAAGGTGTTGAGCAGTTGCTCGACCATCCGAGCGGTGGAGGTCTTGCCGTTGGTGCCGGTGATGTGGATCGACGGATAGGACCGCTGGGGCTGGCCCAGGATGTCCATCAGGGCGTTGATCCGGTCGAGGGTGGGCTCGATCTTGTTCTCCGGCCACCGCTTGGCCAGCTCGGCTTCTATCTCGCGAAGACCGGTCGGCTGCTCGGCGGAGTCCGCGCTGTTGGGGCGGATGGTGTACGGGTTCGGCCCGGCGCTGCTGCTCACGCCGCCAAGTCTACGGAGTGTCCCGGCGCCCTCCCCGCGCCGGGCCACCGCTCCCCGGACAGCGCCCCTGACCTGGGGTTCAGACGCCGGCGGGCACCGCCGCCTGGCGCAGCCGCAGCTCGTCGATCACCTGGTCGATCTCCTCATCCGGCACCAGCGGCAGCAGCATCGCCACGCCCTGCAGCAGCCCGCCGAGCAGGAAGGTGGTGTCGGCGGTGGCGGCCACCAGTTCGCGCACCCCGGCCACGTCACCACCGCGCACGGCCGCGATCAGCCGGGCGGCGTCCGCCGAGTCCTCGTCCACCGCGACCCCGATCCCGCTCTGCGGCGCCCGGCGGGCCAGCGCGCGCAGCACCCGGTCGCCCACCTCGGGCGCGTAGGCCTTGCGGACCGCCTCGGCCGCGATCCAGGCGAGCATGGTCACCATGGTCCGCTCGTCCTGTTCGGCGAGCAGCCGGTCCAGCGCTTCGTCGAATGCGAGCTGATTGCCGTGCCGGAACGCGAGCAGCAGGTTCGCGGCCCGGCCTTTGGCCTCCTCGACCCGCTGCGCAGGGAGTTCGCCGGCCGTAGTGTGCACTCGCGTCATGCCATGCCTTCCCGTCGCCGCCCTTTTGACCGGAACAACCCGGAACTGCACAACACCGTATACGGCGCACCTTCTTTGGTCATCGGACATGGCCGCAGCTTGTGCTTGAAAGAATGCGAACCTGATCGATTCTTGGCAATCCCCGGAAATCTCACGTTAATCGGCCCGGCTGGGAAACCAGGAGACCGCCGAGCGGCTCTCCATCTCGCCGCGCACCGTGGAGAAAAAATGTGGCCGGCCTGCTCGCCAGGACCGGCCACCCGCACCGCTGCGCGCGGTGCGACCACGCGGCCGAACAGACCGCGTAGTCGCACCTGCGGAACCGCTGGTCTAGCCCTGCGGCAGGGCGGCCAGCTGGGCGGTGATCCGGACGATGTCGGCCTCGGCGGCCGCCTGACGAGCCCGGATCTTGACCACCACGTCCTCCGGCGCCTTGGCCAGGAAGCCCTCGTTGCCGAGCTTGGCGGCGGTCTGCGCCGCCTCCTTCTCGGCCACCGCGAGGTCCTTGCTCAGGCGCTTGCGCTCGGCCGCCACGTCGATGGTGCCGGACAGGTCCAGTGCCACCGTCGCCCCGGCCACCGCGAGCGAGGCAGTGGGCGCGAAACCCTCCGCCGGCACGGTCAGCCGCAGCAGCGAGCGGATCGCGTCCTCGTGGACGACCAGCGCGGTGCCCGCCAGGTCCAGCGAGGCCGGCACCTTCTGACCCGGCTTCAGGCCCTGGGTCACGCCGAACCGGCGGACCTCGGTGACCACCTGCTGCAGGGTGGCGATCTCCGCCTCCGCGGCCGGGTCACGGAACCCGCTGTCCTTCGGCCACTCGGCGATCACCAGCGACTCGCCGCCGGTCAGCGTGGTCCACAGCGCGTCGGTGACGAACGGGACGATCGGGTGCAGCAGTCGCAGCGTCACGTCCAGCACCTCGCCGAGCACCCGGCGCGCCGCGTCGGCCTGCGGGCCGCCCTTGGCCAGCGTGGTCTTGGAGAGCTCGACGTACCAGTCGAAGACCTCGTCCCAGGCGAAGTGGTAGAGCGCGTCCGAGACCTTGGCGAACTGGTAGTCCTCGTAGAGCGCGTCCACCTGGGCGACGGTCTCGTTGAGCCGGGCCAGGATCCAGCGGTCGGCCGCGGTCATCGTCTCGGCGGCCGGCAGCGGGCCCTCGACGGTGGCGCCGTTCATCAGCGCGAACCGGGTGGCGTTCCAGATCTTGTTGCAGAAGTTGCGCGAGGCCTTGACCCAGTCCTCGCCGATCGGCACGTCCGCACCGGGGTTGGCGCCGTTGGCCAGGGTGAAGCGCACGGCGTCGGCACCGAACTCGTTCATCCAGTCCAGCGGGTCCACCGCGTTGGGGTTGGACTTGGACATCTTCTTGCCGAACTGGTCGCGGACCAGGCCGGTGAGCGCCACGGTGTGGAACGGCGCCTGGCCGTCCATCGCGTAGAGGCCGAACATCATCATCCGGGCGACCCAGAAGAAGATGATGTCGTGCCCGGTGAGCAGCACGTCGGTGGCGTAGAACTTCTCCAGGTCCGGGGTCTGCTCCGGCCAGCCGAGGGTGGAGAACGGCCACAGGCCGCTGGAGAACCAGGTGTCCAGCACGTCGCTGTCCTGGGTCCAGCCCTCGCCCGTCGGCGGCTGCTCGTCCGGTCCGACGCAGACCATCTCGCCGTCGGGGCCGTACCAGATCGGGATCCTGTGACCCCACCAGAGCTGGCGCGAGATGCACCAGTCGTTCATGTTGTCGACCCAGTCGAAGTAGCGGCCCTCCATCTCCTTCGGGTGGATCTTGACCCGGCCGTCCCGGACGGCGTCGCCGGCCGCCTTGGCCAGCGGCGCGACCTTGACCCACCACTGCAGCGACAGCCGCGGCTCGACGATGGTGTGGCAGCGCGAGCAGTGGCCCACCGCGTGCACGTAGGGGCGCTTCTCGGCGACGATCCGGCCCTGCTCGCGCAGCTCGCCGACCACGGCCGAGCGGGCCTCCAGCCGGTCCAGGCCGAGGAACGGGCCGTGCACAGTGATCGCGCCGTGCTCGTCCATCACCGTCAGGTTGGGCAGGTTGTGCCGCTGGCCGATGGCGAAGTCGTTGGGGTCGTGCGCCGGGGTCACCTTGACGGCGCCGGTGCCGAACTCCGGGTCCACGTGGGTGTCGGCGACCACCGGGATCCGACGGTCCGTCAACGGCAGCGCGATGGTGCGCCCGATCAGGTGGGCGTACCGCTCGTCGTCCGGGTGGACCGCGACCGCGGTGTCGCCGAGCAGGGTCTCGGCGCGGGTGGTGGCGACGACGATCGAGTCCTCGCCGTCCCCGTAGCGGATCGAGACCAGCTCACCCGGGCTGTCCTCGTGCTCCACCTCGACGTCGGAGAGCGCGGTCAGGCAGCGCGGGCACCAGTTGATGATGCGTTCGGCGCGGTAGATCAGGCCGTCGTCGAAGAGCTTCTTGAAGATGGTCTGGACGGCCTTGGACAGGCCCTCGTCCATGGTGAAGCGCTCGCGGCCCCAGTCCACGCCGTCGCCCAGGCGGCGCATCTGACCCAGGATCTGGCCGCCGTAGTTCTCCTTCCACTCCCAGACCTTCTCGACGAAGGCCTCGCGGCCCAGGTCGTGGCGGGACAGGCCGGAGCCGGCGAGCTGCTGCTCGACCCGGTTCTGGGTGGCGATGCCGGCGTGGTCCATGCCGGGCAGCCAGAGCGCCTCGTAGCCCTGCATCCGCTTACGACGGGTCAGGGCGTCCATCAGGGTGTGCTGGAAGGCGTGGCCCAGGTGCAGGGCCCCGGTGACGTTCGGCGGCGGGATGACGATGGTGTACGCGGGCTTGTCGCTCTTCGCGTCCGCGGTGAAGTAGCCGCGGTCCACCCAGCGCTCGTACAGCTCGCCCTCTACCTCGCTCGGGGCGTAGGTGGTCGGAAGGGCGGCTGCATGGTCCCCGGACGCGAGGTCGGTGGGGCGCTGGTTCGTCATGTCGGTCACGACGCACAGTTTACGGAACCGGGAAGCCCGGTTTGGACGTCGGTGGCGTACGGTAGCGTGCCCGATGCTCGGACGGACCATCTGATCATCGGACGAGCCCACTGCGACTCCATTGTTCCGGAAGGGAACGCCGATGTCCGAGCAGAACCCCTACGGCCCGCCCACGCCGCCCGGCCAGGGCTACGGACAGGCTCCCGGATACGGTCAGGCGCCGGGGTACGGGCAGGCGCCGGGCTACGGCCAGACCCCGGGATACGGCCAGACCCCGGGATACGGACAGGCGCCGCCGCCGGCGCCCGGGTACGGACAGCCGCCCGGCTACGGCCAGATCCCCGCGCAGCAGGCCTTCGGCTTCCCGCCCGCACCGCCGAAGAAGTCCCGCAAGGGTCTGTGGATCACCCTGGCCGCCGTGGTCGGTGCCATCGGGGTGGCCGTCGTGGTGCTGGTCGCCACCGTCGCCGACACCGTCTCCAAGGAGGGCACCCACAAGCTGGTGCTGCCGCAGACCTTCCAGGGGCTGAGCAGCGACACCAGCAACAAGATCGCCCAGCAGCTGCAGGACAGCATGACCAGCAACCCGGAGACCGCCAAGTCGTTCACCGGCACGGCCAGCACGGTCTACCACTCCCTCACTTCGGACCGGGTCATGGTGGTCTACGGCGGCTACGGCAAGATCTCCTCGCCCGCCACCGAGGAGACCAGCTTCTGGACCAGCTTCGAGGCCAGCGCGAAGTCGAGCGGCAACAACCCCACCTTCGGCCCCCGCACGCACCCCGACGCCGGCCCGCTGGGCGGCCGGATGAGCTGCGAGAACGCGGTCGCCCCGCGCGAGACCGACGTGGTCTGCATGTGGGTGGACAACAGCGTGCTGACGGTCGTGATGGAGACCACCCTCAAGGGCACCGCGCCGTCGGTGGACAAGGTCGCCCAGGACTCCCGCGACCTGCGCGCCGTCGCCGAGGTGGCCAAGTAGCAGACGTTCCGGACATGCCGAAGGGGCCCGCTGCCGCGGGCCCCTTCGGCTTTGCCGCCGATCTGCTGCTGACCTGCGGTCAGGCGCTCTTGTCGCGCCGCTCGCGCTTGATCATGTCGCGCGGGACCAGGGTCGGGATCGCGTGCTTGGAGACCACGTCTCCGGTGACCACCACGCGGGCGACGTCCTGTCGGGACGGGACCTCGTACATCACGGACATCAGCACCTCCTCCATGATGGCCCGCAGCCCGCGCGCGCCGGTGCCGCGCAGGATCGCCTGGTCGGCGATCGCCTCCAGCGCGTCCCGGCTGAACTCCAGCTCCACGCCGTCCAGTTCGAAGAGCTTGCGGTACTGCTTGACCAGCGCGTTCTTCGGCTCGGTGAGGATCTGCAGCAGCGCCTCGCGGTCCAGGTTGTGCACGCTGGTGATCACCGGCAGTCGGCCGATGAACTCCGGGATCATGCCGAACTTGACCAAGTCCTCCGGCATCACCTGACGGAAGTGGTCGCTGGCGTCGCTCTCCCGCTTGGACCGGATGTTGGCGCCGAAGCCGATGCCCTTGGCACCCGAGCGGCCCTCGATGATCCGCTCCAGACCCGCGAACGCGCCACCCACGATGAACAGCACGTTGGTGGTGTCGATCTGGATGAACTCCTGGTGCGGGTGCTTGCGGCCGCCCTGCGGCGGGACCGAGGCGGTGGTGCCCTCCAGGATCTTCAGCAGCGCCTGCTGGACGCCCTCGCCGGAGACATCGCGGGTGATCGACGGGTTCTCGCTCTTGCGGGCGACCTTGTCGATCTCGTCGATGTAGATGATCCCGGTCTCGGCCTTCTTGACGTCGTAGTCGGCCGCCTGGATCAGCTTGAGCAGGATGTTCTCGACGTCCTCGCCGACGTAGCCGGCCTCGGTCAGCGCCGTGGCGTCGGCGATCGCGAACGGGACGTTGAGCATCCGGGCGAGGGTCTGGGCGAGCAGCGTCTTGCCGGAGCCGGTGGGGCCCAGCAGCAGGATGTTGGACTTGGCCAGCTCGATGGCGTCCTCGCGGCCATTGCCGCCGCTGCGCCCGGCCTCGCCGGCCTGAACCCGCTTGTAGTGGTTGTAGACCGCGACCGAGAGCGCCTTCTTGGCGAGGTCCTGGCCGACCACGTACTGGTCCAGGAACTCGTAGATCTCGCGCGGCTTCGGGAGCTCCTCGAAGCGCACCTCGGAGGACTCGGCGAGTTCCTCCTCGATGATCTCGTTGCACAGGTCGATGCACTCGTCGCAGATGTACACGCCTGGGCCGGCGATCAGCTTCTTCACCTGCTTCTGCGACTTGCCGCAGAACGAGCACTTGAGCAGGTCGCCACCGTCTCCGATGCGTGCCACGAGGTGCTTCCCCTTCGCCAGGGGCCCCGCGGGGGTCCGGGGCCTGGTGCTGTGGACCGAAGCCGCCGGCATCGGCGGTCAGGTCTCGGTATCCGACGGTACTCTGCCAACCCGCAGAATCCGCCGCCTTCGACAGCTCTGCCCTACGCCCTGGGCGAATTGATACCGAACAGATGCCTCGGGCGAGGAGCCGGGCGGGGCGCACTCGTCGGTACGCCCCGCCCTGGGTCACGCTGTGCGTGCCATGTCGCTGTCCAAGGGTACTCAGTCGGTGAGCGAGGCCTTGCGGGTCGAGATGATCTGGTCGATCAGCCCGTACTCCAGGGCCTCCTCGGCGGTGAGGATCTTGTCGCGCTCGATGTCGTCGCGGACCTGCTCGATCGGCTTGTTGGAGTGCTTGGAGAGCATCTCCTCCAGCTGCTCGCGCATCCGGAAGATCTCCCGGGCCTGGATCTCCAGGTCGGAGACCTGGCCGCGGCCGGTCTCGGTGTACGGCTGGTGGATCAGGATCCGGGCGTTCGGCAGCGCCATCCGCTTGCCGGGCGTGCCGGCCGCCAGCAGGACCGCGGCGGCCGAGGCGGCCTGGCCCATGCAGACGGTCTGGATGTCCGGCTTGACGTACTGCATGGTGTCGTAGATCGCGGTCAGCGCGGTGAACGAGCCGCCGGGCGAGTTGATGTACATCTGGATCTCGCGGTCCGGGTCCATCGACTCGAGGCAGAGCAGCTGGGCCATGATGTCGTTGGCCGAGACGTCGTCCACCTGGGAGCCGAGGAAGATGATGCGCTCCTCGAACAGCTTGGCGTACGGGTCGTACTCACGGATGCCCTGCGAGGTGCGCTCGACGAAGCGCGGGACGATGTAGCGGCCTTCAGCGCGGGCGCCCTCGTACTCGCCGCGAGGGGTGTAAAGGGTGTTCATTGCGGGTCTGTCCTCCGGAAGCGTTCCGACGTGTTGGGGTGCGGGCGAGGGCGCTCAGGCGCCGGTACCGCCGCCGCCGGGGACGTCCGCGGCGCTGTGCATGATCTCGTCGATGAGGCCGTACGCCTTGGCCTCCTCCGGGGTGAACCAGCGGTCGCGGTCGGAGTCCTTGGTGATCTGGTCGAAGGTCTGGCCGCTGTGGTGCGCGATCAGCTCGGACATCCGCTGCTTGGTGCGGAGCAGCTGCTCGGCCTGGATCCGGATGTCGGTGGCCGAGCCGCCGAGACCGGCCGAGGGCTGGTGCATCAGGATGTTGGCGTTCGGCAGCGAGAAGCGCTTGCCGGGGGTACCCGCGGTGAGCAGGAACTGGCCCATCGAGGCCGCCATGCCCATCGCGATGGTGACCACGTCGTTCTTGATGTACTGCATGGTGTCGTAGATCGCCATGCCCGCCGTGATCGAGCCGCCCGGCGAGTTGATGTACAGGTAGATGTCCTTCTCCGGCTCGGCGGCCAGGAGGAGCAGCTGGGCGGTGATCTTGTTGGCGATGTCGTCGTCGACCTGCTGCCCGAGGAAGATGATGCGCTCGTTGAGCAGCCGGTTGTAGACCTGGTCGCCCAGTCCCCCGAGCACGTCGCCACCGGCGGCGCGCGGCGTCGTCAGGCCGGGCATCTGCATCTGCGGGAACGTCACTTAGCCACCTGCTCAGTCGGTTTAGCTTGCTTTCGTTGACCCTAACGCGCAGGCCGGGCCCGACCATCCCCCACGCAGAACTGTTCGCTGTGAGCGCAGGGTGGCCCCGAGCGACTGACGCCCTACGCGAACAGGCCCGGACGCGGATGCGTCCGGGCCTGCTCAGGGCGTTACGGGTGACTCGGGCCTGGACTCAGGCCTCGGTGCCCTCGGCCTCGGCGGCGGGGGTCTCGTCGGAGGCGGCGGCCTCGGCGGCCTCGGTGCCCTCCTCCTCGTCCTCGTCGAAGTTGATGACCTCACCGTTGGTGTCGGTCACCGTGGCGGCCTCGACCACCAGCGCCAGCGCCTTGCCGCGGGCGACCTCGCCGACCAGCAGCGGGACCTGCTGCTGCTGGACGATCTGCTGGGCGAACTGGTCCGGGCTCAGGCCCGAGCCGGCGGCGCGGCGGATCAGGTGCTCGGTGAGCTCCTCCTGGTTGACGCCCACCTCCTCCTTGGCCACGATCTCGTCCAGCACGAACTGGGTCTTGATGCCCTTCTTGGCCTGCTCCTCGGTCTCCGCGTCGAACTCCTCGCGGGTCTTGCCCTGAGCGACGAGGTAGCTCTCCAGGGTCTGACCGATGGGCTCCAGCTGGTGGTGCTCCAGGTTGTGCTTGCGGGTCTCGATCTCGTCCGCCAGCAGCTTCTCCGGGAAGGAGATCTCGACCTTCTCCAGCAGGGCGTCCAGGACGCGCTCCTGGGCCTGGGTGGCCTGGTCGAACTCCTTCATCCGGCCGAGCCGCTTGACCGAGTCGGCGCGCAGCTCCTCCAGGGTGTCGAACTCGCTGGCCAGCTGGGCGAACTCGTCGTCCAGCTCGGGCAGCTCCTTCTCCTGGACGGCGGTGACGGTGACGGTCACCTCGGAGCTCTTGCCGGCCTGGGTGCCGCCCTTGAGCTCGGTGGTGAAGGTCTTCGACTCGCCGGCCGACAGGCCGACCACGGCCTCGTCGATGCCGTCCAGCAGGCGACCCGAGCCGATCTCGTAGCTGACGCCCTCGGCGGTGCCGTCCTCCGGCACCTCGCCGTCGACCTTGGCCTCGAGGTCGACGACCACGATGTCGCCCTCGGCGGCGGCGCGCTCGACGTCCTTGACCGAGGAGAAGCGCTCGCGCAGCTGCTGCAGCGACTTCTCGACGTCCTCGTCCTCGACCGAGATCGGGTCGACCTCGACCGAGATCTCGCTGAAGTCGGGCAGGGTGATCTCCGGACGGACGTCCACCTCGGCGGTGAAGGTCAGGCCGTTGGCGTCGAGGTCCTCGACGCCCTTGATGTCCGTGATGTCGGGCTGGCCGAGGACCTCGATCTTGCTCTCGTCAACGGCCTGCGTGTAGAAGCGCGGGAGCGCGTCGTTGACGGTCTCCTCCAGCACCGCGGCGCGGCCGAACCGCTGGTCGATGACGCGGTTCGGGATCTTGCCCTTGCGGAAACCCGGAACCGTGACCTGCTGGTTGATCTTCTTGTACGCCGCGTCGAGGCTGGGCTTGAGCTCCTCGAAGGGCACCTCGACGGTGAGTCGAACCCGGGTCGGGTTCAGAGTCTCGACGGCGCTCTTCACGGTTAGGTCTCCTATGGGGCTTGCGGTCGGCTTGTCTGTTCCGGACCGAGTCCCTCACGGGCCGCGGGCCGGGCAGACGGGTGATGAGCCACCTGAGTGCGGCATCTCCCGTATGGGGTGGACGGCGAGCGACCCGGCCTCCGGTAGAGAGGCTGGGCGGGGGCTCTGTCACCCTGGGTGGTCGGCTCGGGAGCCAGCACCACCAGCGGCCCATCCTACCGGGTACCACGAAACTGACTGGTCGGGGTGACCGGATTCGAACCGACGGCCTTCCGCTCCCAAAGCGGACGCGCTACCAAACTGCGCCACACCCCGTACTTCGCGAGAGGAAGCGTACACGCCAGATCATCCCCGGCTCGCCGAAATTCGGCATTGAGCAGCTGCGCGGATCGGGTACGCTGTTCCCGTTCCACACCGGCGGGTGTAGCTCAATGGTAGAGCCCTAGTCTTCCAAACTAGTCACGCGAGTTCGATTCTCGTCACCCGCTCCATGCTTCTGTGGCCCCGGCTTTCGAGCCGGGGCCACAGGCGTTTCCGCCGATCCGGCCCGAAACCGATAGCCTCGGACGTTGTTCGAATACGGGGCGAAGGAGGTCGGGTGGACCCAGAGCAGCGGCTGGCGGTCATCCAGCGCGGTGTGATCCGGGAACTGGCCCGCTACGGCCGGGAGTTCACCCTCGACGACACCGTGCTTCGCGGCCCCGGCAGCACCGCGGTGGCGTTCCGCGAGCATGCCGACGCGGCCGGCGGCGGCCACGTGGACCTCGGCTTCGTGCTCGGCCTCGGCAACGCGGAGGCTCCGGTGGTCTGGGACTGCGCGGCCGGCCTCGGCACCACCGAGGAGGAGAAGCTCGACAACGCGGTGCGGATGTGGGCCGGCACCACGGCCGCCACGGTGATCGAACTCCTGGACCACCAGGGCCGCTACGGCGACCACCTGAGGCTGCCCCAACTGGCCGGCTGGCACGCGGTGCAGGGCCCGGCCACCGTCTTCGGCTTCCAGAGCGCGCGGCTGTCCGGCTGGCTGGGCGAGCACGAGCTGCTCCCCGAGCTGGCGGCGGAGCTGACGCCGGAGTTGACCGACCCTCGGCTGAACGGCGTGAAGATCTTCCTCGGCGGGCGGACCGGTGACGAGGTGGCCGAGGTCCGGGTGAACGGCACGGTCGCGCACGGCGCCTCCAGGGCGCTGGGCGCACTGGACTGGCCGCGCGGCGAACGGTTCTGCTGGGCGCGGCTGTTCGTGCTGCTGGCGGCCGAGGGCAGCCCACTGGAGGCGGCCAGGGCTGCCGAGACCAGGCCGCCGACACCGCAGGCTGCGCCGGCGGGGCCCGACCCGCTGGCGGTCCGAGGCGGTCGACTCAGCCGCTGGTGGCAGACACGGCGCGCCGGCCAGTGAACCGGCGTCAGCTGGTGATGTTGCTCAGTGTCTTGGCCAGTTGGGTGAGGAAGTCCTGGACCGGCTTCGACAGCTGCGCGGACTGGTTGAGCATGAAGCCGAAGAGCACGGCCACGACGGCGTGCGGCACTTTGATCTGCTTGCCTCGGATGAAGATCACCAGAATGATCCCGAACAGGACCAGCGCGGAAACGGAGAGCACCTGGACTCACTTCCTCATGTCATGGTGAAGCGGACCACGGCCTGCCCGACGGTCCCGGGGAGGAACCCGCCGACCGTCACGCACCCGACTTCCCCCGAGTTCCGGCCAGTCCCGCCCCGACTCAGTGTGGTCGACCGTGCCGACTGCGTAAAGGACTTGCCGCTGACCCATGCCAAAAGTCCTGCGATGTGAGACGAGTTTCCGCCGACCGGGACGATAGCGGACAGGCCTTGACGGACCGTCGGCGGGGGCGGCTGAGCGGGCCGTTCGTGGACCGAGCGTCCGGTGGGCCCGGTGGCGCAAATTGGCTGAAGATCACCAGTGGTGGTTGACAGGGCAGCGCCCGCAGTGGTCATTCGTGGATGGTCATCCGTGAGTGGTCATCCGTGGGTGCTCACTCGCAGGCGCTCATCCGCAGGTGCTCATTCGCGCCAGAGCAGCAGCACGGCACGGTCGTCGTTGATGTCCTTGGCCACCGTCTCGATCAGGCGCACCGCCGCACCGCCGGTGCTGCTGCCGAGCTGGGCACCGGCCACCAGCCGGTCCGCCTCGCCCATCAGCCGGTCCATGCCCTCGGCGAGGTCCCGGCCCGGCGCCTCGACCATGCCGTCGGTGCAGAGCATCAGCACGTCGCCGCGACCCAGCCGCCCGCGCACGCCCTCGAACTTGGCGCCGTCGTAGAGGCCGAGCAGCGGCCCCTCGGTGGTCTCCTTGCTCTCCCACCGCCCGGCGCCCGCCAGCCGCTGCATGCCCGGCAGATGGCCCGCCGAGAGCAACTCGTACTCCCCGCTGTCCAGATCGAGCGCCAGGTGGACGGCGCTGGCGAAGCCCTCCTCCCAGTCCTGGCGCAGCAGGTAGCCGTTGGCGGCCGGCAGGAACTCGTGCGGCGGCAGCGAGCCCAGCAGCCCGCCGAACGCGCCGGAGAGCAGCAGCGCCCGCGAGCCCGCGTCCATCCCCTTGCCCGAGACGTCGGCCAGCACGACTTCCAGCATCCGCCGGCCCGGCCCGGTGCGGGCCGCGACCACGAAGTCCCCGGAGAAGGACTGCCCGCCGGCCGGGCGCAGCGCCATGTCCGCGTGCCAGCCGGCCGGGAGCGCGGGCACCTGGCTCTGCACCTTGAGCCGCTCGCGCAGGTCGAAGAGCATCGAGCCGCCACTGCGCCAGGGCACTCCGACCCGGCTGCGGAACTGAGCCAGCAGCAGTCCGGCCACCCCGACCGCGCCGACCACCAGGGCGGCGCCGGGGGTGACTCCGAACACATAGGCGTCGGGGTGGTCGCTGGCGGCCCGCTCGCCGGTGTGGATCACCGACTCGGTGGACAGGCCCAGCGCGGCGGTGGCGTAGAGCAGCACCAGCGAGACCGGGCGCAGCAGCAGCGAGCCGGCCAGGATCGGCAGCACCAGCGCGGTGGGCGGGACCCAGGCCGGCAGCCAGACGTTGAAAGCCACCAGCAGCGGCACCAGCAGGAGCAGCACGGCGAAGGCGAGCCAGTCCGCGGCGTCGCCGCGGAAGTAGTCCACCCCGGTCCGGCGCAGGGAGCGCCGGACCCGGTAGAGGCGCTTGCGCAACCGGGCCGTGAGGGGATCCGCGGCCGTGATCGCGGCGGTTCCCATCGCAGTCGTCTGGGGCGGATCGCCCGGCGTGCTGCCAGCCATGGGGCTTGACCCTATCCACCGGGACGGTCCTGCGTCGACGGGCGTTCACGCAGACATCCGACGGCCGACCGGTTCCGGCCGGACCGCCGGGGCGCACGCCGGGCTCACCGGCCCTCCGACTGGGGCTAGTTGAGGTGCAGGTAAGGGGCCCGCGCCGGTGCTCGGAGGTGCGGGCCGGGGCGCGCCGCGGGACAAAAGCCTCGCGGTCGGCGCGCACGGATGATAGCTGTGGCATATGACACACCCTGCCGATGCCCACGAGGTGCTGTCCCTGAGGTCGCTCGCGGCCGAGGAGTGGGACGCCTGGTACGACGCGCTGGAGACGGCCTTCGGCTCGGTGGAGTCCGCCGAGCGACGGGCCATGTGGCGAGCCCTGACCGAACTGGACCGCTCGCTGGGCGTCTGGGACGGCGAGCTGCCGGTCGGCTCGGCCAGTGCGTTCTCGTTCCGGATGGCGGTACCCGGCGGTGCGGTGCTGCCCACCGCAGGGGTGACCATGGTCGGAGTGCTGCCCACCCACCGTCGGCGCGGGGTGCTGAAGGCGTTGATGCGCCATCAGCTGGACGAGATCCACGAACGCGGCGAGTCACTGGCGGTGCTGACCGCCTCCGAGCCGGCGATCTACGGCCGGTACGGCTACGGCCTGGGCACCTGGCGGCTGCGCGTCCAGATCGCCCGGGCCCGGGTGCGGGTGCTGAGCCCCGATGACGAAGACGGCCGGATCCGGCTGCGTCTGGTCGACCCGGCGGGCGCGCTGGCGGACTGCGAGCGGCTCTACGCGCAGCAGGTCCCGCTGCGCCCGGGGATGCTGGCCCGCCGGCCCGGCTGGGAGCGGCTGCCGGTGCTCGACCCGCCGAGCGAGCGCAACGGCCACGGCCCGCTGCAGTGCGTGCTGGCCGAGGACCGTGCGGACGGCTCGCTGCTCGGCTACGCCCGCTACACGATGGCCGACCGGTGGCAGGAGGCGAACGCGGCGAGCGAGGTCCTGGTCCGCGAGGTGACCGCCGCCGACCCCGGGGCCCGCGCCGCGCTCTGGGGCTTCCTGCTCGACCTCGACCTGACCGAGACGGTGCTGGCCCCGAGCCTGCCGCTCGACGACCCACTCCAGCACCTGGTCTCGGACCCGCGCCGACTGCAGCCGAAGCTGGTCGACGCGCTCTACGTACGGCTGGTGGAGGTCGGCGACGCGCTGCGCTCGCGGCGGTACGCGGCTCCGGTCGACGTGGTGCTCGAGGTGACGGACGAGTTCTGCCCGTGGAACAGCGGGCGCTGGCACCTGCACAGCACCGGCCCCGACAAGGGCGCGGCCTGCGAGCCGACCGAGGCGCCGGCCGATCTCGCGCTGTCGGTGCGGGAGCTGGGCGCGGCCTACCTCGGCGGCACCGAGCTGTCCTCGCTCGCCGGGGCCGGCCTGGTCCGCGAACTGCGGCCGGGCGCCCTGGCCGAGGCCTCGCGCGCCTTCGGCTGGGACGTGGCGCCCTGGTTGCCGCACGGATTCTGACGACCCGTGCGGCCGGCCAGGGCCCTGCCCGGTTTCGCGTCTTCGCCCAGCTTCGCGCCGGTCAGCCCTGCTGGGGGTGGTGGGCGGGGATCGGGGGCAGCTCGCCGGTCGCCTCGTAGGCCTCCAGCATCTCGATCCGGCGGGTGTGCCGGGCCTCGTTGCTGTACGGGGTGGCGAGGAAGATCTCGACGAACTTGGTCGCCTCGGCCTCGGTGTGCATCCGGCCGCCGATGCTGATCACATTGGCGTTGTTGTGCTCACGGCCCAGCGCGGCGGTCTGCTCGCTCCAGGCCAGCGCCGCGCGCACGCCCTTGACCTTGTTGGCGGCGATCTGCTCGCCGTTGCCCGAGCCACCGATCACGATGCCCAGCGCCTCGGGGTCGGCGGCGGTCCGCTCGGCCGCCCGCAGGCAGAACGGCGGGTAGTCGTCCTCGGCGTCGTAGATGTGCGGGCCGCAGTCGATCGGCTCGTGGCCGGCCTTGGTCAGCCACTCGACAAGGTGGTTCTTCAGTTCGTATCCGGCGTGGTCGGAACCCAGGTAAACGCGCATGGGCACGAGTGTGGCATGCGCCCGGCCCGGCACCCGCGAAGGCCCCACAATGCGTCAGGTCCGGTCGCCGATCAGCTTCCAGGCCAGGGGCAGTGCCCCCATGGCGAGGACCAGCTTCACGGCGTCGCCGAACAGGTACGGGTAGAACCCGAGATCGGCCGCCTTGGCCAGCGGGACGTGCAGCGAGGCCGCCAGGTACGGCACGCCGACCGCGTAGATCGCCAGATTGCCGAGCACCATGGCGGCGGCGGTGCGCAGCGCGGTGCGGTCGGCGCCCCGGCGGGCCAGCAGGCCGGTGAGCGCGGCGGCGAGCACGAAACCGAGGACGTACCCGAGGGTGGGCAGCCCCCAGCCGGAGCCGGCCTGGGCGAACCACGGCAGACCGGCCGCGCCGGCCAGCAGGTAGAGGGCGAGCGAGGCCGCCCCGCGCCGGGCGCCGAGCGCGGTGCCGACCAGCAGCGCGGCAAAGGTCTGGCCGGTGACCGGGACCGGCGAACCGGGGACCGGGACGGAGAACTGCGCGGCCAGACCCGTCAGCGCCGCGCCACCCCCGACCAGGGCCAGCTCGCGCAGGGCGGCACCGAGCCGGCTGTCGGCGGCGGGCAGCAGGTCGGCGAGGACGGTGCGGGGCGGCAGCGGGGTGGCGAGGGCCATCGAAGATCTCCAGGAGGCTCGGTGCCGAACAGTCAGTGATCGTTTGTGAACTTAACTCCTCGCCACTTGAGTTTCGATCCAAAGAGCGACAAAGCTCCCCACCTTGGCTTGTGGGGTTCACTCTTCGATTTCCAGCCAGGAGCATCGATCCGATTACCCAACGTGATCGGACGGTCCAGATCGTGAACCGCACTGGGAGCGCCTCGGGGTGTCCCGGATAGTGGATCGGGTTGTCCGCTCTGCGAACGTCTGGATGCCCCCGATGCCCACGATGCCCACCACCACCAGGACCGCTCCCGCCCCCGCTCCCCCGGGAGGTCCGCAGCTCAGCCACGGCCTGAAGCAGCGTCACCTGTCGATGATCGCGCTCGGCGGCGTGATCGGCGCCGGCCTGTTCGTCGGGTCGGGCGCGGGCATCGCGGCGGCCGGGCCGGCCATCATCCTGGCCTTCACCGCCTCCGGGCTCCTCGTCATGCTGATCATGCGGATGCTCGGCGAGATGTCAGCGGCGCATCCGGCCTCCGGCTCCTTCTCCGTGCATGCCGAGCGGGAGATCGGGCCCTGGGCGGGGCTGACGGCCGGGTGGATGTACTGGGTGATGCTCTGCTGCGGGGTCGCGGCGGAGGCCACGGCGGCCGGGGCGATCATGAACTCCTGGCTCCCCGGGGTGCCGGGCTGGGCGTGGGTCGGGGTGTTCATGGCCTTCTTCTGCGCCGGCAACCTGACGGCGGTGAAGAACTTCGGCGAGTTCGAGTTCTGGTTCGCCGCCATCAAGATCACCGCCATCGTGGCCTTCCTGGTGCTCGGCGTACTGGGCGTCTGCGGGGTGTTGGGCGGCAGCGCGCCGGGCACCGCCAACCTCACCGGCCACGGCGGCTTCCTGCCCAACGGCACCGGCGGTCTGGTCACCGGCCTGCTCGCCTCGGTCTTCGCCTACGGCGGCCTGGAGACGGTGACCATCGCGGCAGCCGAGTCCGACGACCCGCGCCGCAACGTGGCCAACGCCGTGCGCACCGCCGTCTGGCGGATCGCCGTCTTCTACATCGGTTCGATGGCCCTCGTCGTCACCCTGGTCCCGTGGAACAGCCCGGACGTGGTCAAACTCGGCCCCTACGTGACGGTCCTTCAGCTCCTGCACGTCCCGGGCGCGGCCGTGGTCATGAAGGCCGTGGTGCTGATCGCCCTGCTCAGCGCGATGAACGCCAACATCTACGGCTCCTCCCGGATGGCCTTCTCGCTCGTCGCTCGCGGCCAGGGCCCCAAGGCGCTCGCGAAGGTCAGCGGCGGGGTACCGCGCCCGGCGGTGCTGGCCTCCTGCGCCTTCGGCTTCGCCGCCGTCCTGGCCGGCTACTGGTGGCCGGACACCGTCTTCACCTGGCTGATGAACACCACCGGCGTCGCCATCCTGGTCGTCTGGCTCTTCATCGGCGCAGCCCAGTTGAGGATGCGCCGCCGCCTGGAGCACGAGGCCCCCGAACTGCTCACGGTCCGGATGTGGGGCTTCCCCTACCTGACCTGGCTGGCGATCGCCGCAGTGGTCGCAATCCTGGGCCTGATGACCACCACCGCGGGCGACCGCGAGCAGCTCTACGCCGCCGGCGTGCTGGTGGCGGCACTGAGCGCGGTCGGCTACTGGCGCCAGCGTCCTGCAACACGTGCGTGAAAGGATGCGGGACGGGGCAAGACCTGCCCCATGACCTGCACAGCACCGTGCGAGCCGGACAAAGGAGTACCGCAGTGCCGGGCAAGAACCTCAGCCGGGACGAAGCACAGCAGCGTGCCGGCATTCTCAGTGTGGACGGGTACGAGATTCATCTCGACGTGACGAGCGCTCCGGACGCTGCCGCCGCCACCTTCCGTTCCACCACCACGATCCGCTTCCGCTGCGCGACGCCGGGGGCGGCGAGCTTCGCCGATCTGCTGGCGCCCAGGGTGCGGGCCGTCACCCTGAACGGGCGGCAGCTGGATCCGGCGGCGGTCTACGACGGGGCCCGGGTGGCCCTGGAGGGGCTGGCTGCCGAGAACGTGCTGGTGGTGGATGCGGACTGCGCCTACAGCCGGACCGGCGAGGGCCTGCACCGCTTCACCGACCCGGCGGACGGCGAGACCTACCTCTACACCCACTACGAGCCGGCCGAGGCCCGCCGGGTGTTCGCCAACTTCGAGCAGCCGGACCTCAAGGCGCCCTACCGGTTCACCGTGACCGCCCCCGCCGCCTGGGACGTGTACGCCAACGCCGCCGAGGAGACCGTCAGCGAGGACGGCGGCTCCAGGACCTGGCGCTTCCTGGAGACCAAGCCGATCTCCACCTACCTGACCGCCGTGGTGGCCGGGCCCTACCACGTGGTGCGCGACCACTGGAGCCGTGAACTGCCGGACGGCAGCACCTTGGAGATCCCGCTCGCGGCGACCTGCCGCAGGTCGCTGGCACCGTACTTCGACGCCGACGAGATCTTCACCGTCACCAAGCAGGGCCTGGACTTCTTCCACCAGGAGTTCGACTACCCGTACCCGTTCGGCAAGTACGACCAGTGCTTCGTGCCGGAGTACAACATCGGCGCGATGGAGAACCCGGGCTGCGTGACCTTCCGCGAGGAGTACGTCTTCCGCTCGAAGGTCACCGAGGCCTCCTACGAGGCGCGGGCCAATGTCATCCTGCACGAGATGGCGCACATGTGGTTCGGCGACCTGGTCACCATGAAGTGGTGGGACGACCTGTGGCTGAAGGAGTCCTTCGCCGACTTCATGGGCCACTTCGCCCAGCAGGAGGCCACCAAGTACCAGGCCTCCTGGGTGACTTTCGCCAACCAGCGGAAGGCCTGGGCCTACCGGCAGGACCAGTACCCGACCACCCACCCGATCACCGCGGACATCCGCGATGTCGAGGACGCCAAGCTCAACTTCGACGGGATCACCTACGCCAAGGGCGCCTCGGTGCTCAAGCAGCTGGTCGCGTACGCGGGCCGGGACGCCTTCTTCGAGGGCGCCCGCCGCTACTTCCAGCAGCACGCGTTCGGCAACACCGCGCTGGGCGACCTGTTGGAGGTGCTGGCCGTCACCTCGGGTCGCGGCGAGCAGGCGATGGCCGAGTGGTCGCAGGCCTGGCTGCAGACGGCGGGCGTCAACTCGCTCACCCCGCAGCTGACCGTGGACGCGGACGGGCGGATCACCGAGCTGGCGGTGCTGCAGGACGGCACACCTGACGATTCCGCGGCTCCGCCGCGTGGCCTGCGCCCGCACCGGATCGCGGTCGGCCTCTACGAGCGCGAGGCCAACGGCAGCCTGCTGCGCAGCGCCCGGATCGAGTTGGACGTGACCGGCGCCCGCACCGTGGTCCCGGAGCTGGTGGGCCAGCCGCGCCCGGCGCTGGTGCTGGTCAACGACGACGACCTGACGTACTGCAAGATCAGGTTCGACGCCGACTCACTGGAGACGCTGCGCACCTCGCTCGGCGACATCGAGGAGCCGTTGGCCCGGGCGCTCGCCTGGTCGGCCTGCTGGAACCTGACCCGGGACGGCCTGATGCCGGCCCGCGACTACCTGGCCCTGGTGCTGCGGTTCGCCGGTCGGGAGTCGGACATCGGCGTGCTGCAGTCGTTGCACAGCCAGGCCAAGGGCGCCCTCGACCTCTTCGTCGACCCCGGCTACCGCGCCGAGGGCGGGCGACTGCTGGCCGAGTGCGCGCTGCGCGAGCTGCGCGCCGCCGCCCCCGGCAGCGACCACCAGCTCGCCTGGGCGCGTTTCCTAGCCGCCACCGCCGAGAGCGAGGCGGACTTCCAGCTGCTGGAGGGCCTGCTGGCGGGCACCGCCAGGATCGACGGTCTGGAGGTGGACCAGGACCTGCGCTGGTCGCTGTGGATCACGCTGGCCGCCGCGGGCCGGGCCACCGTCGCGCAGGTGGGCGCCGAGCTGAAGCGGGACAACACCGCGAGCGGCAGCCAGAAGGCCACCCAGGCGATGGCCGCCCGGCCGTCCGCCGAGGCCAAGGCGGCCGCCTGGTCGGCGGTGGCCGACTCCGACCAGCTGCCGAACGCGATGGTCAGCGCGCAGACCTCGGGCTTCGCCCAGGCCGGCCAGCGCGAACTCACCGCGCCGTACACCGAGCGGTACTTCGAGCTGCTGGAGAGCATCTGGGCCGAGCGCAGCATCGAGATCGCGATCCGCTTCGTCGGCGGCTTCTTCCCCCGGCTGCAGACCGACGAGGCCACGCTGGCGGCCACCGACGCCTGGCTGACGGGGCACCAGCAGGCGGCGCCGGCGCTGCGCCGACTGGTGATCGAGTGCCGTGACGAGCTGGCCCGGGCGCTGCGCGCGCAGGCGGCCGACCGGGGCTGAGGCGAGAAGCGGTGAACGGCCCCTCCTCCCGTGGGGGCAGGAGGAGGGGCCGTTGCCGTGCGTGGGGCCTGGTGGGTGCTGAGTCCGGCGCGCGGGCGCTACTTGAGGGTGGCCGAGGTGAGACCGGCCTGGACCTGCTTCTGGAAGGAGAGGTACACCACCAGCACCGGCAGCATGGCGATCGTCATACCGGCGAACAGGCCGGGGAAGTCGCTCGCGTAACCGCTCTGCACGGCCAGGTTCATCAGGCCCTGGGCGAGCATCGAGCGGTCCGGGTCGGTGCCGCTCTGCTGCTGCATCAGGGTGACCGGCAGCAGGTACTGGTTCCACTGGCCGAGCACGTTGAAGATCAGCACGCTGATCAGCCCGGACTTCGCCATCGGCACCATGACCTGGAAGAAGGCCCGGGTGTGCGAGCAGCCGTCGATCATCGCCGCCTCGTGCACGGCGGTCGGCAGCGAGCGGAAGAAGGAGTACAGGAAGAAGACGGTGAACGGCAGCGAGTAGGCCGTGTACACCAGGATCAGGCCCGCGTACTGGTTGAGGCCGAGCCAGGGCAGCACCTGTCCGAGGTTCTTCACCATGAAGAAGAGCGGCACCAGGGCCAGGTAGACCGGGAACATCGCGCCGGCCACGAAGAAGTAGTAGATGACCCGGTTGCCGCGGAACTCGTAGCGGGCCAGCACGTAGGCCGCCATCGCGCCGAGCAGCATCGTCAGGGTCAGCGAACCCGCCAGCACGATCACGGTGTTGGCGAAGAAGCTGCCGATGCCCTTGCTCCAGGCGCGGGAGAAGGCGTCGAAGTGCCAGTGCGAGGGCCAGGCCCAGGCGCTGCCGCCGATCTGCGCGTTGGTCTTGAACGAGCCGAGGACGATCCAGATCAGCGGGCCCACGATCATCAGCGCCCAGAGGGCGAGGAAGCCGTGCGAGAAGACGTTGAGGATGCCCCCGCCGTCGGCGAAGCGCTGCTCCTTGACGGGCTTGCGGGGCGGCGTGCCGCCGACCTCGCGCTGGGCCGGGACCGTGCTGGTCGCGTCAGTCTTGGTACTCATGCCGGGTGCCCCGCTCAGAACTCGATCTTCTCGCGCCGGGTGACCCGGAGCGAGACGACGGACAGGATGAGGGTGATGAAGAAGATCACCACGCCCATGGCGCAGGCGTAACCGGCCTTGCCGAAGGTGATGAAGTTACGCATCAGGTAGGTGGCCATGATCTCGCTGTGGTGGTCGGGACCACCGCCGTAGTAGGCGCCGGGCGTCATGGTGGAGACCAGTGCGAAGGCGTCCATGGCGGCGATCGCCAGGTAGACCCAGGCGGTCTGGATGGTCTCCCAGAGCAGCGGCAGCGTGATCTTGAAGAAGGTCTGGGCCCGCTTGGCGCCGTCCAGCAGGGCGGCCTCGTAGATGTCCTTGGGCACCGACTGCATGGCTGCCGAGAAGAGCACCAGGTAGAAGCCGACCCCGGACCAGATCAGCACGCCGGTCACGCACCAGAGGCCGAGGTCCGGGTCGGCCAGCCACTGCCAGGGGTGGCCGGCGTCCTCCAGGCCCAGCTTGACCAGGATGCCGTTGAGCAGACCGCCCTGGTCGGTGCGGTACACGCCCTGGAAGAGCACCGAGAGGATGGCGACCGAGAGCACCTGCGGGAAGAAGAAGATGATCTTGTAGAAGGCCGCGCCGCGGACGCCCTGCACGCCGCCGGTGCCGCTGCGGCCGCCGACGTTGAGCATGAAGGCGAAGAAGAGCGCCAGCAGGATGGTCGCCACCGGCAGCACCAGGAGCAGCAGCAGGTTGTGCCCGACCGCCGAGATGAAGACGTTGTCGCCGAAGAGCTTGGCGTAGTTGCGCAGTCCGATGAAGTTCATCTTCTGCGAGGCCCCCGACCAGTCGGTCAGGGAGTAGCCGAAGGTCTGCAGGTACGGCCAGATGACCAGTACCACGTAGAGCACGACCGGAACGATGAGGAACCCCACGATGAAGGGGTATTTGCGGTGACGCATGAACTGCTCCTGTCCGCCACAGCCTGCGTCAGACAGGCTTCTAACTGCGCGGGGTTGAATCCTGGGGGCCGCGTGGAAGCACCGGGGCCCGCGCACGGGCCCCGGTGTCCGGTGATGGTTCCGTCGGGCCTGAGGGGGTCTCAGACCTTCTTGGAGGTGGCGGCCTTGCCGCGGGCCACCCAGTCCTTCGGGCCGATCCGCTTGTTGACCAGCTCGTTGGTGGCGTTCTGCAGCTCGGTGTCGAACGCCGTCTGCAGGTCCGGGTAGGAGAAGTTGAAGGTGTTGCTGCCGGCCGCGGTGACCGCCACCGAGGAGGACTTGGTGCCCGGCTTGAGCACCACGTCCGCGCCGATGCCGTCCTTGAGCACGGTGAGCGAGTTGGCGGCCGCGGCGAACTTGCCGGAGCCCTCCTTGGTCAGCATCATCCGCAGGAACTCGAGGCCGCCGGCCTGGTTCTTGGCCTTGCTCGGGACGATGAAGGGCTCACCGGCACCGGCGCGCACGGCGGTGGCGGGCAGCTTGTCGCCGGAGAGCGAGGGGATCGGCAGGAAGGCCATGTCGAAGTCGGCCGGGGTGACCTTGATCATCTCGTTCTCCAGCCAGGAGCCGGAGGGGATGAAGGCGGCCTTGCCCTGGCACCAGGCGGTCTGCGACTCGGTGTGGGTCATGCCGTTGGTGCCCGGGAGCAGGAAGTCGCCGTCCATGATCTTGTAGAAGGCGGTGACGCCGGCCAGCACCGCCGGGTCGTCCCAGGCGGTCGCGTCGCAGGCATCGATCTTCTTGACCAGGTCCAGGCCGCCCTGCTTGGCGATCAGGTCCAGGATCACGTAGTTGGCGTAGTACGGGTACTTGCCCTGGTGCGCGAAGGGCGCGATGCCGGCGGCCTTGATGGTGCCGCAGAGCGTGATGAACTCGTCCCAGGTCTTCGGGACGGCCCAGCCCTTGTCCTTGAAGAGCTTGGCGGAGTACCAGAGGCCGAAGACGGTGTAGACGTAGTTGAGCGAGACCATCTTGCCGCCGATGGTGCCCTGCTCGATGGTGCCCGGCAGCAGCACGTCGCGGATCTTCTTGGACGGGTCGTCCAGGTACGGCGCGTCGAGCAGCTTGGTCAGGTCGGTGAGCTGGTCGGCGCCCGCCAGCACGTCGATCTTCAGCTGCTGGGCGCCCGAGTCGTCGATGACGTCCGGCGGGTTGCCCGCGTTGAAGCGCGGCTGCAGCTTGGGGCTGATGTCCTGGGTGCCCAGGTGGCTGATGTTGGCCCCGGCGTAGGTCTTCTTGTACATGTCCTCGAAGGACTTGGCGTAGTCGTCGCCGTAGCCGCCCTTGAAGATCACGACGTCGAGCGGGTCGCCCGCCTTGACCCCGAACGGGTTGGCGGCGTTGCCGCCGGTGCCCGGTGCAGCGCTGTTGTTGTCGCTGCTGCTGCCGGTCCCGCCGGCACAGGCCGCGAGCAGCGAGCCGCTACCGGCCGCCAGAACGGTGACAGCGGCCGCGCGCTTGAAGATGTCGCGGCGGTTGTACTCAGTTGCAGAGCCCATCTGGTGCCCTAACCCCTCAGTGTCCAAGTGATGCAGAGGTGAACCGACGTGCGGCCTCAAAACGTGGTCTGACGGCCCGTCAACTAGCGCTCCTCAACCGTGCCTTAACCGTGCCTCGCGGCGAAGGTGCCGGTCAGAAGGGGTCTCGTCGATGGGCAAAGGTATAGTCCACTGTTCATTCGGCGGCAATAGTCTCCCCGTCGATAACGGCCCGCAGCACTCAAAGCGTTGTCGGCGGTGCAGCATGTGCAATGCTCAGGAAGCCTGCGTATATCTGCCGACTGGCTGAACATTGCCTGTGCGTGGAGCAGATTAGCGTGATTCTGCACGTTTGAACATAGAAATGCGCAGCTTCGCGCAACCGGGGAAGCGGTTGTGCGAAGCTGCGCAGGGTGTTCTCGGGGCTCAGCCTCAGTCCTCGCGCAGCCCCTTGTCCAGGGCCTTGACCAGGCTGCCCTGGGCGTCGTCGTTGTCCAGCGCCCAGGCCATCACCCCGGCCAGCCCGTTACACCGGGCGTACTCGGCCTTGCGGGCGAGCAGCTGCGGGGTGTCGAAGCTCCAGAAGTTGCTGCCGTCGTACTTCCAGCTGGCGCCGTGCTCGCGGTCGTAGACGACCGTGCCCGGCAGGTCCTTGATCTGGTTGTACGGCAGGTTGCCGCCCTGGGCCAGACCGGTCGCCGGCTGGTACAGGCCGCTCTTGGCGCCGGCCGGCACACCGGTCCAGCCGTAGCCGTAGAACGGCACGCCGAGCACCAGGCGGCTGGCCGGCACCCCGCGGTCCAGGTAGTCCTGGACCACCCGGTCCACGCTGTAGCCCTTGTTGTCGGGGGCGGCGTCGGCCGGGTCGGAGTAGAGGTTGGCATTGTGGTCGGTCGGCCCCTGGGCCTCCCAGGAACCGTGGAAGTCATAGGTCATCAGGTTCATCCAGTCCACCGACCTGGCGACCTTGCGGACCTCCAGCTGCTGCTGCTTGCCCTCGCCGGAGGGCACCGCGTCGGTCAGCAGCAGGTGCTTGTGCTGCTGCCTGCCGAGCGCGTCGAGCTGGCGGCGGAACTCCTGCATCAGCAGGGTGTAGTTCCGGCCGTCCTCGGGGCGCACCACATTGCCCGCGTCACCGCCACCGCCCGGGTACTCCCAGTCGATGTCGACCCCGTCGAAGACACCCGCGCCCGCGCCGGCACCGCCCTCGACGGCGCCGCCGAGCTGCGGCAGGTCGCCCTTGAGGTAGAGCTCGATGCAGGAGGAGACGAACTTCTTGCGCGACGCGTCATTGGCGGCCGCGTCCGAGAAGTACTTGGACCAGGACCAGCCGCCGAGCGAGATGACCGCCTTGAGCTGCGGATTGGCGGCCTTGAGCTTGCGCAGCTGGTTGAAGTTGCCCTTCAGCGGCTGGGCCGCGGTGTCGGCCACGCCGTCCACCGACTCCTCGGCGGAGACCGGGCGCTGGAAGTCGGCCCAGGCGTCGCCGACGCCGGCCGCGTTGGCCTCGAAGCAGGTGCCGTCGGCGGAGACGTTGCCGAAGGCGTAGTTGAGCACGGTCAGCCTGCTCGCCTGACCGGAGGTCTGCACCTTCTTGGCGGAGAAACCGCTGTAGATGCCCCACTGGGTGAAGTAGCCGACCCGCTGGCCCGGCAGGCGGTGGTGCTCCTGGGGCTCGGCCTGGGCGATCGGCGCGGCGGCCAACGAGGCCAGCACGGTGGCGGCCAGAACGGCCGAGGTACGACGGGGGATGCGCATGCGGGAGACCTGTGGCTCTCTCTGAGACAGCGTCAAATGGTCTGGACCAAGCTGAGACAGAGGTTTAGTCCATCAGGGTCGTCGCGCACAAGGGGTCAGCGGTGCGGGATCCGCTCGGTGAGGGTCTCCACGCCCTCGCCGGTCAGCGCCGCCAACCCGGCCGGACGGCCGGTGATCGCCAGCAGGAGCTCGAGCATCGGCCCCGCCGCCTCGGGGCCCTCCCCCGCCGACCAGTCGGCGTCGGTGGCCCGCAGGGACAGGCCAGCCACCCGCTTCTTGCCGCCGATCAGCAGGTTGGACAGGCGGTAGAAGTCGGCGCAGCGGACCAGCGCCTCGGTGGGGTAGTCGTGCGCGATGCCGAGCGGGCGGCGGATGTCCTCGGCGTGCACCACGGTCTCGCCGAGCCAGCTCTCCACCGGTCCCGGCGGATGGTCGGTGGCGTCCACCAGCTCGGCGAAGGCGGCCACCGTGCCGACCGGGCGGCCGCGGGTCAGCTCGTGGATCTCGCGGTCGGTCATGGTCTGGAAGTTGAAGCGCGCCTTGGCCATCTTCACGAAGAAGTCCCGGGGCGTCATCCGGGCGGTGGCGGCCATGTGCGCCAGGACGTCGCGGACGGTGCGTCCCGCACAGAGCGAGAACACCGTCCACTGCTGGGGGGCCAGCTGCTGCACGTCGGCGAGCAGCGCGCGCCGCTCGGCGTGGATCAGCGACCAGGTGTCGGATCGCGCCTCCATACCTCCGGAATAGCACAGACCGCGCCCCTCCACAGGAGGAGCGCGGTCTGCCGGCTGAAAGCCCTGATCAGCCGATCAGGCTGCGCAGCACGTACTGCAGGATGCCGCCGTTGCGGTAGTAGTCCGCCTCGCCGGGGGTGTCGATGCGCACGACCGCGTCGAACTCGACAGTGTTCCCAGCGGCGGCCACGGCCTTGACCTTGACGGTGGCCGGGGTGCGGCCCTCGTTCAGCTCGGTCACGCCGGCGATGGAGAAGGTCTCCTCGCCGGTCAGGCCCAGGCTGTCGGCGTTCTGGCCCTCCGGGTACTGCAGCGGGAGGACGCCCATGCCGATCAGGTTCGAGCGGTGGATGCGCTCGTAGGACTCGGCGATGACGGCCTTGACGCCGAGCAGCGCGGTGCCCTTGGCGGCCCAGTCACGGGACGAACCGGAGCCGTACTCCTTGCCCGCCAGGACGACCAGCGGGATGCCGGCGGCCTGGTAGTTCTGCGAGGCGTCGTAGATGAACGACACCGGCGCGTCGGCCTGGGTGAAGTCGCGGGTGTAGCCGCCCTCGGTGCCCGGCGCGATCTGGTTGCGCAGGCGGATGTTGGCGAAGGTGCCGCGGATCATCACCTCGTGGTTGCCACGGCGCGAGCCGTACGAGTTGAAGTCGCGCTTCTCCACACCGTGCTCGGTCAGGTACTGCGCGGCCGGGGTGCCGGCCTTGATGTTGCCCGCCGGGGAGATGTGGTCGGTGGTGACCGAGTCGCCCAGCTTGGCCAGCACGCGGGCGCCGGCGATGTCGGTCACCGGGCTCGGGGTCTTGGCCATGCCCTCGAAGTACGGGGGCTTGCGGACGTAGGTGGACTCGGCGTCCCACTCGAAGGTGTTGCCGGTCGGGACCGGCAGCGACTGCCAGCGGTGGTCGCCGGCGAAGACGTCCGCGTAGTCCTTGGTGAACATGGCCTGGTCGATGGAGTTGGCGACCACGTCGGCCACCTCCTGCTCCGACGGCCAGATGTCGGCGAGGAAGACGTCGTTGCCGTCGGCGTCCTGACCCAGGGCGTCGCGGGTGATGTCGACCTTCATGTTGCCGGCCAGGGCGTAGGCGACCACCAGCGGCGGGGAGGCCAGGTAGTTCATCTTGACGTCCGGGTTGATCCGGCCCTCGAAGTTGCGGTTGCCGGAGAGCACCGACACCACGGCGAGGTCCGCCTCGTTGACCGCGGCCGAGACCTCCTCGGGCAGCGGGCCCGAGTTGCCGATGCAGGTCACGCAGCCGTAGCCGACCAGGTTGAAGCCCAGCTTCTCCATGTACGGGAGCAGGCCGGCCTTCTCGTAGTAGTCCATGACGACCTTGGACCCGGGGGCCAGGGTGGTCTTGACCCAGGGCTTGACGTGCAGGCCCTTCTCCACGGCCTTCTTCGCCAGCAGGGCCGCGCCCAGCATGACGGAGGGGTTGGAGGTGTTGGTGCAGGAGGTGATCGAGGCGATCACGACCGCGCCGTTGTCGATCTCGTACGAGGTGCCGTCAGGCGCGCTGACCGGGGTCGGCTTGCTGGCCTCGGCGGCGTAGGACGGCAGCACCTCGGCGAACTTGGCGGCCGACTCGGCCAGGATCACGCGGTCCTGCGGGCGCTTCGGGCCGGCGATCGACGGGACGACGGTGGCCAGGTCCAGCTCCAGGTACTCGGAGTAGACCGGCTCGACCGACGGGTCGTGCCACAGGCCCTGCTCCTTGGCGTACGCCTCGACCAGGGCGAGCTGCTGCTCGTCGCGGCCGGTGAGCCGGAGGTAGTGCAGGGTCTCGTCGTCGATCGGGAAGATCGCGCAGGTGGAGCCGAACTCCGGCGACATGTTGCCGATGGTGGCGCGGTTGGCCAGCGGGATCGCGGTGACGCCGGCGCCGTAGAACTCGACGAACTTGCCGACCACACCGTGCTTGCGCAGCATCTCGGTGATGGTGAGCACCAGGTCGGTGGCGGTGGCACCGGCCGGCAGCTGGCCGTTGAGCTTGAAGCCGACCACCCGCGGGATCAGCATGGAGACCGGCTGGCCGAGCATGGCCGCCTCGGCCTCGATGCCACCGACGCCCCAGCCCAGCACGCCCAGGCCGTTGACCATGGTGGTGTGCGAGTCGGTGCCGACGCAGGTGTCCGGGTAGGCCTGGCCGCCCCGGACCATCACGGTGCGGGCCAGGTGCTCGATGTTGACCTGGTGCACGATGCCGGTGCCCGGCGGGACCACCTTGAACTCGTCGAAGGCGGTCTGGCCCCAACGCAGGAACTGGTAGCGCTCCTTGTTGCGGCCGTACTCGATCTCGACGTTCTGGACGAAGGCGTCCGGGGTGCCGAACTTGTCGGCGATGACGGAGTGGTCGATGACCAGCTCGGCCGGGGCCAGCGGGTTGATCTTGGCCGGGTCGCCGCCCAGCTCCTTGACGGCCTCACGCATGGTGGCGAGGTCGACCACGCACGGCACGCCGGTGAAGTCCTGCATGATCACGCGGGCCGGCGTGAACTGGATCTCCTGGCTCGGCTGGGCGTTCTCGTCCCAGCTGCCGAGGGCGCGGATGTGGTCGGCGGTGATGTTCGCGCCGTCCTCCGTGCGGAGCAGGTTCTCCAGCAGCACCTTGAGGCTGTACGGCAGCCGCTCGGAACCCTCGACGGCGGAGAGCTTGAAGATCTCGTACGACTCGTCGCCCACCTGCAGCGAGCTGCGGGCGTCGAAGCTGTTCGCGGACACGACTGACTCCTTCTAGGTGCTTCGTGCGGTACGTGGGGTTTGGGTGGACCACACGAGGAAGCCCGGGGATCGCCTCTCGGCAAGTATCTTGATGTCGAGATAAATCATAGCGTCGAGTTATCTCGATGTCGAGATAAACCATAGTGCATGGGCGGACTGGGAGTGCTCTCGGGCACCCCCTGGCGCGCCAGGCATTCTCGGGCGCGCACCCGCCCCCGCATCCGGCTCCCGAACGGGTGACGCTGCGGCGCGCTCGGCATGCCCGGCAGGTGGGGCGGGCCGGGGGCGGGACAGTTGGCGGGAGTGTCAGCCGCTCCGGAAAGGCCCTGCCATGCGTGCTCCCCTGCTCGCCGGTTCCTCGTTCACGGCCGCCCTGGCCCTGGTCGCGCTGAGCGCGCCCGGGGCCGGGGCGGCCGGTCCCTTCACCGTGGTGAGCGAACGGTTCGCCCCCGCTTCGGCGTTCGTGCCGCCGGCCGCGGTGAGCTTTGCACCGGACCTGGTCCCGTACGGGTCGACCCTGCGGGCGGTGGTCCTCCAGGTGGACGGTCACACGCGGGTGCGGCTGACGGCCACCGGCCTGGCTCCCGGACACAGCTTCCCCGCCCATGTGCACACCAGGGCCTGCGACGCGGTGCCGACCGCTTCGGGACCGCACTACCAGGACCGGGTCGACCCGGTGCAGCCGTCCACCGACCCCGGCTACGCCAACGAGCGCAACGAGCTGCACCTGCTGCTGAGCACGGACCAGGACGGGAACGGTGAGGCGGTGGCGGACGTCGACTGGACCTTCCGGCCGGGCGAGGCGAACTCGGTGGTGCTGCACGCGGGGAGCGCGGCCGGGCAGCACGCCGCCGGCGAGCGGGTGGCGTGCCTGAACGTGCCGTTCTGAGCCGGTCAGCTACCGAGGGTGGCGACCAGGACGGCCTTGATGGTGTGCAGGCGGTTCTCCGCCTGGTCGAAGACGATGGAGTGCGCCGACTCGAAGAGCTCGTCGGTGCATTCCAATTCGGCCATGCCGGTGCTCTCGAAGAGCTGCCGACCCAGGGCGGTGCCCAGGTCGTGGAAGGCCGGCAGGCAGTGCAGGAACTTGACCTGCGGGTTGCCGGTGGCCCGGACCGTGTCCATGGAGACCTGATAGGCCTTCAGCTGCTCGATCCGCTCCACCCAGACCTCCTTGGGCTCGCCCATCGAGACCCAGACGTCGGTGTAGAGGAAGTCCACGCCGGCCACGCCCTCGGCCACGTCCTCGGTGAGGGTGATCCGGGCGCCGCTGACCGCCGCGAGCTGCTCGGCCGACTCCCGGACCTCCTTGCCCGGCCAGTACGCCTCGGGCGCCACGATCCGGATGTCCAGGCCGAGCAGCGCGCCGGTGATCAGCAGCGAGTTGCCCATGTTGAAGCGGGCGTCGCCCAGGTAGGCGAGGGAGACCTCGGTCAGCGGCTTGCTGCTGTGCTCCTGGATGGTCAGCATGTCGGCGAGCATCTGGGTCGGGTGCCACTCGTCGGTCAGCCCGTTGAAGACCGGCACGCCGGCGTGGGCGGCCAGCTCCTCGACGACGGCCTGGCCGTGCCCTCGGTACTCGATCCCGTCGAACATCCGGCCGAGCACCCGGGCGGTGTCCTTCACCGACTCCTTGTGGCCGATCTGCGAGGCCGAGGGCTCCAGGTACGTGGTGGCGGCACCCTGGTCGTGGGCGGCCACCTCGAAGGCGCAGCGGGTCCGGGTGGAGGTCTTCTCGAAGATCAACGCGATGTTCTTGCCGCGCAGCCGGGGCTGCTCGGTGCCCGCGTACTTGGCGGCCTTGAGCTGCGCGGCGAGGTCGATCAGGAAGCGGAACTCCTGAGCCGAGAAGTCGAGCTCCTTGAGGAAGTGCCGGTTCCGGAGGTTGAAGGCCATGCCGGGCTCCTGGGGTGACGGGATGCGGGGACGGCAATAGTATACGCGATGCAGAATTTATATGCATGGCTTCATATCAGTGAGCTCCGCCAACGGCCACCCCGGCGCCGGCCCCGGTGGCGGGGGCGGCGGTGGCGGGGGCGGCGGAGGCGGGGGCGGCGACTGCAACCCGATCTGTCGCCAGCCCGGTGCGGTCCGGCCTGCGTGTACAGGCCGGACCGCACCGCTGCCCGGGTCACTGCCCGGACCGCTGGGGCTCAGAGCCGCGGGTCCACCGGCTCCGACTCCAGCGCGAGCACGGCGAAGACCGGTTCGTGCACCCGCCAGAGCGGCTCACCGCCGGCCAGCCGGTCCAGCGCCTCCATCCCGAGCGCGTACTCGCGCAGCGCGAGCGAGCGCTTGTGGCCCAGCGCCCGCTGGCGCAGCACACCGAGGTGCTCGGTGTAGTCCGGGCCGTAGATGATCCGCAGGTACTCCCGGCCGCGGACCTTCAGACCCGGCTGGACCAGCCCGCCCGGGCGCCCCTCCCCCGGTGCGCCGCGCACCAGTGAGGCCAGCGGCTTGACCACCATGCCCTCGCCGCCGTCGGCGGTGAGCTCCTCCCACCAGGCGATGCCGGCCTTGATCGACTCCTCGTCCTCGGTGTCGACGACCAGTCGGCCGGTGGCCCGCAGCAGCGGCTCCGCGCCCGATCCGGTGAGCGCCGCCTGATCGGCCGCGACCAGCCGGTCGAGCCAGGCCAGGTGCTCGTCGTGCGGGCGCACGGCGAGGTTGGCACCCTCGGCGGCGAGCAGCTGGAAGGGGGCCAGCCGGATGCCGTTCAGGCCCTCGGTGGGCCAGCAGTACTTCCGGTAGGCGGCGGTGAACGCCTCGGCGTCGGCCGTCCGGCGCCGGTGACGCTCAGTCAGCTCGGCCAGGCCCTCGATGCCGCGGCCGCTCGCCTGCTCCAGGGCCGCGAGCACCTCGGGCAGCGCGGTGCGGGCCGCGGCGCCCACGGCCGCGTACTGCCGGCGCAGCAGGTCGAGCGCCTTGAGCGACCAGGGCAGCAGCTCGGCGTCGAGCAGCAGCCAGTCGGTGGCCAGCTCGGTGAAGAGGCCGGCGCCCTCGGCCGCCGCGCTCACCCGGTCGAGCAGGGCGGCGGTCAGCTCCTCGTCGCCGAGGAAGGCGCGGCCCGTCCTGGTCCAGATCGCACCGGGCCCGGCCAGGCCGAACCGGCGCTCCAGCGCGGCCGAGTCCCGGGCGACCAGCACCACGGCCCGCGAGCCCATGTGCTTCTCCTCGCAGATCACCTGGCGCACACCGTCGGCGCGGTAGGCGAAGAAGGCTTCCTCGGGGTGTTCGAGGTAGCCCTCGCGGCGGGAGGTGGCGCTGGGGGCCATGGTCGGCGGCAGGTAGGCGAGCAGCCGCGGGTCCAGCGCGAAACGGCTCATCACCTCCAGCGCGGCGGCGGCGTTCTCCTCCCGGACCGCGATCCGGCCGTGCAGCGTGGTCTCCACCACCCGGCGCCCGGCCACGTCGGCCAGGTCCAGCGGACGGCCCTCGCGGGCGCCCGGCGCGTCGGTGATCACGGGACGGACGGGGGCGTACCACTCCTGCTCGGCCGGGATGCCGACCAGCTCGCGCTCGGGGTAGCGCAGCGCGGTCAGGCTGCCGCCGAAGACGGCTCCGGTGTCCAGGCAGATGGTGTTGTTGAGGAAGCTCGCCACCGGGACCGGGGTGTGGCCGTAGACCACCAGTGCCTTGCCCCGGTACTCCTCGGCCCACGGGTAGCGGACCGGCAGGCCGTACTCGTCGGTCTCACCGGTGGTGTCGCCGTAGAGGGCGTGCGAGCGGACCCGGCCGGAGTTGCGGCCCTGGTACTTCTCCGGCAGACCCGCGTGGCAGACCACCAGCCGGCCGCCGTCCAGCAGGTAGTGGCTGACCAGGCCGCGGATGAAGGCCCGGACCTCGGCGACGAACTCTGCGGGCTCGGCGGCCAGCTGGTCCAGCGACTCCTGCAGGCCGTGCGAGACCGTCACCTGGCGGCCGCTCAGCGCCCGGCCCAGCTTGTTCTCGTGGTTCCCGGGCACGCAGAGCGCGTGGCCGGCGGCCACCATGCCCATCACCAGGCGCAGCACGCCCGGGGTGTCCGGGCCGCGGTCGACCAGGTCGCCGACGAAGACCGCGGTGCGGTCGGCCGGCGGTACGGCGTCCACCGGGCGGCCCAGCTCGTCCCGGACCAGCTGGTAGCCGAGCCGGGTGAGCAGGGTCTCCAGCTCGGCGCGGCAGCCGTGGATGTCGCCGATGATGTCGAACGGGCCGGTGCGGTCGCGCAGGTCGTTCCAGCGCTTCTCCAGCACGATCTCGGCGGCGTCCACCTCGGCCACCCCGCGCAGGTGGTGGACCTTGCGGAAGCCCTCGCGCTCCAGGCCGGCCAGCGAGCGGCGCAGCTCGCGGTGCTGACGTGGGATCACATGGGCGCCGAAGTCCCGGTCGGGGCGGGTCCGGTTGCGCTCGGCGCAGACGCTCGGCGGCACGTCCAGCACGATCGCGATCGGCAGCACGTCATGGGCCCGGGCCAGGGCGACCAGTTGCTTGCGCGCGCCGGGCTGCACGTTGGTGGCGTCGACCACGGTGAGCCGGCCGGCCGCCAGCCGCTTGCCGACGATGTAGTGCAGCAGCTCGAAGGCCGCGGCGGAGGCGGACTGGTCGTTCTCGTCGTCCGAGACCAGGCCACGGCAGAAGTCCGAGGAGATCACCTGGGTGGGGGCGAAGTGCTTGCGGGCGAACGAGGACTTGCCCGCGCCGCTGGTGCCGACCAGGACGACCAGGGAGAGATCGGTGACGGGCAGGCTACGGGGAGCCTGGGTCCGGTCGGTCGGGGTGAGGTCGGTCATCGAGAGCTCCCTTCGGAGGACGTGGTCAGGTGGAAGACGGCCAGCTGGCTGGGTGAGCCGACCTCCGGATCGTCCGGGCCGACCGGCCGCAGGTCCACGGCGTACCCGTAGAGCCCCGCGACCCGCTCGGCCCAGGCCCGGAACTGCGCGCGGTCCCACTCGAAGCGGTGGTCGGCGTGCCGGTGGTGGCCCGCCGGGAGGGTCTCCCAGCGGACGTTGTACTCGGCGTTGGGCGTGGTGACGATCACCGTGCGCGGGCGGGCGGCGCCGAACACCGCGTGTTCCAACGCCGGCAGCCTGGGCAGGTCCAGGTGCTCGATCACCTCGCACAGGACGGCCGCGTCATAGCCCTTGAGCCGGCTGTCGGTGTAGGTCAGCGCGCCCTGCACCAGCCGCACCCGGCTCGCCTGACGCTCCGACAGCCGGTCCAGCCGGAGCTTGCGCGCGGCCGTGGCGAGGGCGTTGGCCGAGACGTCGACCCCCAGGATCTCAATGACCTGCTTCTCCTTGAGCAGCGCGGCCACCAGCTCGCCCTGGCCGCAGCCGAGGTCCAGCACCCGGGCGGCGCCGTGCTCGCGCAGCAGGGCGAGGATGGCCTCGCGGCGCTGCTGGGCCAGGGACGGGGGCTTGGGCTCGGCCTCCGGTTCGGCCTCTGCCTTGGCAGCGGCCTCGTCGGCGGCTGTTTCGGCGCCGGTCTCGGGTTCCGGGGTGACGGCGTTGTCCAGCTCCTCGGGCTCGCTGTCGTCGGCCTCGGCGAGGCGGGCCAGCTCCAGCCGGCGCATCGCCTCGTTCGCCAGCGACCAGCGACGGTGCAGGTAGCGGCGGATGATCAGGGCCCGGTCCGGGTGGTCGGCCAGCCAGCCCTCCCCCGCGTCCAGCAGCTTGTCCACCTCGTCCGGCGCCACCCAGTAGTGCTTGGCGCCGTCCAGCACCGGGAGCAGCACGTAGAGCTGCTGCAGCGCGTCGGCCAGCCGCAGTGTGCCGGTCAGCTCCAGGCTGAGGTAGCGCGAGTCGCCCCAGGCCGGGAAGGTCTCGTCCAGCGGGATCGCGGTGCTGCTCACCTGCCAGCCGAGCGGCTCGAAGAGCCGGTTGACCAGCGGCGTTTCCTCGGGCGAGCGCTGCTCACCATCGCCGGTCGCCACGGCGGGCAGCCGGACCGTCAGCGGGCGCGGCTGCTCGGCCAGACCGGGCCGCTGCTCGCAGACGCCCTTCATCGCCGTCCGGAAGACCGTGCGCAGGGCCACCGCGAGCAGCGAGGAGGCCGCGTACGGCCGGTCGTTGACGTACTGCGAGAGGGCGCCGGCTCCTGTCGATGCTGTCGGAGAACCCGCGCGACCCCGGCCCCGGCCGCGCCGAACCAGCGCGATCGGGTCGACGTCCAGCAGCAGCGCGGCCGTGCAGCGCTGCTCGCCCGCCTCCGGGTAGAAGACGTGCGCCTCACCGTGCGAGGTGCTGAAGCGCTGCGCCTTCGCCGGGTGCTTGTGCAGCAGGAAGCCCAGGTCGGTGGCCGGCTGCTCGGCCGTTCCTGTGGTGGAGATCGAGATGAACACCCGAGCGAGTATCCCGGCTCTGCCGGCCGCTGAGCACCTGGTTTTGGCCACCGCGAGCACGGCCGGCAACCGCCGGGGCGTCCGCACCCTGAGCCGTTTCGGCAGGTCGAGCCGGAATTGGTTACCGTGCTCGATGTGACTGAAACGACCTCCTCCCTCGCCCGTGGCGCTGTCGCCGCCGGTCTCGCGACCATCGCCGCCGACGGCACCGTTCTCGACACCTGGTTCCCCGCCCCCGCCCTGACCGACGCGGCCGGCCCGTCCGGCACCGTGCGGCTGTCGGCCGAGCAGGCCGAGGCCGAGCTCGGGGCCGGCGCCGCCAAGGCGCTGCGCACCGACGCCCGCCGCGGGGTGGAGGTCGTCGCGGTGCGGACCACGATCGGCTCGCTGGACGAGAAGCCGCTGGACGCCCACGACGGCTACCTGCGTCTGCACCTGCTGAGCCACCGGCTGGTCCAGCCGCACGGGCTGAGCCTGGACGGCATCTTCGGCCTGCTGGCGAACGTGGCGTGGACCAGCATCGGTCCGGTGCCGGTGGAGCTGGTCGAGCAGGCCCGGCTGGCGGTCCGCGCCGAGGGCGGCCAGCTGGCCGTCTACGGGATCGACAAGTTCCCGCGGATGACCGACTACGTGGCCCCGAGCGGGGTGCGGATCGCGCACGCGGACCGGGTCCGGCTCGGCGCGCACCTGGCCGTCGGCACCACCGTGATGCACGAGGGCTTCGTCAACTTCAACGCCGGGACGCTGGGCACCTCGATGATCGAGGGCCGGATCAGCGCCGGTGTGCTGGTCGGCGACCACAGCGACATCGGTGGCGGCGCCTCGATCATGGGCACCCTGTCGGGCGGCGGCAAGCAGGTCGTCTCGGTGGGCGAGCGCTGCCTGCTGGGCGCCAACGCGGGCATCGGGATCTCGCTGGGGAACGACTGCGTGGTCGAGGCCGGCCTGTACGTCACCGCGGGCACCCGGGTCACCACCCCGGACGGCGCCGTCGCCAAGGCGGTCGAGCTGTCCGGCCAGGACAACCTGCTGTTCCGCCGCAACTCGCAGTCGGGCGCAGTCGAGGTGATCGCCCGCTCCGGTTCCTGGGGCGGCCTGAACGCCGAGCTGCACGCGCACAACTGACCTCCTGTCGAACAGCGGCTCCTCGGGCCCCGGTGGCGCTCCCCGCGCGACCCGGGCCCTTGCCGTCCGCGGGGCGGTGCCCGGGCGTGCGTAGCCCGGCGTCCGTAGCCCAGGGGGCGAGGCGGCGGCAAATGCGGGGTGACTCGGGGGGCTGAGGGGTGGCGGTGGTTGGACCTCATCGAGTGGTCGGTGGTGACCGGAAGCACGGGAGGTCGTTGGGACGACGGGGCCGTCTGGGTCCTGTGGCGTCCACTGGACGAGTGGCGCCACCGTCCGAACGCAGCACATCGCGCTCCCGAGCTGGAGGGTCCCCCTCATGTCCGAGCCCAGGTACGAGGCACCCGTCGCACCCCCGCAGCAGCCTGCCGCACCCGCCCCCAAGAGCCTGTTGGACCAGATGCAGGAGCTGCTCGCCTCGGTCAACGCGGACCTGGCCGATCTGGGCTCGGACCTGGAGGCGTCCGGCGCCCGCGCGGTGGACCGCAACGGTGTCCCGGAGACGCCCAGCGGTGCCGGGGCCCGGTGAACCGACGGCTGCCGCACCGGGGACTGCCGGCCCGGGGACTGCCCGGGCCGTTCAGGTAGCCCGGGCAGTTCGGGTAGCCCGGGCGGCGGGCTGAGCGCCACCACCAGGCGCAGCTCGGGCTCGGCCGGATCGGCGTCGTAACCGTCCTCGCCGTCCTCGCCGCAGCCGTCGGGCCAGTCACTCCCCGGCGACGTCCTGCCGGCCCGGCGGCGGAGGATCCGGAGCAACTCCACCACCAGGTCCCGGCACTCGGCATGGGCGTCCAACCCGTCGTTGGCCACCCAGTAGACGCCCATGGTCTTGGCGGTGTGGCCGATGGCGATCAGCGCCTGCGCCGATTCGGAGAGCAGCTGGCGCAGCTGCTGCAGAGCCGGTTCCGGCTCGCCCACCTCGCTGAGCCGGGCCGCCCGGCCCGCCGCCGGCCAGTCCCACTGCTCGGGTCGGTCGACCGCGTCCTCCAGTCGGTCGGCGGCATGCGCCCCGGCTGCGGCGAGCAGCTGGGCGACGGCGGCCACCTCACCGTCCTGATGGTCGCTCAGCCAGGCGGCCACGGCCTCGGTGAGTGCCGCGGTCTGCCAGGCCTCGGACAGCAGGTCCGGCACCGTCCTGGCCTCGGCGAGCGCGTGCCGGGAGGTCTTGATCAAACGGAGTGCGTCCATGCCCGGGACTCCCCTCTCCTGTGCTGACTGGTCCTCGGGCCGGTCCGGCGACCGGCCCGTCAGCAGGAGAGTGCGCCACTGGCGAGGCCCGTGCACGCGCTGGTTCGGAACCTGTGGACAACCCCGGGGGTGTGGAAAAGCCGCCGAGCATGAGTCCGACAGTCATACTGCCGCGGCTACTCCTCCGGCACCGGGAAGCGCAGCTCGTTGCGGTCGATCTTGGCCGCCAGCGCCGCCAGCGGGTCGATCCCGAGCACCGTGCAGAACTGCACCAGGTAGGCCAGCACATCCGCCACCTCGTCCCGGACCCGGTGCGCGCGCTCGGGGTCGGCCATCACCGCAGTGGCCTGGTCCGGGGTCAACCACTGGAAGATCTCCAGCAGTTCACCGGCCTCCACGGTGAGCGCGGCGGCCAGGTTCTTCGGCGTGTGGAAGGGCTGCCAGCGCCGCGCCGCGGCGAAGTCGGACAGGCGCTGGGCCAGGTCGTCGAGGGTGAGCTGGTGCTCGGGCTGTTCGGTCACCGCTCCAGGTCTACCGCATCCCCGGACCCACCGGCACCGGCCCCAGCCGCACCGGCCGCACCCGCACCGGCACCGGCACCGGCCCTACTTACACCACCCGCACCACCAACACCACCCGCACCGACCCCGCGATCCCGCGCGGGCTGGACCGGCACCCGCGGCGCCGCCGCCCCCAGCACGCTGTGCCCGCTCACCGGGTCCCGCCGGCACTCCACCAGCCGCACCCCCTCCACCAGCCGGGCCGGCCCCGGGTCCTGCAGCGCCGCCAGCAGCCGCAGGTGCTCCTTGTCGCACATCTCGCGCGCCAGCCGCAGCAGCGCGGCGGTCTGCTCGTCCGCCAGCCCGGCGCCCAGGTCCTCGGCGAGCACGGTCAACTGCCGCTGTGCCCAAGGGATCTCAGCGGCCGGTTCGATTTCCAGCACGCCGGCGCCGGTGAGCAGCACGGCGGCGAGCGCGAGCAGCCGCAGCATGCCGTCCGAGGCCTGGTCGGCGCCGGTGCGGCCGAGCACGCCCTCGTCGAAGACGGCGAGCAGCCGCTCCTGGGCCCGGCTGCCGCGCCGGTCCACGTCCAGGCCGAGCAGCGGGTGCGGGGCGGCCGCCTGGACGGCCTTGAGCAGGCGGCCGTAGCGTCGTTGGCACTCGCCCTGCAGCCGGGCCAGCACGGCGGACATGTTGGCGGCGGTGGGCAGCAGTCGGGCCTGCGGGTCCGGCCGGACCCAGCCGCGCATCAGCGCGGGCACCGGGTGTACCGGGAACACCTCGCGCAGCGCGGTGAGCAGCTGTTCGACGGCGGCCAGCACCTTGCGCTCGCCCGGGGAGGAGCCGGCCACCCGGAGCGGGAGCTGAGTGGTGATCAGGCTGCCACTGGGGAACGGCGCGCGGATGTCCCCCTGACGGGTGTCGTTGTGCCAACTGACGTTGACCCGGCCGCCCGCGACGTCCTGCTCGCCGGTCTCCACCAGGGTCTGCCCGTCGCAGACCAGCCACTCCCGGGCCACCCGGACCCGCCCGTCGGTGCGAATCACCAGCTCCAGCCGGATCGGCCCGGCGCAGGAGCGGACCGTGCAGCCCAGGATGATCGCGTTGCGCCCGTGCGGCACGCAGCCCTGCAGCCCGCCGCGCACCGGTGCGGCCAGCGGCCCGGAGATGCCGCCGATGCCGTCCAGCGAGGGGCCGATCTCCTCGCCGAGGGCCAGCCGGGAGAGCACCGCGAGGGCGTCCAGCGCGTTCGACTTGCCGACGCCGGACGGCCCGTGAAGCACGGTGAGCGGGGCGAGCGGCAGGGTGGCGCGGCGGAAGGACTTGAACGAGGTGAGGCGGACTTCCTCGACGGTGGGCCGAAGCGCGGGGCGGAGGTCGGCTTCACCCGGGGAGGCGGGCGCGGGGGCAGGACGCGGAACGACTTCGCTGGTCACTGAGCCGACGCTACTGACCAGGTATCAGCCCGTGACCAGGAGAAACGTGCCTTCGTCCGACGATTCACCCCATCGGGGCGCGGCTCATCCCCGGTCCGGCGCGGCCGACCCCTCGTCCGCCCTTTCGTCCGCCCGCTCGTCCGACCCCTCGTCCGATCGCTGGTACACCGCCACCCGCACCGACCCGGTCACCGTCACCGGTTCCGGCAGCGCCGCCAGCGCGGCGGCCAGCCTGCCCGGCTCGGTGTGCCAGGCGTTCGGCCCCATCCCGACCACGGCGGCCGCGTCCCGGTGCGTCAGCCGCAGCTCGAACTCGACCTCCTCGCGCCCGACCGGGGTGAGCCAGGGGCTGAGCTTCTGCTCGATCCGCCGGTCCTTCTCCTCGTCCACCGCCAGCAAGCCCAACTCATCGACCAGTTCCCGCAGGTGACGGGTGGTCGGGGAGACCAGCAGCAGTCGGCCGCCCGGGCGCAGCACCCGGTGGATCTCGGGGCCGTTGCGCGGCGCGAAGACGTTGAGCACCAGGTCGGCGCAGCCGTCGGCGAGCGGCAGCGGGCGCCAGGCGTCGCAGACCACCGCGCCGGCCCGCGGGTGTGCCTTGGCGGCGCGGCGCAGCGCGAATTTGGAGATGTCCAGGGCGGCGCCGACCCCGTTCTCCAGGGCGTCCAGGACCCGGGCCAGGTAGTACCCGGTGCCGGCGCCCAGGTCCACCACCAGGCCCTGGGACCCGGCGGCCGCCGAGGCGAGCGCTGCGGCGATCGGCGCGTAGTGCCCGGCGGCCAGGAAGTCGGCGCGGGCCGCCACCATCTCGGCGGTGTCCCCGGTCCCGGTGTGCGCGTCACCCGGCAGCAGGCTGACGTACCCCTGCTTGGCGACGTCGAAGGCATGCCCCTCGGGGCAGCGCAGGGTGCGCCCGGCCGCGTCGAGGGCGAGGCCGTGCGCACAGTGGGGGCAGGTCAGGTACCGCGCGATGTCCCGGAGCACACCAAACCTTAGACCGCCGGACCGTCTCAGTCCGAGTCGGAGTCCGGTCCGTCCTCCCCCGCGACCCCCTCCCCCTCGGCCTCGTCCACGATCCAGCCGTTGAGCCGCTCGGCGACCCCGTCCACGCCGAGTTTGCCCTCCCGGATCGCGCGGGCCAGGCTGCGGACCTCGCGGGCGGTGGTGGCGACGTGGCAGCCGCTGGCCACCAGATAGGCGTAGGCGACGGCGGTGGCGAAGAGTTCGTTGGTGCGTTCCAGGGCCGGCACCCGGATCAGCTGGTGCATCAGGGCGGCAGCCCGGTCCTGCGGCTCGGGGTAGACGGCGATGTCGAAGATCTCGGCCTGGTGCCGGGCGATCGCGCCGAGCAACGAGCCGTAGTCGGTCACCTGGGGGTCGCCGGGGGTGTACTGCTCGGCTGTCATCAACAGCCAGGAGAGGTCGACCTCCAGGTTCAACGGCGTCCGCCCTGCCGGTCGTCGGCCGGAACGCGCTCGCCGAACTCCGAGAGGAACTCGCTCTCGTACTCCTTCATGAACTGCGCGGCCGCGTCCACGAAACGTAGCCCGGTCTCGCCCATGTCCTGCTGGACGAGCCTTTCGATGTACTGGTTCATGCTGATCCCCTGCTGCTCCGCCCGCTCGCGGGCCATCTCGGCGGTGGTGGCGTCCACCCGCACGTTGAGCTGCTTCTTACCCATGCCATCGAAGCTAGCGCGCATCTGCTAGCACGACAAGGGCGTGAACGGGGGCGCTTGCACGCCCCTGTTCACGCCCCGGATGCTCAGGGGACAGCTGCCCGTCACACCCCCGGCAGGCGGTTCGGCGAGCGGCGCAGGTAGACCGCCCAGGTGAGCAGCAGGCAGAGCGCGTAGTAGGCGAGGAAGGCCAGGTACGCGGCGTCGCCGTTGTGCGAGGAGAGGAAGGACTGGCGGAAGGCGACGTTGACCAGCACCCCGCCGAAGGCGCCGATCGCACCGGCCAGGCCGATCAGCGCGGCGGAGCGGCGCCTGGCGGTGCGCTCGGCGGTCTCCGGATCGGTGCCGGCCGCGACCGAGGCGGCGGCCCTGGCCCGGAAGATCGCCGGGATCATCTTGTAGGTCGAGCCGTTGCCGAGGCCGCTGAGCACGAAGAGCGCGATGAAGCCGGCCAGGAAGAGCCCCAGCGAGTGCTGCTTGGAGGCCTCGAGCACCAGGGCGGCGCCCGCCGCCATCGCCACGAAGGTCCAGCAGGTGACCTTGGCGCCGCCGAAGCGGTCGGCCAGCAGGCCGCCGAGCGGACGGACCAGCGAACCGAGCAGCGGGCCGAGGAAGGTCAGGTAGGCGGCCTTCACGGCGGTGTCGAACTGGTGGTGGAACTGCACCTGGAGGACCTGCCCGAAGGCGAAGCCGAAGCCGATGAAGGAGCCGAAGGTGCCGATGTAGAGCAGCGAGACCACCCAGGTGTGCGGCTCCCGGGCCACCTCCCGCATCGCCCGCCGGTCGTTGCGCAGCGAGGCGAGGTTGTCCATCCGCAGCGCGGCGCCGAGCGCCGCCAGGATGATCAGCGGCAGGTAGATCAGCGGCAGCAGTCGCGGGTGGGCCGCGCCGGCGGTGGCCAGCACCAGCAGTCCGAGCAGCTGCACCACGGGGACGCCCAGGTTGCCGCCACCCGCGTTGATGCCGAGTGCCCAGCCCTTGAGCCGCTGCGGGTAGAAGGCGTTGATGTTGGCCATCGAGGAGGCGAAGTTGCCGCCGCCGACCCCGGCCAGGGCCGCCACCAGCAGCAGCGTGCTGTACGAGACGCCGGGCTTGAGCACGATCCCCGCCAGCACGGTCGGCACCAGCAGCAGCAGCGCGCTGATCACCGTCCAGGTGCGACCGCCGAAGACGGCCACCGCGAAGGTGTACGGGATCCGCAGCACCGCGCCGAGCGCGGTGGGCAGCGCGGTGAGGGTGAACTTCCCGGCGGCGTCGATGTGGTACTTGGGTCCGAGGAAGAGCACCAGGACCGACCAGAGGCTCCAGACCGAGAAGCCGATGTGCTCGGAGAGCACCGAGAAGACCAGGTTGCGCCGGGCGATCCGGGCGCCGGCCTGCTCCCAGAAGGCGCTGTCCTCGGGTTGCCAGTCCTCGATCCGGCGGGTGTCCGGTCTGGTTGCCGTCGTCGTGCTCATCAACACACCGCCATCTCGTCGCTAGCCACCCGGACCGGCCAGACCCGCAAGTGGGCCGAGTTGCCGTCCGGCGTAATCTCCTCGTCCAGGCAGTGCCCGGTGCGCAGGTCGAAGACCTGCTTGAGCATCGGCGAGACCAGCACCGGCAGCCCGCCGCGACTGCCGGTCAGGCCGCGCGACATGACGTAGGCGCCGCTGAACGGGTCACGGTTGGACAGCGCGTACAACTCGCCGCCGCGGGTGCGGAAGACCGCCACCTGGGTGCCGTCCGCCAGCAGCGCGGCGACGCCGCGGCCGGGGATCAGGTCGTCGAACTCGCAGACTCGGGTCCAGTTCTGGCCGTCGTCGACTTCTACCGTGTTCATCGGCTACGCACCTCCAGGGTGGGGCTGCTGATCAGGATGCGGCCGTCCTCGTCGGGACGGGCGGGGCGGATCTGGTCGCGCTCGGGAACGAAGCGCACTGTGGGGTCGGGGGTCCCCGGGGCGTTGGCGAAGGAGACGAAGCGGCGCACCCGCTCAGGGTCGGCCAGGGTGGCCGCCCACTCGTCCTGGTAGGTCTCGACGTGGCGGGCCATCAGCTCGTCCAGCTCGTCGCAGATGCCGAGCGAGTCGTCCAGCAGCACGGCGCGCAGGTGGTCGAGACCGCCCTCCAGCCGGTCCAGCCAGGACGCGGTGCGCTCCAGCCGGTCGGCGGTGCGGATGTAGAACATCAGGAACCGGTCGATCGTGCGGAGCAGCGTGTCGTGGTCCAGATCGGTGGCCAGCAGGTCGGCGTGCCGGGGTGTCATGCCGCCGTTGCCGCCCACGTAGAGGTTCCAGCCCTCGGCGGTGGCGATCACGCCGAAGTCCTTGCTCTGCGCCTCGGCGCACTCGCGGGCGCAGCCGGAGACCGCGGACTTGAGCTTGTGCGGCGCCCGCAGACCCCGGTAGCGCAGCTCGAGTTCGATCGCCAGGGCCACCGAGTCCTGCACCCCGAAGCGGCACCAGGTCTGTCCGACACAGGACTTCACGGTGCGCAGGGCCTTGCCGTAGGCATGCCCGGACTCGAAGCCGGCGTCCACCAGGCGGCGCCAGATCTCGGGCAACTGGTCGACGGTGGCACCGAACAGGTCGATCCGCTGACCACCGGTGATCTTGGTGTAGAGGCCGAAGTCGCGGGCGATCTCGCCGATGGTGATCAGGCCGTCGGCGGTGATCTCGCCGCCGGGCACCCGGGGCACCACCGAGTAGGAGCCGTTGCGCTGCAGGTTGGCCAGGAAGTGGTCGTTGGTGTCCTGCAGGGCGGCCTGCTCGCCGTCCAGCACATGGCCGTTGCCGAGGCTGGCCAGGATCGAGGCGACCGTCGGCTTGCAGGTGTCGCAGCCCTCGCCGGTGCCGTGCTCGTCGATCAGCCGGGAGAAGCTGGTGATGCCCTTGACCCGGATGATCTCGTAGAGCTCGGCGCGGGTGTGGACGAAGTGCTCGCACAGCCCGCGGGCCGTCTCGATGCCGCCGGCGGCCAGCTCCTCAGCCACGATCGAGTCCAGCAGCTTGATGCAACTGCCGCAGCCGGTACCGGCCTTGGTGCACTTCTTGACCTCCGGGACGGTGTGCAGACCCTGCTCGGAGACCGCCGCCCGGATGCTGCCCTTGGTGACATTATGGCATGAACAGACCACCGCCTCGTCCGGCAGCACCAGCGGGCCACCCGAGCCGGCCGCCGCCGGGAGCAGCAACTGCTCGGCCGGCGCGGGAAGTTCGGCCCGGCTGATGGCGAGCGGGCGCAGTGTCGCATAGGAGTCAGCGTCGCCGACCAGCACACCGCCGAGCAGTCGGCCGTCCGCGCTGACCACCAGCTTCTTGTACACGCCGGCCCGACTGTCGGCGTAGAGCACCTCGACCGAGCCCTCGGTCGCGCCCAGCGCGTCGCCGAAGCTGGCCACGTCCACACCCAGCAGCTTGAGCTTGGTGGACATGTCGGCGCCGGTGAACTCGGCGCTGGATCCGGTCAGTTCGCGGGCCACCGTATCGGCCATCGCATAGCCGGGGGCGACCAGGCCGTAGACCCGGCCGTCGACCGCCAGCGCGCATTCGCCGATCGCCCAGATCTGCGGGTCCGAGGTGCGGCAGTGCCGGTCCACCGCGATGCCGCCGCGCTCGCCGACCGACAGGCCGCAGTCGCGGGCCAGTTGGTCACGCGGGCGCACGCCGGCCGAGAAGACCACCAGGTCGACGGCGAGTTCGGAACCGTCGGAGAGCGCCATGCTGCGGACCTGGCCGTCCGGGCCGGCCTCGATCCGCTGGGTGCCGGCGCCGGTGTGCACCTGCACCCCGAGGTCCTCGATCTTGCGGCGCAGCACCGCGCCACCGCCATCGTCCACCTGCAGCGCCATCAACCGGGGGGCGAACTCCACCACATGGGTCTGCAGTCCCATGGCGCGCAGCGCGCCGGCGGCCTCCAGTCCGAGCAGGCCGCCGCCCACCACCGCGCCGACCGTCGCGCCCGCGGCGCCGGCGGTGATCGCCTCCAGGTCCTCGATGGTCCGGTAGACGTGGCAGCCCTGGGCGTCGTGGCCCGGCACCGGCGGCACGAACGGGTAGGAGCCGGTGGCCAGCACCAGCGCGTCGTAGCTGAGCACCGAACCCGATCGGGTGGTCACGGTGCGGGCTTCGCGGTCGATCGCGGTGGCCGGGTCGCCGAGCCGCAGGTCGATGCCGTGCTGCTCGACGAACTCGGCCGAGCAGAGCGAGAGTTCCTCGGCGGTGGTGCCGGAGAACCAGGAGGTCAGGTGCACCCGGTCGTAGGCCGGGCGGGGCTCCTCGGCGAGCACGGTGACCCGCCAGCGGTGCGACTGCCCGGTCGTCGGCTGCTCGAACAGGGCTTCCAGGAAACGCTGTCCGACCATGCCGTGGCCGACCAGCACCAGGTCCTTCGAGATCATGGGCGGACTCCTCGGTGGGTAGTGAGCAAGGGCAACGGGTCCGGGGGCAGCGGGTCGTCCCGCTCGTACGCCCGGGTCAGGGCGCCGACCGTGGCCAGGTCGCCCAGCAGGATGCCGCCGACGAGCCGGTCGCCGCGCAGCACGAGCTTCTTGTAGGAGCCTCGGGTCGGGTCGGCCAGCCGAAGCACGTCGGTGCCGGGCTGGTCCTCGGCCGTGTCGCCGAACGCGGCGTACTCCAGCGGCCCCGCGGTCAGCCGGGCCAGTGGGCGCGAGCCGGTGTAGCGGGCGGTCGGGTCGGCACCGGAGAGCCGCGCGGCCAGCAGGTCGGCCTGCTGGTAGGCGGGTTCGGCCAGGCCGTGGACGCTGCCGCGGTGCTCGGCGCAGTCGCCGATCGCGTGGCTGCCGGGCGCACTCGCCCGCAGCCGGTCGTCCACCAGGACGCCGCTGCGCACCGCCAGGCCGGCGGCGTGCGCCAGGCCGGTGCGCGGGCGGACCCCGCAGGCGAGCACCACCAGGTCGGCGTCCAGCAGGTAGCCGCTGGCCAGTTCGACCCCGGTCACCCGGTCCTCGCCCTGCAGCGCGCGGGCCCGGTTGCCGAGGTAGCTCTCCACACCGAGCCGGGCGAGCGCGAGCCGCAGCGCCTCGGCGGCCCGCTCGTCGAGTTGACGCTCGATCAGATGCGGTGCCTGGTGCACGATTTCCACCGGCATGCCGAGCGCGGCCAGCGCCCGGGCGGCGCTCACGCCGAGCACTCCGCCGCCGATCACCACGGCCCGCTTGGCGGTGGCGGCGTCCTCGGCGAGGCGCGCGCAGTCGGCCAGGGTGCGGAAGGCGTGCACGCCCGCCTTGAGCCCGTCGGAGCCGCGCAGTCCGCGCAGCGGTGGCAGCACCGGGTTGGCGCCGGTGGCCAGCACCAGCTCGTCGTAGTCGGCCGACTCGCCACCGGCCAGCGACAGTCGTCGGGCGGACGGGTCGACGGCCAGTACCTCGCAGCCGGTCCGAAGCGCGACCCCGGGGCCGTACGGCAGTGCGATCGCCTCGGGGTCGTAGCGCCCCGAGAGCACCTCGGCGAGCAGCACCCGGTTGTACGGCACGCGCTCCTCGGCGCCGTAGACGGTCAGTTCGCCCTGCCCGCCGAGCGCCCGGTACTGCTGGGCGAACCGCGCGCCCGCGAGTCCCGCTCCCACCACCGCGATCCTCATCGCACCCGCTCCACTCGGACGGCGCAGACCTTGAACTCCGGCATCCGGGAGACCGGGTCGAGCGCGGGGTTGGTCAGGGTGTTGGCCCGGCCGGCCCCGGCCCAGTGGAAGGGCATGAACACGGTGTCGGGCCGGATCGAGTCGGTCACCCGGGCGGGGGCCACGGCCCGGCCGCGCCGGCTGGTCACCGTCAGCGCCTCGCCCTCGGCCACCCCGAGCCGCTCGGCCAGCTGCGAGTGCAGCTCGACGAACGGGCCCGGTGCGGCCTTGGCCAGTTCCGGCACCCGGCGGGTCTGCGCGCCGCTCTGGTACTGCGCCAGCACCCGGCCGGTGGTCAGGTAGAGCGGGTAGTCGGCGTCCGGCTCCTCGGCGGCCGGGCGGTAGGAGACGGGGGCGAAGCGGGCCCGGCCGTCCGGGGTGGCGAAGCGGTCCAGGAAGAGCCGCGGCGTGCCGGGGTGGTCCTCGGTGGGGCAGGGCCAGTGGACGCCGTCCTCGGCGCGGATCCGGTCGTAGCTGATGCCCGCGTAGTCGGCCTGGCCGCCGCTGGAGGCCCGGCGCAGCTCCTCGAAGACCTCCTCGGGGTCCTCCGGAAACCCCTTCGCCACCCCCAGCCGATCCGCCAGCTCGCGCAACACGTGGAGGTCGCTGCGCACTCCGGGCGGCGGGGCGAAGGCGGCCTGCCGCAGGATCACCCGGCCCTCCAGGTTGGTCAGCGTCCCGGTCTCCTCGGCCCACTGCGCGGCCGGCAGCACCACGTCCGCCAGCTGGGCGGTCTCGGAGAGCACCAGATCGCTGACCGCGAGGAAGTCCAGCGCGCGCAGCCGCTCGGTGATGTGCGCGGCGCGCGGCGCGGAGACCACCGGGTTGGAGCCCATCAGGAGCATCGCCCGGGCACCGCCCTCGGTACCGAGGGTGTCGAGCAGCTCGTAGGCCGAGCGGCCGGCGCCCGGAAGGTCGGCGGGGTCGACCTCCCAGACCGCTGCGAGGTGCGCGCGGGCGGCCGGGTCCTCGATCGAGCGGTAGCCGGGCAGCTGGTCGGCCTTCTGGCCGTGCTCGCGCCCGCCCTGCCCGTTGCCCTGGCCGGTCAGGCAGCCGTAGCCGGAGCCCTCCCGGCCGGCCTTGCCGAGCGCCAGGCACAGGTTGATCCAGGCTCCGACGGTGTCGGTCCCCTTGCTCTGCTGCTCGGGGCCGCGGGCGGTGAGCACGATCGCCCGCGACGCATCGGCGAAGAGGTCCAGCGTCTCGCGGAGTCGGGATGCCGGGACGCCGGTGATCCGCTCCACCCGCTCCGGCCAGTGCGCCATGGCGGCGGCGCGGGCCGCCTCGAAGCCGGTGGTGCGCTCGGCCACGAAGTCCTGGTCCACCCGCCCGTCTGCCACCGCCAGGTGCAGCAGGCCCAGGGCGAGCGCCAGATCGGTGCCGGGGACCGGCTGCAGGTGCAGGTCGGCCTGCTCGGCGGTGCGCGTGCGACGCGGGTCGACCACGATCAACGTCCCGCCCCGCTCGCGAAGTTCGCGGAAGTAGCGGAGGGCCGGCGGCATCGTCTCGGCCGGGTTGCCGCCGACCAGGATCACGCAGTCGGCAGCGGCGATGTCGGCCAGCGGGAACGGCAGCCCGCGGTCCAGACCGAACGCGATCCGGTGCGCGGCGGCCGCCGAGGACATGCAGAACCGGCCGTTGTAGTCGATGTTCGGCGTGCGCAGCACCACCCGGGCGAACTTGCCGAGCAGATAGGCCTTCTCGTTGGTCAGCCCGCCGCCGCCGAAGACCGCGACCGCCTCCCGGCCGTGCCGCTCGGCGGCGCCGCGCAGCCCGTCGGCGACCCGGTCCAGCGCCTCCTGCCAGGACGCGCCGCGCAGCGCGCCGCCCCGGGTGTCGCGCACCAGCGGCGAGCTGAGCCGGTGGCCCTCGCCCAGCAGGACGGTGGCCGACTGCCCCTTGCCGCACAGCGCGCCGCGGTTGACCGGGAAGTCGGGACGTTCCAGCACCCGCGGCGCGCCGCCCGGCACAGCCGGCGCGGCGAGGCGCATGCCGCACTGCAGCGAGCAGTACGGGCAGTGGGTGTCGGTCGTCGTCATGCCGATGAGCGTGCGCCAGGGCTGTTTCGCGTCCGGGTCGCCATTGTTGCGGCGAGGGTACGTCCCCCTCACCGACCGACCCGTACAAGGTGACGCGGTGGAAACCTGCCGTAACGTCGGACGCCATTCCGCTTACCGCCACGTGATGGGTCGGCAACGGGAAGGAAACAGCGCTGCCGGACCCTGCACGGCATGACAGCACTTCAGCCTTCGAGCCCCCTGGTCGGCTACACCATCGGCGTGACCGCCGCGCGCCGCCGCGAGGAGCTCGTCGCGCTGCTGCGCCGACGCGGCGCCCGAGTAGTCGAGGCGCCGGCGCTGCGGATCATGCCGCTGGACGACGACGCCGCGCTGCGCCGGGCCACCGAGCTCTGCCTGACCGCCCCACTGGACTACGTGGTGGCCACCACCGGCGTCGGCTGGCGCGGCTGGCTGAGCGCCGCCGACGGCTGGGGGTACGGCGCCCGGCTGGCCGAGGTCTGCCGCGACGCCGTGGTGCTCACCCGTGGCCCCAAGGCCACCGGTGCGGTCCGGGCCGGCGGGCTGAGCGAGACCTGGTCCCCGGCCACCGAGGCCAACGAGGAACTGCTCGGCTGGCTGCTCGGCCGCGAGCTGCGCGGGCGCCGGGTGGCGGTGCAGGAGCACGGCGCGCCGCTGGACGAGTTCTCGGCCGCCCTGCGGGAGCGCGGCGCCGAGGTGATCGTGGTGCCGGTCTACCGCTGGGCCCCGCCCGAGGACCCGCTGCCGCTGCGCCGGCTGGTGGAGCAGACAGCGCGCCGCGAGGTACACGCGGTGACCTTCACCAGCGCGCCCGCGATCACCGCCTTCCTCGCCACCGCCGACGAACTCGGGCTGCGCGAGGAGGTGCTGGCCGGGCTGCGGACCGATGTGCTGCCGGTCTGCGTCGGGCCGGTCTGTGCCCGCCCGCTGGAGGAGGCCGGGATCACCCCGCACTGCCCGGACCGCGGGCGCCTGGGCGCGATGGTGCGCACCATCGAGTCCGTGCTGCCCGCCCGCAACCGGCGCGAACTGCGTTCGGGCGCCAACCGGTTGGCGCTGCAGGGCAACGCCGTGCTGATCGACGACGGACCCCCCGTGCAGTTGCCCCCGCTGCTCGCGGCGGTGCTGCGGGCACTGGCCGAGCAGCCGGGCCGGGTGCTCAGCCGGGCCGAACTGCTGCGCCGGGTCTGGGTCGGCACGCACGCCGACGAGCACGCGGTGGAGGCCGCCGTCGCCCGCCTGCGCGCCGCCCTCGGCGAACACTCCCGGCTGGTGCGGACCGTACCGAAGCGGGGCTACAGCCTGGTGGCGGCGCTGTGACCCTGGTCGCGGTGGCGCACGGGACCCGCGATCCGCAGGGGGTGGCCAGCTACTACCAGCTGCTGGCCGAGGTGCGCGCGCAACGCCCCGGGACACGCGTCGAGCTGGCCTTCCTCGACCACGCCGAGCCGGGGCCGGCCGAGCTGCTGGCCGGGCTGCGCGGCACGGTGGTGCTGGTGCCGCTGCTGCTGAGCACCGGCTTCCACCTGCAGGTCGACCTGCCCGCCGTGGCCGCCGCCGCGCCGCACCTGCGGACCCGCATCGCCCCGGCGCTCGGCCCGCACCCACTGCTGGCCGACGCGCTGGAGTCCCGGCTGACCGAGGCGGGCGGGCCGGGCGACGCGGTGGTGCTGGCCGCCGCCGGCTCCACCGACCCGGCGGGCAACGCCGACACCGCGCGGATGGCCGAGCTGCTGGCCGCGCGGCTGGGACGCCCGGTCGCGCCCGGCTACCTGTGCGCGGCCGCGCCGACCCCCGCCGAGGCGGTCGCCGCCCTGCGCGCGGCCGGGCACCGCCGGATAGCGGTCGCGCCGTACCTGATGGCCCCGGGCTACTTCGCCCGCCGGGCCGAGCGCAGCGGCGGCTGCGTAACCGCCGCCCCGCTCGGCGCGCACGCCGAGCTGGCCCGGCTGGTGCTGGCCCGCTACGACCAGGCCCTCGACGGCTGATCCTGCGTCAGTCGCGCGGCTCGACCGGCTCCAGGATCGCCACGCACTCGAAGTGGTGGGTCATCGGGAACAGGTCGAAGGCCCGCAGCGAGACCGGGCGGTAGCCGCCCTCGGCGAAGAACGCCAGGTCACGGGCGAGCGCGGCCGGGTCGCAGGCCACGTAGGCGATCCGCCGGGCGGCCAGCGAGGCCAGGTGGCGCACCGTCTCGCGGCCCGCACCGGCCCGCGGCGGGTCCAGCACGATCAGGTCGGTGGCGGTGATCCCGGTGCGCGGCAGCAGGGTCTCGACCTTGTCGCACTCGATCCGCACCTGCTCCAGCTCGGCCAGGTTGTGCCGGGCGTCCAGCACCGCCTGCTTGCCGGACTCGATGCCCAGCACCGCGCCGTCCTCGCCGACCCGCTCGGCCAGCGCGCCGGCGAACAGGCCGACGCCGCAGTACAGGTCCAGCGCGTTCTCGCCCCACTGCGGGTCGAGCCCGTCGAGCACCGCGTCGACCAGGGTCTGCGGCGCCTCGGGGTGGATCTGCCAGAAGCCGCCGTTGCTGACCCGCCAGGTCCGCCCGTCGGCCCGCTCACGCACGAAGGTGCGCCCGTGCACCCGGTGGAAGAGGTCCTGCTCGTCGATCCGGGAGATCGACACCGGCTTGTCCAGCTCGACCAGCGGCAGTTGCTCGCCGGGCAGCGGGCGCAGGATCAGCTGGCGGTCCGAGGACCCGCTGGCGGCGATCGCCTCCACCGAGGCCAGCCCGGTCCAGTCCCGCTCCTCGATGCCCAGCTCGGTGACGCCCTCGGCGGCGATCAGGCAGCGGTCGATCAGCTGCACCTCGTGCGAGCGGTGCTTGCGCAGGCCGACCCGCCCGCTCTCGCCGTCCACCGTGTACTGCACCCGGGTGCGCCAGGCGGGCACCTGGCCGGCCGGCAGCTTGCCGCCGACCGGCTCCACGCTGCCGTCCCAGCCGGCCTCGGCCGGGGTCAGGCCGGCCAGCTTGGCCAACTGCTCGGTGAGCACCGCGACCTTGAGCTTGCGCTGCCCGCCGGGGCTGACGTGCTGCCAGTCGCAGCCGCCGCACTTGCCGGGGCCGGCGAACGGGCAGGGCGCCTCGATCCGGTCCTTGGCGGCCTCCAGGATCTCCACCGCGTCGGCCCGCAGGAAACGGGACTTGGTGGTGCCCTCGGTGACCTGGGCGATCACCCGCTCGCCGGGCAGCGCGTGCCGGACGAAGAGCACCCGGCCCTCGTGCCGGGCCACGCAGTGGCCGCCGCCGTGCGCGACCGGGCCCACCTCGACCTCGTACCGCTCACCGACCAGCGGGTCGCCGCCGGGGCCCTTGACCTGCTGCGCGGCGGCGGCCTTGGCCGGACGTTCCTTGCGCTCGGGACGTTCCTTGCGCTCCGGGCGCCCCGCCTGCGCCGCACGCTCCGCCCGCTCCGAAGGAGCGGTGCGAGGCGTCCGGGGCGTGCGAGGCGTCCGCGGGGCGCGCGGCTCACGCGGCGTGCGGGGGGCCTTGGCGGCCGACTGCTGCTCGGCGGCGGCCTCCCCCGCCCGCTCCCCCGGGGCCAGCGGCGCGGTCTGCGCCGTGTAGCCGTCCCGGTCGGTGGCGGCCGGCCGGGCCGGCTTGGCCGACCAGCGCGGCTTGGCGACCTGACCGACCTTGCCGGCCTTCGCCCCCTTGCGAGGCTGGCCCGAGGAGGAGCGGGGCGGGGTGTTGCGACTCACGTAACGGCGTCCTTGCTGGCTTCGGGGTTCCCGGCGGTCGGGTTGTCGACGGAACCCGACGGTACCGTGCGCCGCCGCGGTTCGCCGCGTCGTACGTCGCCGGGGGCCGAGTAGACCCGTACCGTGCTGCGCCGCTCCGAGGACTCCAGCTGCCAGGGCACCGAGGTCACCATCACCCCGGGCTTGAAGAGCAGCCGTCCCTTGAGCCGCAGCGCGCTCTGGTTGTGCAGCAGGTGCTCGTACCAGTGGCCGACCACGTACTCGGGGATGTAGACGCTGACCACGTCGCGCGGCGAGGAGCGGCGCAGGTTCTTGACGTAGTCCAGCACCGGCCCGGTGATCTCGCGGTACGGCGAGTCCAGCACCTTGAGCGGCACGTCGATCCCGCGCTCGTCCCACTCGCCGCGCAGCGCGGCGGTGTCGGCCGGGTCGACGTTGACGGTGATCGCCTCCAGCGTGTGCGCCCGGGCCAGCTGGGCGTAGGCCAGTGCCCGCAGGGCCGGCTTGTGCAGCTTGGAGACCAACACGATGGCGTGCACCCGGGTGGGCAGCGCCAGGTCCTCGGCGTCCTCGGCCGGGGCCAGCTCCTGGGAGACCCGGTCGTAGTGCCGGCGGATCGCCTTCATCATCACGAAGAGCACGCACATGGTGGCGATCGCGATCCAGGCATGGCCGATCTTGGTGACCAGAACCACGATCAGCACCGCCGCGGTCATCACCAGACCGAAGGTGTTGATCGCCCGGGAGCGCTGCATCCGGCGCCGCGCCTTGGGGTCGGTCTCGGTGCGCAGGTGCCGGGTCCAGTGCCGGATCATGCCGGACTGGCTCATGTTGAACGAGACGAAGACGCCGACGATGTACAGCTGGATCAGCCGGTTCGGGTCGGCGCCGAAGGCCACGATGAAGACGATCGCCACGCCCGCCAGCAGGATGATGCCGTTGGAGAAGGCCAGCCGGTCACCGCGGGTGTGCAGCTGGCGCGGCAGGTAGCGGTCCTGGGCGAGGATCGAGCCGAGCACCGGGAAGCCGTTGAAGGCGGTGTTGGCGGCCAGCACCAGGATCAGGCCGGTGACGGCGGCGATGAAGTAGAAGCCCGGGGTGAAGTTGGAGAACACCGCCTCGCTGATCTGCGCGAGCGCCGTCTTCTGGTGGTAGTCCGCCGGGGCGCCGCCGAGCTGCTCGACCGGGTTCTCGGCCATCTGGGTCCCGGTCAGGTGGGCCAGGTAGATGATGCCCATGAACATGGCGACGGCGATCGAGGCCATCAGCAGCAGCGTGGTGGCCGCGTTCTTGCTCTTCGGCTTGCGGAAGGCCGGCACGCCGTTGCTGATCGCCTCGACGCCGGTGAGCGCCGCACAGCCCGAGGAGAAGGCCTTGAGCAGCAGGAAGACCAGCGCGAAGCCGGTCACCGCCTCGTTGCCGGGGGTGGGCTGCAGGTGGAAGCCGGCGCTCTCGGCGTGCATGGTGCTGCCGAAGACCAGGTGCCGGATCAACCCGTAGCCCACCATGCCTATGACGCCGATCATGAAGGCGTAGGTGGGCACCGCGAAGGCCGAGCCGGACTCGCGCACACCGCGCAGGTTCATGCCCATCAGCAGCAGCACCAGCAGGACGCTCAGGCCCATCTCGTGCCCGCGCAGCGCCGGAACGGCCGAGACCACGTTGGCCACGCCCGAGGTGGTGGAGACCGCCACGGTGAGCACGTAGTCGACCATCAGGGCGCTGGCCACCACCAGACCGGACTTCGGTCCGTGGTTGACGGTGGCGACCTCGTAGTCACCACCACCGCTCGGGTAGGCATGCACGTTCTGCCGGTAGGAGGCAACCACCGCGAGCATGACGACGGCGACCACGACGCCGATCTGCCATGAGAAGTGGATCGCCGAGACACCGGCGAGCGACAGGGTGAGGAGGATCTCCTCCGGGGCGTAGGCCACGGACGACAGGGCGTCGGAGGCGAACACCGGCAGCGCGATCCGCTTGGGCAGCAGCGTCTCGCCGAGCTTGTCGCTCTGCAGCGCGCGGCCGATCAGGATCCGTTTAGGGACGTCGGTCAGATTGGGCACGTTAAGGAATCGTAGGGGCTCTTGCTTTTGCGGCTACCACCAGTGCGTCAGTTCGTCGAGACCTTGTTCTACGGACCGGATAGTGTCGGAGCACCAGCTGACGGGCAACACTCCCGTTACCGAGCCGCACCCGAGTGACGGGGGCGGCGCAGATCGCCCCGCCGACCGGCGGGCACGGAAGGATGATCGAACGGTGTTTGCGCAGGTCAAGAGCCCAACGAGCCGGGTAAGGTAACAGCACCGTGCACATCGTGATCATGGGTTGCGGACGGGTGGGCTCCGCGCTCGCCAGAGCCCTGGAGAAGCAGGGCCACTCGGTGGCCGTGGTCGATCAGGACCCCACCGCCTTCCGCCGGCTCGGGGCCGGCTTCAACGGCCGCCGGGTGAACGGCGTCGGCTTCGACCAGGACACCCTGCGCGAGGCCGGCATCGAGGAGGCCGGCGCCTTCGCCGCGGTCAGCAGCGGCGACAACTCGAACATCATCGCGGCCCGGGTGGCCCGGGAGACCTTCGGCGTCGAGCACGTCGCGGCCCGGATCTACGACCCCCGCCGCGCCGAGGTCTACCAGCGCCTGGGCATCCCGACGGTGGCCACCGTGCGGTGGACCGCCGACCAGATGCTGCGCCGGCTGCTGCCCAGCGGCGCCGAGCCGCTCTGGCAGGACCCGAGCGGCACCGTGCAGCTGGCCGAGGTCGCCTTCTCCCCGCACTGGGTCGGCCAGCGGGTGTCCGCCCTGGAGGAGGCCTCCGGTGCCCGGGTGGCCTTCATCACCCGGCTCGGCGAGGGCGTGCTGCCCACCCCGCAGATGGTGGTGCAGGAGGGCGACCTGGTGCAGGTGATGCTGCGTCGGGCCGACCTGGCCGCGGTCGAGGCCGTGTTCGCGAACGGCCCGAAGGAGAGTCACTGATGCGGGTAGCGATTGCGGGAGCGGGCGCGGTCGGCCGTTCGATCGCCGGTGAGCTGCTGGAGAACGGCCACGAGGTGCTGCTCGTGGACAAGAACCCGAACTCCATCTCGGTGGAGCGGGTGCCGATGGCGGAGTGGCTGCTGGCCGACGCCTGCGAGATCACCTCGCTGGACGAGGCCGCACTGCAGCGCTGCCACGTGGTGATCGCCGCGACCGGTGACGACAAGGTCAACCTGGTGGTCTCGCTGCTGGCGAAGACCGAGTACGGCGTGCCGCGGGTGGTCGCCCGGGTGAACAACCCGAAGAACGAGTGGCTCTTCAACGAGTCCTGGGGCGTGGATGTCGCGGTCTCCACCCCGCGCCTGATGTCGGCGCTGGTCGAGGAGGCGGTGAGCGTCGGGGACCTGGTCCGGCTGATGCGCTTCAGCCAGGGCAACGCCAACCTGGTGGAGCTCACCCTCGCCGAGGACGCCGAGCTGGTCGGCACCCGGGTGGGCGACGTGGCCTGGCCGACCGACACCGCGCTGGTGACCATCATCCGCGAGGGCCGGGTGCTGGTGCCGGCCCGGGACGACACCCTGGAGGGCGGCGACGAGCTGCTCTTCGTGGCCGCGCAGGAGCGCGAGGAGGAGCTGGAGACCCTGCTGTCGGCGGACGCCGGCGCGCAGTAAGCCACGATGCGTGAAGGCCCGCTCCCGTTGGGGGGCGGGCCTTCACAAGCTCAGGCGTCCTCGTCCTGCGGGACCTCGGCCTTGATCGGCGGCGGCGCCTTGACCAGGATCTGCCACGTCACGTACATCGCCAGCAGCAGCGGCGGATAGGCGAGGGCCACCTTCAGCCAGCCCAGCAGATTGACGTCACCCGTGAAGTACAGCGGAAACAGGACCAACGGCTTGATACCCATGATCGCCACCCATGCCCAGGTGGCCTTGGTGTAGGCGGCCAGCCGGCCCGGGTTCTTGGTGCGCCAGGTGAACATCTCGCCAGTGATCGGGCCGAGCATGACGCCGATCAGGGGCCAGCGAGCCAGGGCCGAGACGGCCAGCGCGACACAGTAGCCGACGCTGTAGAGCAGGCCTGGCAGGTAGAAGTTCTGGGCCTTGCCGGTCCTCATCGCGAAGAAGGCACCGATCGCCACGCCGAAAACACCGGAGAAGGCGTGCTTGAGGGTCTCCCGCCTAAGCAGACGGACCACCACGAACACCACACACAGGCCCACCGCGGCCCATGCGGCGGCCGAGACCTTGTGGGTCACGGTGAAGGTGGCGATGAAGGCCAGTCCGGGCACGGTCGTGTCGATCAGGCCTCGGACCCCGCCGAAGGCCTCCATGACGCTGTCGGCTGCCGCCCGTGAGGCGGCCGCGTCCTCCTCCGCCTTCCGGCGAGCCGCCTCCGCAGCCTCCAACTGCTCGGTGGCCACGTCGACCACCGCCTCGTTGAGGGTGTGTTCGACGTCGGCGTCGAGGTTGTCGGCCGTACGGGCGGCGTGCTCGCCGCCGGGAAGGTTGGTCACGCTGATTCGCTCCCCTGTCCCACCGGACGCAGCTCGTAGCGAGGGTTGAAGAGCACGCGGCGCCCGCGTGCGTGGCTGATCCGGCCGCTGGCCGTGAGCCGGCGGCCCGGCTCTATGCCCGAGATCGAGCGGCGTCCCAGCCAGACCACGTCCAGCGCGTCCGAGCCGTCGAAGAGCTCGGCCTCCAGCGCGGGCACCCCGGCCCGGGGACGCAGGGTCACGGTGCGCAGGGTGCCGGAGACGGTGACCACCTCGCGGTCGCCGGCCAGGGCGATCGGCGTGCAGCCGGACACCGCGGCGTCCTGGCGCAGTTCCGCGGCCTGGAGCTCCTCCGAGCTGGAGGTGAGCCGGCTGAACATCCGGCGCAGGCGGCCCTGCGGCTGCTCGCTGCTGTTACCACTCATGCCGGAAGGGTACCGGCTGGGACCCTTCCGGTGGGCTGCCGTGGCGGCGCCGGATCACGGCTCGAAGCGGTAGCCCATACCCGCCTCGGTGATGAAGTGGCGCGGGTGCGAGGGGTCGGTCTCCAGCTTGCGGCGCAGCTGGGCGAGGTAGACCCGCAGGTAGTTGGTCTCGGTGCGGTAGGCCGGGCCCCAGACCTCCTGCAGCAGCTGGGTCTGGCTGACCAGTCGGCCCGCGTTGCGCACCAGCACCTCCAGCAGGTGCCACTCAGTCGGGGTGAGGCGGACGTCCACGCCGTCCCGGTTGACCTTCTTCGCCGCCAGGTCGACGGTGAACGCCTCGGTGGTGACCAGCGAGTCGTCCTCGCCGGCGACCGGCTCGGCCCGGCGCACCGCGGCGCGCATCCGGGCCAGCAGCTCGTCCATGCCGAACGGCTTGGTCACGTAGTCGTCGGCGCCCGCGTCCAGCGCCTCGACCTTCTCGTCGGAGGCGTGCCGGGCCGACAGCACGATGATCGGCACCCGGGTCCAGCCGCGCAGGCCGCGGATCACCTCGACGCCGTCCATGTCGGGCAGGCCGAGGTCGAGCACCACCACGTCGGGGTGGCGGGCCGCGGCCAGCTCGAGCGCGCCGGCCCCGTCATGGGCGGCGTCCACCTCGTACTTGCGGGCCTTGAGGTTGATCACCAGGGCGCGGACGATCTGTGGTTCGTCGTCCACGACGAGGACCCGGGTCATGCGAGCTCCGCCTTTCGGGGGGCGAGGGAGGTCAACGGGGAGGGCTCGACGGGAACGGGCTCGGGCGGCTGCCCGACGGCGGGCAGCGAGACCACCATGGTCAGCCCGCCGCCCGGGGTGTCCTCGGCGGTCAGGGTGCCGCCCATCGCCTCGACGAAGCCGCGGGCCACCGCGAGGCCGAGCCCCACGCCCGCGCCGCGCGGGGCGTCGCCGTAGCGCTGGAACGGGGCGAAGATCTTCTCCTTGGCCTCTTCGGGGACCCCGGGCCCCCGGTCGACCACCCGCAGCTCGACCCGGCCGCCACCGGTCGTCGGCGCCAGCGCATCGGCCTTGACCAGCACCTTCTGTCCGGTCGGGCTGTACTTGACGGCGTTCTCGATCAGGTTGGCCAGGGCCCGCTCCAGCAGTCCGGCGTCCGCCGGGACCATCGGCAGCGACTCCGGGATGTCGAGGCGCACCGAGTCCAGCTGGACCCCGCCGAGGGCGTACGGGACCACCTCGTCCAGGTCCACCGGCTGGATCAGCGGGGTGACGGTGCCGGTCTGCAGACGGCTCATGTCCAGCAGGTTGTTGATCAGGTGGTCGAGGCGGTCGGCGCCCGCCTCGATGCCGGCCAGCAGCTCGGCCTCGTCCGCCGGGTCCCACTCGACGTCCTCGGCGCGCAGCGAGGAGACGGCCGCCTTGATGCCGGCCAGCGGGGTGCGCAGGTCGTGCGAGACGGCGGCCAGCAGCGCGGTGCGGATCCGGTTGCCCTCGGCCTGGCGGCGGGCGGCGGCGGCTTCGCGGGCCAGCTGCTCGCGCTCGGCCAGCACCGCGGCCTGGGCGGCGAAGGCCCCGAGCAGGCGCCGGTCGGCGGCGGGCAGCACCCGCCCGCAGAGCACCAGCGCGAGGGTCTTGCCGGCCGGGACGTCCACCTGGCCGTCCTCCGGGTGCTCGGGCGGGTTCGGGCCGCTGACCGCGATGGCGTGCCAGGGGTCGAACTCGTGCCGGCGTTCCAGCAGCGCGACCGAGTCCACCTGGAAGGTCTCCCTGACCTGGTCGAGCAGGGCGGTGAGCACCCCGTCCCCGGTGGGTGCGCCGCGCAGCACGGTGCCGGCCAGCGCGCTCAGGGTCTGTGCCTCGGCCTGGGCACGGGCCGCCTCGTTGGTCCGCCGGGCGGCGACGTCGACCACGGTGGCCACCGAGATCCCGACCGCGGTGAAGATCGCCACGGCCACGATGTTCTGCGAGTCGCTGATCGTCAGGGTGTGGATCGGCGGGGTGAAGTAGTAGTTCAGCGCGGTGGAGCCGACCAGCGCGGAGGCGATCGCCGGGAAGAGGCCGCCGACCAGCGCCGCGCAGACCGTCACCGACAGGAAGAGCAGCATGTCGGTGGGCAGCCCCGGGCCGTGCACATGGGTCAGCAGCAGCGCCAGCAGCGGCGGCCCGGCCACCCCGATCAGCCAGCCGGCGATCGCCCGCGGCCGGCCCAGGTCGGTGACCTTGCGGATCGGGATCCGGCCGCGTCCGTGCGCGGCGTGCTCGTGGGTGACGATGTGCACGTCGATGTCGCCCGAGTCACGGGCCACCGTGGAGCCGACCCCCGGGCCGTAGATGTACTGCCAGGCCTTGCGGCGGCTGGAGCCGAGCACGATCTGGGTGGCGTTCACCCCGCGCGCGAAGTCCAGCAGGGCCGCCGCCGGGTCGTCGCCGAGCACGGTGTGGAAGCTGCCGCCCAGGCTCTCCACCAGGGCCCGCTGCTCGATCAGCGCCTGCGGGGAGCCGCCGGCCAGCCCGTCGGAGCTGGAGATGTGCACCGCCAGCAGCTCGCTGCCGGAGCCCTTGGCGGCGATCCGGGCGGCTCGACGGATCAGGGTGGCGCCCTCGGGGCCGCCGGTCAGGCCGACCACGATCCGCTCCCGGGCCTGCCAGGTGTCGGCTATGCCCTGCTCGGCGCGGTAGGTCTGCAGGTACTCGTCCACCCGGTCGGCGGTCCACAGCAGCGCCAGCTCGCGCAGCGCGGTGAGGTTGCCGGGGCGGAAGTAGTTGGACAGCGCCGCGTCGACCTTCTCCGGCGCGTAGACGTTGCCGTGCGCCATCCGGCGGCGCAGCGCCTGTGGCGACATGTCGACCAGTTCGATCTGGTCGGCCCGGCGGACCACCTCGTCCGGCACCGTCTCGCGCTGGCGCACCCCGGTGATGCCCTCCACCACGTCGCCGAGTGACTCCAGGTGCTGGATGTTGACGGTGGAGATCACATCGATCCCGGCGGCCAGCAGCTCCTCGACGTCCTGCCAGCGCTTGGCGTTGCGGCAGCCGGGCACATTGGTGTGGGCGAGCTCGTCGACCAGCGCCACCTGCGGGCGGCGGGCCAGCAGCGCGTCCAGGTCCAGCTCGGTGAACTCGGCGCCGCGGTGCTCCATGGTGCGGCGCGGCACCGCCTCCAGACCGTGCAGCAGCTCGGCGGTGTTGGCCCGGTTGTGGGTCTCGACGAAACCGACCACCACATCGGTGCCGCGGGCCAGCCGGCGGTGCGCCTCGCAGAGCATCGCGTAGGTCTTGCCCACGCCGGGAGCTGCCCCGAGGTAGATCCGCAGCCGTCCGCGTGCCATGCGTCCCATTCTTGATCGAGCCCGGCCCCGGGACCATTCCCGGACACCTGTTCGCGCAGTTGTTCGCGCAGTCGAGACTACGGGGTACCTGCCTGTTCGCCTTCGATCAGACTGGTCGGACGACAGATTTAGCGGCATCTTGACGAGTCGCCACGCTCACTCGGACAGCCGCTTCATGCCCCCGCCACCGTGGTGCAACACGCCACGGTCAGACTCGTCCGCATGCTCTCACTGGTTGCCGCACCGATGGTCGGCCCCGAACCCGCACCGATCGCGGGCGGCGGGGCCGGCGCGGTGCTGCGGGCGGTGCTGGCCGGCGGCCCGATGGCCCGGTCGGCCGTCGGCCGAGCCACCGGGCTGAGTCCGGCGGCGGTCTCCCGGCACACCTCGGACCTGATCGGGATCGGGCTGCTGCGTGAGCTGCCGCCGGTGGCGGGTCCGCCGCGGGCCGGTCGGCCGCAGCTGCCGCTGGACATCGACACCAGCCGCCACCTGGCGCTGGGCGTGCACATCGGAGTGCCCTGGCTGACCTTCGCGCTGATGGACCTGCGCGGGCGGGTGGTGGCGCACGAACGGCTGCCGCGCACCGGCGACGCGTCGACCGTGCTCGCCACGGTCCGGGCCCACCTGCCCGGCTTCACCGCCCGCCGGGCCGCCGGGCGCTCGCTGCTCGGCCTGGGCGTGGTCACCGGCGGTTGGGTGGACAGCGAGCGCGGCAGCGTGGTCGAAAACGCGGCGCTGGGCTGGCGGGACGTGCCGCTGCGCGAGCCGCTGGCCGGCGCGCTGGGCCCGTCCAGGGGCCGGCTGCCGGTGCACGTGGACAGCCATGCCCGGGCGCTGGCCCAGGCGGAGCTGCTGTTCGGGGCCGCCGCCGGGGCCACCGAGCTGGTGCAACTGTTCGTCGGGAACGTGGTGGACGCGGCGATCGCCACCGGCGGCACGGTGCTGCGCGGGCGCCGCTCGCGGGCCGGCGAGATCGCCCACCTGCCGGTGCGGGGCTCCACCGAGGCCTGCCCGTGCGGACGGACCGGCTGCCTGCAGGCCACGGTGTCGGAACGGACGGTGGCCCGGCGGGCCCACCAGCAGGGGCTGATCGCCCGACCCGACATCGAGTTGCTCTCGGCGCTGGCCGCCGCCGGCCACCCCGGCGCGGTACGGCTCTTCGAGGAGCGGCTGCGGCTGGTCGCCCCGGCCGCCGCGCTGCTGCTGGACATGCTCAACCCCGAGGTGCTGGCCGTGAACGAGCTGGGGCTGCTGCTGGTACCGGGACTGGCCGAGTACTTCGCGCACCAGGTCGGCGTCCGGCCGGAGCCCTCGCAGCTGGTGACCGCCTCCGCGTTCGGCCGCGAGGTGCTGGCGGTGGCCGCCTGCGCCGGCGTGCTGGACGCCGCCTACCGGCGGCCGATGGAGCTGCGCACGGTGCGCGCCGCCGCCGGCTGACGGAAGGTCAGGAAAGGCGGGACGGGGGTTTCTTCCACCCCGTCAGGAATCGTTGTGGCGGCCCGCGACCGGTCGGAGAATCGAAGTAATCCCAGTTCAGCCACGGTTTTTGGAGGCTTTGCCATGCCCGGCGACAACCAGCGGCAGTTGCACCTCAACCTCTTCCTGATGGGTGTCGGCCACCATGAGGCGGCCTGGCGCCATCCGCGCACCGACCCCGCCCAGGCGGCCGACATCGGACACTTCCAACGCCTGGCCCAGGCCGCCGAGGCGGCCGCCTTCGACTCGGTCTTCCTGGCCGACGGCGTGGAGGCCCGCACCGACGGCGGCTGGGGCCTGGTCAGCCACTTCGAGCCGTTCACCCTGCTGGCCGCGCTGGCCGCGGTGACCGAGCGGATCGGCCTGATCGGCACCGTCTCCACCGGTTTCACCGAGCCGTACAACCTGGCCCGCCAGTTCGCCTCGCTGGACCACCTCAGCCACGGCCGGGCCGGCTGGAACATCGTCACCTCGGCCGGAGAGCGGTCCGCGCAGAACTTCAACCGCACCGCCAACCAGCGCCACGAGGTGCGCTACCAGCGGGCCGACGAGTTCCTGCAGGTGGTCACCGCGCTCTGGGACAGCTGGGAGGACGGCGCGCTGCTGCTCGACCGGGCCGACGGCACCTACGCCGACCAGCAGAAGGTGCACGAGATCGGGCACGTCGGCGAGCACTTCCAGGTCCGCGGACCGCTGAACATCCCGCGCAGCCCGCAGGGTTACCCGCTGCTGGTGCAGGCCGGCTCCTCGCAGGACGGCAAGGGCTTCGCGGCCCGCTGGGCCGAGGCGGTCTTCACCGCGCAGCAGACGCTGGCCGAGGGACAGGCCTTCTACGCCGACCTGAAGCGCCGCACCGCCGAGGCCGGGCGCGACCCGCGCGGGATCAAGGTGCTGCCCGGCGTGGTGCCGGTGCTGGGCTCGACCGAGGCCGAGGCCCGGGCGCTGGACCAGGAGCTGACCGAACTGATCACCCCGGAGCGGTCGGTGGCGGTGCTCTCCAGCGTGCTCGGGGTGGACCTGACGGACCACCCGCTGGACCAGCCGCTGCCGCCGCTGCCCCCGCTGGCCGAGATCAACGGCGCGAAGAGCCGGTTCGAGCTGATCCGGGACCTGGCCGAGCGGGACCGGCTGACCCTGCGTCAGCTGGTCGGGCGGCTCGGCGGCGGGCGCGGGCACCAGGTGGTGGTCGGCACCCCCGAGCAGCTGGCCGACCACATCGAGACCTGGTTCACCCAGGGCGCGGCGGACGGCTTCAACATCATGCCGCCGCTGCTGCCGGCCGTACTCACCGACTTCGTCGACCAGGTGGTGCCGCTGCTGCGCAAGCGCGGCCTGTTCCGCGAGGGCTACGAGGGGACGACGCTTCGCGACCACTACGGGCTGCCGCGACGCTGAGCAGAACGCCTGAAGGGGGAGCGCCGGCCGGCGCTCCCCCTTCAGGCGTGCGGCGGTCAGCCGGTGTAGTGCGCGGCCTCGTCACCCTCGATCAGGTAGCTCGGCTCGCCCGAGACGCCGACCGGGACGTCGCCCGCCACCGTCACCCGGTGCAGTCGGCGCGGCAGGTCGTCGTAGTCGTCCGGGGCGTAGTGCTGGGTGGCACGGTTGTCGAAGAGCACCAGGTCGCCCTCGGCCCAGCGCCAGCGGACCACGTTCTCCGGCCGGGTCACGTAGGCCTGCAGGCTGCGCAGCAGGTCGTGCGACTCGTGGCCGGGCAGGCCGAGGATGCGCTGCGCGAAGCCGCCGATGAACAGGCCGCGTTCGCCGCTCTCCGGGTGCACCCGCACCACCGGGTGCGCGGTGCGGTACGTGCGGGAGGTGAAGACGGCGCGCCGCTCGGCCTCCTTCTCGTCCAGCTCCCGGCCCTGTGCGTAGTCGTAGTCGTTGGTGTGCACCGCCCAGAGCCGGTCGGCCAGTTCGCGCAGTGTGGGCGGCATGTCCTGGTACGCGGTCTGGGTGTTGGCGATCAGGGTGTTGCCGCCGTAGGGCGGGACCACCAGGCTGCGCAGCGTGCTGGCCTTGGGCGGGGTGCGGACGAAGGTGACGTCGGTGTGCCAGTGGTTGGCCCGGCCGCCGTCGGCGCTGTCCACCGGCAGCACATTGGGCTGGCCGTCCAGCGGGGGAACCGTCGGGTGGGCGGTGGTGAGCGGGCCGAAGTGGGCGGCGAACCGGGTCTGCGCCGCGTCGTCCAGCTGCTGGCCGCGGAAGAAGAGCGCCTTGTGGGCGAGCAGCGCGGTGTTGAGCTCGGTGACGGTCTGCGGGTCGAGGGCGCCGGCCAGGTCGAGGCCGAGCACCTCGGCGCCGATCCGGCCGCCGACCTTGCGGATCTCCAGGGTCATGGTGTTGTCCTTCCAGGAACTCACGAGGTGATGGGCGAGGGTCCGAAGGCGGGGCCGACGGCCCGGGCGGCGCCCGGAGTGCGGCCGTGGCCCCAGCCGATCTGCTCGCGGTAGCTGCCGAGCAGTCCGGCGCCGGCCAACGCGGTCTCGTCGTGCACGACCGGGTCGGCGGGGCGGGGGTGGGTGTAGGGGGCGACGAAGAGCGCGTCGACCGGGCAGTTGGCTTCGCACTGGAAGCAGGTCTGGCAGTCCTCCTGCCGGGCGATCAGCGGGATACCGTCCGGACCGCGGTCGAAGACGTCGGTCGGGCAGACCTTGACGCACTTGTCGCAGCCGATGCAGCGGGCCGCGGAGACCAGTTCGATCACGCGGCGGCCCCGGTCAGCGTCCGGGTCCAGACCTGGTCCAGGCCGCCGGTGGCGATCCGGTGGTGCTGGGCCGGGTCCTGCTCGGGGTGGTCCAGGCGCTTGGCCATGCCCCGGGTCTCGGTGCGGGCCAGCGCGGAGCGGTACATCCAGCGGGCGTGGGCGGCCAGCGCGGCCGCCTGCCGGGTACGGAGCGCCTGCGCGCCGGTGCCGTGCAGGCCGGACCTGACGGACTCCCAGGCGGCGTCCAGCACGGTCAACGCCGCGCTGAGGCGCTCACCGTGGCGCAGGTAGTTTCGGCAGTACACCTTCTCGCTGAGCAGCGTGCGGGCGATCACCGAGCGACCGACCTGGCTGCCCGCACCCTCCAGCTCGCTGCCGTCCGCGCGGTAGAAGGTGGCGAAGGAGTAGAAGGCGGTCTTGGTCACCGAGGTGTGCTCGGGCGCGATGCCGTAGGCGTTGGAGAACTCCATGCCGGACAGTTCCGCGCCGACCTCGGCCGCGAACAGCGCACCGTCGCCGGTGTTGGTGTCCGTGCCGAGCGCCTTGCTGAGGAAGGCGCAGCCGCCGGTGGCGAGGACCACCGCGCCCGCGCGGACCAGGTAGTCGACGCCCTGCTGGCGCCGGTGGCCGGCCGCCCCGGCCACCGATCCGTCGGGGGTGGTGAGCAGTTCGGTGACCGGGCTGTGGTCCAGGATCCGCACGCCGGCCCGGCGGACCGCGATCCGCATCCGGCGCATGTACTCCGGGCCTTGCAGTCCGTTGCGCAGCTGGCGCCCGTCGGGGCCGGTGGGGAAGGGGTAACGGCCCCGTTCGGCCAGCTCGTTCATGTTGGCGTAGGTCTGGTCGAGGACCCGGGCCATCCAGCGGCGGTCGGCCAGGTAGCCGCCGAGGGCTTCGCGAGAGGCCATCGCGGCCTCCCGGGCGGCCGGATCGGGCTGCACGTACCAGACCCCGGTGCCGCCGGCAGCGGTGGCACCGCTGGTGCCGCAGTAGCCCTTGTCGGCGAGCACCACCTCGGCGCCGGACCTGGCCGCGGTCAGCGCCGCCCAGCTGGCGGCGGGGCCGCCGCCGACCACCACCACATCCGCATCCACTATCTGACGATCAGTCATCTCTGTTTACTCCCTCAGCCGTTGAGCGGGGCACGCCATCCGGTGAAGCGACGCTCCAGGGCCACCAGCAGCTGGTTGAAGAGCACACCGATGACGGAGATCGTCACGATGCCCGCGTACATCTGCGGGATCGCGAAGTTGAACTGCGCGGCGTTCACCAGATAGCCCAGGCCCGCCTTGGCGCCGACCATCTCGGCGGCCACCAGGACCAGGATCGAGACCGCCCCGGCCAGCCGGATGCCGGTGAAGACCACCGGGACGGAGGCGGGCAGGATCACCTTCTGGAAGAGCCGCAGCGGCGACAGGTCCAGCGAGCGGGCCAGCCGCAGCAGGGTCGGGTCCACGGTGCGCACCGCGCTGATCGTGTTGAGCAGGATCGGCCACAGGCAGGCGTACAGCACGATCGAGATCTTCGAGGTCTCGCCGATCCCGAGGATCAGCGTGAAGACCGGCAGCAGGGCCAAGGCTGCGGTGTTGCGGAACAGTTCGAGCAGCGGGCTGAGCAGGTTGGCGACCGGCCGGTACCAGCCGATCAACAGGCCCAGCGGCACCCCGATCAGCACCGCCAGGCCGAAGCCGGTGAGCGAACGGGTCAGACTGGCCTCGGTGTTGGTGGCGAGCTGGCCGTTGCCCAGCAGCTGCCACCAGGCCTGGGCGACCTGGGAGAACGGCGGCAGGAAGGTGGCGTCCACCAGGCCGGCCCGCGGGGCGGTCTCCCACAGCGCGAGCAGGGCGAGGATCGCGACGGACTTGGTCAGGCCGGTCAGCAGCAGCCGACGGAGGCGCCACGGCCGGCGAAGGCGGGGAAGGCGCGACGGCGGGCGCTGCCTGGTCGGGGACGGCGGTGCTTGGTCGCGCACCGACGGTGCGGGCGCGGGTGAGGTCCTGAGGTCGGTGCTCATGACGGGACGGCCTCCTTCTCCAACTGCTGGGCCCGGGACACCTCGTCGTGCAGCAGGCGCCAGATCCGGTGCCGGTGCTCGGCGAACTCCGGACTGGAGCGCAAGTCCTGGACAGTCAGCCGGTCACCCGGCCGATCGCCGAGCCGGTCACCCAACCGATCGCCGAATCGATCGCCGAGTTCGATCGGGACCACCTCCTTGACCCGGCCCGGCCGGGAGGTGAGCACCGCGACGCGTTGGCCGAGGTAGACCGCCTCGTCGATCCCATGGGTGATGAAGACCACCGTCTTGCCGGTGCGCTGCCAGATCCGCAGCAGCTCGTCCTGCAGCGACTCCCGGGTCTGCGCGTCCAGCGCGGCGAACGGCTCGTCCATCAGCAGCACTTCGGGGTCGTAGGCGAGGCTGCGGGCGATCGCCACCCGCTGCTTCATACCGCCGGACAGCTCATGCGGATGGCGGTCCTCGAAGCCGGTCAGGCCCACCAGCGCGAGGTACTCGCGGGCCCGGGCGGTGCGCTCGCGGCGCGGCAGACCCAGGCGCTCCAGGCCGAACTCGACGTTGCCCTGCGCGGTGCGCCAGGGCAGCAGCGCGTACTGCTGGAAGACCGTGCTGCGGTCCAGGCCGGGACCGGTGACCGGCTTGCCGCCGAGCAGGATCTCGCCGGAGGTCGGCGTGGTCAGCCCACCGAGCAGGTCGAGCAGGGTGGACTTGCCGCAGCCGCTGGGCCCGACCAGGACCACGAACTCGCCTGCGGCGACCTCCAGATCGATCCCGTCGACGGCGGTGATCGCCGAGCCGCCGCGTACCGGAAAGCTCTTGGTCACGCCACGGAAGCTGATCGCGGCGCTCATCGCGGGCCCGCGTTGAAGTCGTTGGTGTAGAGCGAACCCGGCCTGACCTGACCGGACTTGATGTCACCGTGGGAGACCAACCAGTCGATCCAGAGCTGGAACTCCGCATCCGAGATCCGGCCGCCGGTCTCGGCCACCCCGGTGGACTTCCAGTACTGCAGGGCGGCGACGTCCTCGTTGCGCCCGCGCTTCTTGACGATCTCGACGCTGCGGGCGATCACCTGCTCGCGCGGCGTGCTGCGGGCCCACTCGATGGCCTTGGCCACGCCGGTGACGAAGGTCCTCGCGGTGGTCGGGTTCGCCTTCAGGAAGCGCTCGGTGACCACGAAGGTGCCCGCGCTGAACGCACCAAGCAGCTGGAAGTCGCTGAACACCTGCCGGATGCCGCCGCCGGCCAGCGCCTTGTCCAGCAGCACTCCGCCGAGCACCGCCACGTCGATCTGCTTCTGCCGCAGCGCCTGCTCGGTGTTGACCGGCGGGATCACCAACGGCTCCACCTTGGCGATCTCGGCGGGGGTGAGGCCGTTGCGCTGCAGGTAGATGTCGAGCATCGCCTCGCTGTGCGCACCGAGGGTGTTCATCCCGACCTTCTTGCCGATCAGGTCGCGGGCGGACTGGATCGGGCTGTCGTTGAGCACGTAGAACCCGTTGAAGACCTGCTGGTCGACGCCGTAGTAGCTGATCACCGCCTTGACCGGGGCGCCGGCCGCGATCAGCTTGACCACCGCACCGTTGAAGGCGCCGCCGAAGTCGACCTGGCCGGTGGCGGCCGACTGGATGTCCTGCGGGCCGCTGATCGTGTTGCCCACCCACTCCAGCGTCACATCACCGAAGTAGCCGAGGTCCTGGGCGAGTTCGGGCAGTGTGACCTGGCCGGCCCAGCCCTGGTAGCGGAGCTTCCTGGTCTCCTGGCCGCTGCCTGCCTCGGCGGTGGCCCGACCGCAGGCGGCGGCCGCGGCGGCCAGGCCGGCGAGGACGAGGAGCTGACGTCTGGTGGTTCTGGGCATGGCAGTGGTCCTTTGCGTGCAAGCATGCTGACGATCCGTCAGATCCAGCCGTACGGCGACGCGTACCGAGGGAGGACGGGCGGGCGGGTGACGCGAGGCGAGGGGCCGGCGGCGCGAGCTCGGAGCGGGCGGCGGGGGTGCCTGCGCGGGGCAGCTGCAAGGGGTGCCCGTAAGGGGGCAGCGGCGAGGGGCCGGCCGAGCAGAGCGGAGGGCTCAGCGGCAGACAGCACAGAGCGCGCTCGCGTGCCGTCGCAGATCGACGTGCAGGCGAGCGACCAGGGCAAGGGCTCGGTGGCTCACGAGTGCAAGGTTCCCAGCGTGGCCGGGGCCGGTACAACGAATGTTCCCCCGCCGGAAGAAACCCGCACGGGGGGGGTGGTGCGCAAACGCCGGTGCCGGGCCGCCCATCGAGGGGCGGCCCGGCACCGGGGCTTGGTTCAGGCTGGGCCTACTTCAGGCTGGGCCTGCTTCAAGCCGTGCTTACTTCAAGCTGCGCTTACTTCAAGAAGTGCAGGCAGAGCGTGATCGCGTCGGAGCCCTGCTGCTCGGTGTAGTAGCCGTCAGCGTCGGAGTACTTCTTGCAGGTCTCCTCCGGCATCGAGGCGCCCTTCTCCTTGCCGACCACCTTGGCGTCGGCCGAGGCGTCCGAGCAGGCGATCACCGTGACGTCCGGGTGGTCGTCGGTGGCACCGGCGGCCACCGCACCACCCTTGTTGTGCACGCAGTCGCCGACCGAGGCGTACTTCGGGTCGTGCTTGAACCCGTAGATCGCCGCGAGGACGACCGCGATCACCACCACCGGCACGACGATGGCGAACAGGATCACCTTCCCGCGGCGCTTCGGCTGCGGCGGCGGCGCCCCCCAGCCCTGCGGCTGCTGGGCGTACGGAGCCTGACCCGGCTGGGCGTAGCCCGGCTGCGGCTGTGCATAACCCTGCGCGGGCGGGGCATAGCCCTGCTGCGGCGGGGGCGTCGGAGCGCCGTAGGCGGGCGCGGGCCCACCGGCGGGCGGGCCGAATGCTGCGGGCGGCGGGCCGAAGCCACCCTGCGGCGGCTGGCCGGCGGGGCCCTGCGGCGGGTACGGCCCCTGGGGCGGCGGCGGAGTGGACAAGCGGATCCCCCGTGATGAGGTGACGTCAAGGAACGGCCGAACGACACGGCCAAACCGCGAGACTATCGGGGGCACGGCGTCGGCCGAAAGCCGGATGGGCCCTCAACAAGCCACCGTCGCCGAACAGTGTCCGAGCTGTGACCGGATGTCAGCTGGGCACCCGTCAGCCCGCCGACCGGTCGCTCGATCGATCGATCGCTCAGTCGACGATGTGCCCGTCGCGCAGCTCCACCACCCGGTCCGCCAGCTCCATCAACTGCTGGTCGTGGGTGGCGACCAGGACCGTCACCCCCTCGCTGCGCACCACCGCACGCAGCAGCTCCATCACCGAGCGCCCGGTCTCCGAGTCCAGCTGCCCGGTCGGCTCGTCCGCAATGATCAGCGCAGGCTCGTTGGCCAACGCCCGGGCGATCGCCACCCGTTGCTGCTGCCCACCGGAGAGCTCGGTCGGCCGCTGCTCGGCGTGCTCGGCCAGACCGACCAGCGCCAACAGGGTGGCGACCCGCTCCTCGCGCACGGCCGCCGGCACCTTGCGCAGCCGCATCGGCACCCCGACGTTCTCCGCGGCGCTCAGGATCGGGATCAGGCCGAAGGACTGGAAGACGAAGCCGATCCGGTCCCTACGCAGCGCCAGCCGGTCCGCCTCGTCCATCCCGGCCAGGTCGGCGCCGTCCAGGGTGATCCGGCCCGAGCTGGGCGCGTCCAGGCCGCCGACCAGGTTGAGCAGAGTGGTCTTGCCCGAGCCCGACCGGCCGCGCAGCGCGGTCAGTTCGCCGCGCCGGGCGGTGAAGGAGACCCCGCGCAACGCGTGCACGGCAGTGGCGCCGCCCCCGAAGGTGCGCCAGACGTCCTCGACCTCGACCATGGGCGCCAGAGTGGTGCTGGTGCTCCGTTGCTCGCTCATTCCCTAGTCCCCCCTCCAACCGGCCGTGCGGCCGGACCCCCAGTACGGTAACCCCGAGTCCGCGGTTTGCGCCCTCATGGTGGCGAAGGTTTCCAAACCGAGGCCCAACGCGAAGAAGCCCCCACCATACTGCGTTTAATTAAACACAGTATGGTGGGGGCTTCTTCTGAATGATTGTTCGGCGGCGTCCTACTCTCCCACAGGGTCCCCCCTGCAGTACCATCGGCGCTGTAAGGCTTAGCTTCCGGGTTCGGAATGTAACCGGGCGTTTCCCTCACGCTATGACCACCGAAACACTATGAAACTGTCGCCGCACCATCCCCGTGACCAAACGGGATGGGGTCGTTGTTTCAGAACAACACAGTGGACGCGAGCAACTGAGGACAAGCCCTCGGCCTATTAGTACCGGTCAGCTCCACCCATTACTGGGCTTCCACATCCGGCCTATCAACCCAGTCGTCTACTGGGAGCCTTACCCTCTCAAGGAGGTGGGAGTGCTCATCTCGAAGCAGGCTTCCCGCTTAGATGCTTTCAGCGGTTATCCCTCCCGAACGTAGCCAACCAGCCATGCCCTTGGCAGGACAACTGGCACACCAGAGGTTCGTCCGTCCCGGTCCTCTCGTACTAGGGACAGCCCTTCTCAACACTCCTACGCGCACAGCGGATAGGGACCGAACTGTCTCACGACGTTCTAAACCCAGCTCGCGTACCGCTTTAATGGGCGAACAGCCCAACCCTTGGGACCTACTCCAGCCCCAGGATGCGACGAGCCGACATCGAGGTGCCAAACCATCCCGTCGATATGGACTCTTGGGGAAGATCAGCCTGTTATCCCCGGGGTACCTTTTATCCGTTGAGCGACGGCGCTTCCACAAGCCACCGCCGGATCACTAGTCCCTGCTTTCGCACCTGCTCGACCCGTCGGTCTCACAGTCAAGCTCCCTTGTGCACTTACACTCAACACCTGATTGCCAACCAGGCTGAGGGAACCTTTGGGCGCCTCCGTTACCCTTTAGGAGGCAACCGCCCCAGTTAAACTACCCACCAGACACTGTCCCTGATCCGGATCACGGACCCAGGTTAGACATCCAGCACGACCAGAGTGGTATTTCAACGACGACTCCACCAAGACTGGCGTCAAGGCTTCAAAGTCTCCCACCTATCCTACACAAGCCGAACCGAACACCAATATCAAGCTATAGTAAAGGTCCCGGGGTCTTTCCGTCCTGCTGCGCGAAACGAGCATCTTTACTCGTAATGCAATTTCACCGGGCCTATGGTTGAGACAGTCGAGAAGTCGTTACGCCATTCGTGCAGGTCGGAACTTACCCGACAAGGAATTTCGCTACCTTAGGATGGTTATAGTTACCACCGCCGTTTACTGGCGCTTAAGTTCTCAGCTTCGCCCGGACGAATCCAAGCTAACCGGTCCCCTTAACGTTCCAGCACCGGGCAGGCGTCAGTCCGTATACATCGCCTTACGGCTTCGCACGGACCTGTGTTTTTAGTAAACAGTCGCTTCTCGCTGGTCTCTGCGGCCGGCCCCAGCTCGGGCAGCAAGTGCCTCCACCAGTTCCGGCCCCCCTTCTCCCGAAGTTACGGGGGCATTTTGCCGAGTTCCTTAACCATAGTTCACCCGAACGCCTCGGTATTCTCTACCTGACCACCTGAGTCGGTTTGGGGTACGGGCCGCCATGAAACTCGCTAGAGGCTTTTCTCGACAGCATAGGATCATCCACTTCACCACAATCGGCTCGGCATCAGGTCTCAGCCTTAAAGAGTGGCGGATTTGCCTACCACTCGGCCTACACCCTTACCCCGGGACAACCACCGCCCGGGCTGGACTACCTTCCTGCGTCACCCCATCGCTCACCTAATACCCTGTCGGATCAGCGGCTCCACCACGTCCCTTTGTCCGAAGACTCCGGGCCGGCTTCACGGCCTTAGCATTCAGAGGTTCAGCGTTGGCGCTTCAAAGCGGGTACGGGAATATCAACCCGTTGTCCATCGACTACGCCTGTCGGCCTCGCCTTAGGTCCCGACTTACCCTGGGCAGATCAGCTTGACCCAGGAACCCTTGGTCAATCGGCGCAAGAGTTTCCCACTCTTGTATCGCTACTCATGCCTGCATTCTCACTCGTATCCCGTCCACGACTCGATTCCTCGGCCGCTTCACCCGGAACACGACGCTCCCCTACCCATCCACAGCGTCGTTGGACGTATTCTGTGAATGACACGACTTCGGTGGTGTGCTTGAGCCCCGCTACATTGTCGGCGCGGAATCACTTGACCAGTGAGCTATTACGCACTCTTTCAAGGGTGGCTGCTTCTAAGCCAACCTCCTGGTTGTCTCTGCGACTCCACATCCTTTCCCACTTAGCACACGCTTAGGGACCTTAGTCGGTGTTCTGGGCTGTTTCCCTCTCGACCATGGAGCTTATCCCCCACAGTCTCACTGCCACGCTCTCACTTACCGGCATTCGGAGTTTGGCTAAGGTCAGTAACCCGGTGAGGCCCATCGCCTATCCAGTGCTCTACCTCCGGCAAGAAACACGTGACGCTGCACCTAAATGCATTTCGGGGAGAACCAGCTATCACGGAGTTTGATTGGCCTTTCACCCCTAACCACAGGTCATCCCCCAGGTTTTCAACCCTGGTGGGTTCGGTCCTCCACACGGTCTTACCCGCGCTTCAACCTGCCCATGGCTAGATCACTCCGCTTCGGGTCTTGGGCATGCAACTCAAACGCCCTATTCGGACTCGCTTTCGCTACGGCTACCCCACACGGGTTAACCTCGCTACACACCGCAAACTCGCAGGCTCATTCTTCAAAAGGCACGCAGTCACGGCCCACCAGCAAGCTGGCGAACGACGCTCCCACGGCTTGTAGGCACACGGTTTCAGGTACTATTTCACTCCGCTCCCGCGGTACTTTTCACCATTCCCTCACGGTACTATCCGCTATCGGTCACCAGGGAATATTTAGGCTTAGCGGGTGGTCCCGCCAGATTCACACGGAATTTCTCGGGCTCCGTGCTACTTGGGAGAAGCTCAAGTGAGCCGCTAATGTTTCGTCTACGGGGGTCTTACCCTCTACGCCGGACCTTTCGCATGTCCTTCGACTACACCAACGGTTTCTGACTCACCCAGCCGCCGGCAGACGACTGAAGAACTTTCCCACGACCCCGTATCGGCAACCCCTGCCGGGTCTCACACCAATACGGTTTAGCCTCATCCGGTTTCGCTCGCCACTACTCCCGGAATCACGGTTGTTTTCTCTTCCTGCGGGTACTGAGATGTTTCACTTCCCCGCGTTCCCTCCACGCACCCTATGTGTTCAGGTGCGGGTGACAGCCCATGACGACTGCCGGGTTTCCCCATTCGGACACCCCCGGATCAAAGCTCGGTTGACAGCTCCCCGGGGCCTATCGCGGCCTCCCACGTCCTTCATCGGTTCCTGGTGCCAAGGCATCCACCGTGCGCCCTTAAAAACTTGGCCACAGATGCTCGCGTCCACTGTGCAGTTCTCAAACAACGACCAGACACCCACCTACACCACCCGAAAACGAGTACTGTCCGTGGGACCGGCATCCTCGAGGTTCAGACCATACGGCCGTTCCCTCAGGACCCAACAACGTGCCCGACACACCAGACTCAAGAACGCTTTCCACGCCGAAGCAGTACTCACGAACCATCACCCAGTGTGCCGAATAGTCAACGTTCCACCCATGAGCAACCGTGCGAGACATTCGCTCGCAACCGGCTATGTGCTCCTTAGAAAGGAGGTGATCCAGCCGCACCTTCCGGTACGGCTACCTTGTTACGACTTCGTCCCAATCGCTGGTCCCACCTTCGACGGCTCCCTCCCAAGGGTTAGGCCACCGGCTTCGGGTGTTACCGACTTTCGTGACGTGACGGGCGGTGTGTACAAGGCCCGGGAACGTATTCACCGCAGCATGCTGATCTGCGATTACTAGCAACTCCAACTTCATGGGGTCGAGTTGCAGACCCCAATCCGAACTGAGGCCGGCTTTTTGGGATTCGCTCCGCCTCGCGGCATCGCAGCCCTTTGTACCGACCATTGTAGCACGTGTGCAGCCCAAGACATAAGGGGCATGATGATTTGACGTCGTCCCCACCTTCCTCCGAGTTGACCCCGGCAGTCTCCTGTGAGTCCCCACCACCCCGAAAGGCGTGCTGGCAACACAGAACAAGGGTTGCGCTCGTTGCGGGACTTAACCCAACATCTCACGACACGAGCTGACGACAACCATGCACCACCTGTATACCGACCACAAGGGGGCGACTATCTCTAGCCGTTTCCGATATATGTCAAGCCTTGGTAAGGTTCTTCGCGTTGCGTCGAATTAAGCCACATGCTCCGCTGCTTGTGCGGGCCCCCGTCAATTCCTTTGAGTTTTAGCCTTGCGGCCGTACTCCCCAGGCGGGGAACTTAATGCGTTAGCTGCGGCACCGACGACGTGGAATGTCGCCAACACCTAGTTCCCAACGTTTACGGCGTGGACTACCAGGGTATCTAATCCTGTTCGCTCCCCACGCTTTCGCTCCTCAGCGTCAGTAATGGCCCAGAGATCCGCCTTCGCCACCGGTGTTCCTCCTGATATCTGCGCATTTCACCGCTACACCAGGAATTCCGATCTCCCCTACCACACTCTAGCCTGCCCGTATCGAATGCAGACCCGGGGTTAAGCCCCGGGCTTTCACATCCGACGCGACAGGCCGCCTACGAGCTCTTTACGCCCAATAATTCCGGACAACGCTCGCACCCTACGTATTACCGCGGCTGCTGGCACGTAGTTAGCCGGTGCTTCTTCTGCAGGTACCGTCACTTGCGCTTCTTCCCTGCTGAAAGAGGTTTACAACCCGAAGGCCGTCATCCCTCACGCGGCGTCGCTGCATCAGGCTTTCGCCCATTGTGCAATATTCCCCACTGCTGCCTCCCGTAGGAGTCTGGGCCGTGTCTCAGTCCCAGTGTGGCCGGTCGCCCTCTCAGGCCGGCTACCCGTCGTCGCCTTGGTAGGCCATTACCCCACCAACAAGCTGATAGGCCGCGGGCTCATCCTGCACCGCCGGAGCTTTACACCCAGAACCATGCGGTCCCAGGTCATATCCGGTATTAGACCCCGTTTCCAGGGCTTGTCCCAGAGTGCAGGGCAGATTGCCCACGTGTTACTCACCCGTTCGCCACTGATCCACCCCGAAGGGCTTCACCGTTCGACTTGCATGTGTTAAGCACGCCGCCAGCGTTCGTCCTGAGCCAGGATCAAACTCTCCGTGAATGTTTTCCCGTAATCGGGTCGACACCCGCGCAGAGCGGCACGACAATCAGCGGAATAGGCCGACCCCGTGCACTGCGTCCTCGCTAGTGTTTTACTTCAAAAGGAATCTCCAACCCCGATCAAGCGATCAAGGCCGGGGATGTCAACATATCTGGCGTTGACTTTTGGCACGCTGTTGAGTTCTCAAGGAACGGACACTTCCTTCAAGCTGCCTTCCAGCGAGCTCTCCGGGTGCTTCGTTCTTACTTCGCAAAGCTTATCAGATCCGAGTCTGTGCTCTTTCCCGACTTCGCTTTCGTCTTCCGCGACCTGACGGCCCGTCCGACGTGTTGAACTTTAGCCGATCCCCGCCCCGAAAGGCGAATCCAGCCACAATCCATATAAACGTGCACGCCAAATAGACACCGACCCGCGACAAAGCGCGACCCAGTACAGATCAGAAGTGGTGGTTCAAAGGATTGGCCGCCCCGGGACCGTCCGCGTAGACACGTGTCCGGTGCTCCCTGCCGAGCGACTAGTGAACCTTACTCCTCGTCGGCGGCAGCGGCAAACTCGGCCAGCTGGATGATGCGCGTGCACCGCTCCCGGCTGAGCTTCACGTACTCACCGTTCGGCTGGTCGTTGCTGTCTACCCAGGCCACCGCCCCGCGCCGGTCGCGCCCTCCGTTCAACTGACGGCTGATCAGACGCTCGGCGCGGATCTCGTCGTCCGCCTCCAGGTACCAGACCTCGCGCAGCAGCACGCGAGCGGCGGACCAGCCCGGGGCCTCCGCGGCGAGGTAGTTGCCCTCGGTGACGACCAGGCGGGTGCTGGGGGTGACCAGGTGGCGGGCGGCCACCGGCTCGTCGAGCTCGCGGTCGAAGTCGGGGACGTAGATGTCCTGGAAGCGGTCGGCGGCCAGCCGCTGCAGGAGGGCTACGTAGCCGTGGACGTCGAAGCTCGGTGGCGAGCCCTTGCGGTCGCGCAGGCCGAGCCGGTCCAGCTGGACGTTGGAGAGGTGGAAGCCGTCCATCGGGACGTAGGCGGCGGTGCCGGGGCCGGCGGCGCGGTTGACCTCGCTGACCAGGTGACGGGCCAGCGTCGATTTGCCCGCGCCGGGGGCACCGGTCACACCGAGCAGCGTTCGACCACCGTGACGTGCAGCGCTGAGGCTCCCGAGCAGCTCCGCCACCAGCTCGGCCGGCTGCACCCTATTACTGGCACGAGCGGCATGACGGGCATGAGTGGCATCAGTGACCTCACTGATGCCAGTCATGCCCGTGGCGTCAGTGGCGTCAGTGGAAGAGTGGGCTCCGGCTCGGCTCGCGCTCATCACTGCACCTTAACCGCACCCTAGAGGAGCGCCGGAAGGTCCAGGGTGAGCGTGCCGGCATCGGCATCCAGTACGGCGGGGAGGCCGAGCGGGACGGTGAGGGTGGAGGGGCCGTGGCCGAAGCCGAGCTCCCAGAGCACGGGGACGCCGAGCGGTCCGAGCCGTTCCAGCATCACCGCGCGCACCCGCTCCGGGTCGCCGCAGCCCTCCCAGGAACCGAGCGCCACCCCACGAACACCGTCCAGTGCGCCGGAGCGCAGCAGGTGGGTGATGATCCGGTCCAGTTGGTAGGGGTGCTCGTTGACGTCCTCCAGCAGCAGGATCGCTCCGGCGAAGGAGGCGCGGGCGCCGGGTGTGCCGCGCTCGGCCGCGAGGACGGCCGCGCAGCCACCGGCGGTGATGCCGTGGGCGCGGCCGGGGACCAGCGGTGCCGCCTCGGGGCCGGTGAGGGTCTGGACGGTGGCCGGCTCGAAGAGGGTGCGGCGCAGGTGTTCGGCGGTCGGCGGGTCACTGATGAAGGACGCGCCGGCGCCCATCGGGCCGTACAGCGAGGCCAGGCCCAGGCGCTGGGCGAGTTGCTCGTGCAGCACGGTGACGTCGCTGAAGCCGACCAGCACCTTGGGTGGGGCGGTGTGCAGCGCGTCCCAGTCGAGCAGGTCGATGACGCGTTGCGCACCGTAGCCGCCACGGGCACAGATGACGGCGGCGATGTCGGGGTCGAGCCAGGCTTCCTGGAAATCGGCGGTGCGGTCGGCGTCGGTTCCGGCGAAGTGGCGCAGGCGGGGGTGGGAACCGAGGACGTGTCGGCCGACCACCGGTTCCAGACCCCAGGAGCGCAGCAGGGCACAGCCGGCGTCCAGGCGGCGCGGGTCGACCTGTCCGCTGGGGGCGACCAGGGCCACTCGGTCGCCGGGGACCAGTCGGCGCGGGCGGGTCAGGCCGGTGACGGTTGAATCAGTCATGTACCAATCGTCCCTTCTGAGTGGCCGTCTGTTCGTCGTGTCCGGTTCGCCCGGGGTCCCATGGACGTTCCCCCTCCGGTACGGCAGGATTCGGGCGGACTGTACACCGGAGGACCTCACCGATGAGCTCGTCGTTCATACCGATGGACACACCTAACCAGCCCTCGACCGCAGGGGCCGCGGCCGAGCTGCCCCAGGTCTGCCCACCGGCCGTGCCGAGCCAACCGGCGGGCGACGGACCGCTCTCGGGGACGGCCGGATTGGGCCAGGAACCGTCCGACACACCGTCGGTCGACCGTCCCGACGCGGGCGCGGCAACCACCGCGAACCTGCTGACCGGCCTGGCCTCGCGCCTGCGTACCGCCTACGAGCAGGGCGCCAGGCTGGACGACCTTGCCGTGGCGAGCCATCAGTCGGTGGCCGAAGTGCGGGAGTTGTTGGCGCTCGCCGGGGTCGATCCGAGTGCGGAGCGCCCGGTGGGCCGGGTCGGCGTGGGCGGGACGGTTCCGCTGCAGCGTGACGGTGCGGCGGAGGGTCTGCCGGGTGAGGCACCCAAGGACGGCTCGCCGGGCGGCTGGGTGTCGAGCACAGGTCGCCCCCGGCCGCGGATCCGCCGGCAGGCGCCGCAACGACGTCTGCCCAAGGCGGGCTTCACCGCGCCGGGGACCCCCGGGGCGGCGGCGGAGCGAGGCCAGGAGCAGCCGGCCGCAGCGCCGTCGGTGCCCGCTTCACCCGTTGCACCGACCGCCCCGGCGCCGTCGGCCGGCTCGGCGGAGCCGGGCCAGGGCCTGGCGGAGCAGCATCCGGACCCGGCGGCGGCTCGGCCCGCGCCGCCGCTCGGCGTACTGATCGGCAGCCCCCGGCAGCCGGTCGCGCCGAGCCCTCGGCCGGACGAGCAGCGCTATCGCCGGGTCGACGCCCAGGTGGTCAAGGCAGGCCGGGGCACCACACTCGCCGTACTGCCGTCCTGGCGTTCCTCGATCGCCGTCTCGGTCCCGACGGAGCTGCTGCTCGGCGCCACGGGGCTGAGCTACGAGGAGCTCAGGCACGCCGAGTTGACCGTGGTGATCAACACGGAGGCGCTGCACGACCGGGAGTTGCGTCCGCGCGACTGGCAGGTCTCGCCGAACTGGCGCCGCGCCGTCTGACGGGCCTGCCGGGGCTGACAGGACTGACGGTCCGTCCGTCAGCGTGTGGGCCTTTGGTTCGGGACGTACCCGAGGTCCATCGGCGCAGGGCCGGGCTGTCCAGCTGCCCGGGCGGTGCGCACGGCGTCGAGCAACGCGGGCAGGATCGGCGGCCAGAGCGGGTCGGCCTTCGGGTCGGCCAGTTCCGCCGGGGTCCACCAGCGCCAGCCGAGGATCCCGTCGGCGGCGTGGGCGCCGCTGACGTCCCCTTCCGGGCCGCGCCTCGGCCCGTGGGCGAGATAGATGTGCTCGTGCTGGCGCACCGGAATGCCGTGCCAGGTGAAGTCGTGCTCCCAGGTGCAGAGCAGGGTCTCGGGTCGCAGGTCGTGCCAGCCGGTCTCCTCGCGCAGCTCACGGCTCGCGGCCTGCAGCGGGCTCTCCCCGCCGTCCAGGCCACCGCCGGGCGGGTTCCAGTGCACGCCGACCTCGATGTTCTCGGAGCGGACCAGGAAGACCGCACCGTCCGGGTCGAGCACCACGGTTCTGGCCGCCTGCCGAGGAGTTCGCATGCCGTCAGCCTGCCAGCCGGGCGCCGCCGGTGTCGACAGCGGTCCGTTGTGCGCCCCGTCCTGCGGACTTCGCGCCGCCAAGTGCTCCCGACGCGCGCCACAGCGCACCGGTCGCCGTGCACGCCCGACGCGCGAGGCCGGCAAAGCGCGCGCCCCGCCGCCCTCGCGCCGCTAACCTGTGGGCCATGCCAGCCCCGACCATCCTGCTGCCACAGGATCCGCTGAACCCGCGCCGGGTCGACCCGCACTACTCCTACGAGGCCCAGTTGGTCCGTGGGCTGGGCGGCGAGACCGCGCTGGTGGACCACGACGCGCTGCTCGCGGGGGACGCCGCCGAGGCGGTCCGCCGGGTGCCGACCGGCACCGGCCCGGCCTGGTACCGGGGCTGGATGCTGCCGGTGGCCGCCTACACGGCCTTCGTCCAGGCCCTCGCCGATCGCGGCTGCCACCTGCTCACCAGTGCAGCCGCCTATGCCACGGCCCATGAACTGCCCGGCTGGTACGGCACCTTCGAGGGTGCCACGCCGGACAGCGTCTGGCTGGCGGCCGATCCGAGCCCGGCCGAGCTGGCCGAGGCGGTGGCGCGGCTGGGCGGCCACGGGCCGGCGATCGTCAAGGACTTCGTGAAGTCGCGCAAGCACGAGTGGCACGAGGCCTGCTTCATTCCCGAACTCGCCGACCTGGCCGGGGTGGCCCGGGTGGTGGGCCGGTTCGTCGAGCTGCAGGGCGAGTTCCTGGCGGGCGGGGTGGTGCTGCGGCGTTTCCATGCGTTCGCGCGGGTCGGTGCGGACGAGGTGGAGGAGACGGGTGAACGTACCGGGGGCCGCACTTCGCGCCAGGAGGGTGCCGAGCGGGCCAGCGAGGCACGGGTCTGGTGGGTCGACGGCGAGCCGGTGCTGACCGGGCCGCACCCCGACACGCCCGAGGTCTTTCCGGCGCCCGACCTGACCGTGGTGCGCTCGCTGGTACGGGCCCTGGGCTGCCGCTTCGTCACCACCGACCTGGCGCTCCGGGCGGACGGCGGCGGCTGGATGGTGGTCGAGGTCGGCGACGGCCAGGTGAGCGACCTGCCACGAGGCACCGAGGTGTCCGGGCTGCTCTCCTCCCTGATCTCCACCTGAGCCGTAGCCGACTCGCCGTCAGGGCTCGCCGTGAGGGACTTGTCGGCAGGGACTGGTCGGCACCGGCTCGCTGTCAGGGAGCGGGGGCAACGGCCGGCTCCGGGACACGCTGGGTGGGGATCGGCAGGCGGACGGGTCGCCCGGCGAACGCCGGCGCGGCCTCGACGGTGCGGGCGACCAGGGCCAGCGGGACGGCGGTCAGCAGCAGCGTGCCGCCCAGGACGGCCGCGAGCAGCGGGCAGCCCAGCCCAGCGACCAGGGTGGCGCCCGCCAGCGGGCCGCCTGCCAGGCCCAACGCGGAGGCCGCACCGGTCAGCACCGTCCAGCGACCGGTCGGGTCGAGCGCGGCCGCCACCCCGATCAAGTAGCTGAACACCAACGGGTAGAGCGCGTTCCAGAGCACCTCGCCGCCCGCGAAGGCGGCCGCCGAGCGAGCGTCCGCACTGACCGTGACGCAGACCGCGATGGTGGCCGTGCCGAGGCCCACCGGCACCACCCGCCCGGCCCGGTCCGCGAGCACGCCGGAGGCCAGCACGCCGACCAGCCCGGCACCGAGCGCCACCGCGAAGACCAGGCCGAGCCGCTGCTCGGTCAGGCCCACCCGGTGCTGCCCGATCTGTCCGCTGACTCCCCAGAGCGCGTTCTGCGCGAGCGACCAGAGCACCATGCTGCCCGCCAGTACCAGTCCGGCGGCGCGGCGCGGCAGGCGCTGGGAGCAGTGCGGGGCAGCGGTCGGATCCGGTGTCGGCGTCGGTGTGGGTGTCGGCGTCGGGTTCGGGTTCGGCGATGGCGTCGCGGGAAGTCGGAGGGTCAGCGGAAAGGCCAGTGCGCCGGTCAGCGCCAGGGCCAGGAACGGCAGGGCGTGCACGCTGCCGAGGCGCGGCAGCAGCAGGTAGAGCGTGCTGGCGGCGGCCGAGGTGGCGAGCAGGCCGAGCACGGTGGTGCGGTGCGGGTCGGGCGAGGACGCGATCCCGGTGGCAGCCACGGCGGCGGCGGTTCCCGCGCCGAGCCCGCCGAGCAGGCAGCCCACCAGCAGCAGTGCGGGTGCACCGACCGTGGCGGTGCCGGCAGCGGTGAACCCGGTCAGCAGCAGGACCAGTCCGCCCTGCGCGAGCCTGGCCCCACCGATCACCGCGACCCGACCGGCCAGGGCGATCCCTGCGAGGGCGGAGGCGAGCAGCAGGACGGTGCCGACGACGCCGGCCTGAGCGGCCGTCAGTTGGAGCTCGCCGGTCACCCGGCTGACGATGCAAGGCGCCAGATAGGCGGGCAGCGCACCGACCGTGAACAAGGCGACGAGCGGCAGCCGCGACCGGTCGGCGGCGAGGGCCACGCCGACGGGAGCCCTGGCGGGGCGGGTGCCGGTGCCGGAGCGGGTGCCGGCGGGGTTGGCGTCGGCAGGGGTGGCGCCGACGGAGGCGCCGAGCAGGCTGCCGGCGGTGGGAGCGTGGTGCGCAGTACTGCGCCCCGCCTCGCGGGTACGCGAAGACATGGGCTGGGGGCCTCTCGACCTCAAGGTGGTACGGGGGATCGCGTCCCGCTGTCCGCGCGGTCGCCCCGCCTGTTTACCAGGTCGGGGCGCCACCCGAGGACCAGGTGGCGCCCCGTGGGCCGCGTGTCAACCGGCTTGGCGCAGAGCCGAAATCGCTCCGTAATCAAACCACTGGCAGAACGGCCGATCGGCTAACAGATGGCAGCGGTTTTCAGCCGATCACCTCGGCCGAAACGTGGTCCGGATGACCGTCCGCGACGAAGGCCCGCCAGAGCTTGGCGTACGGACCGTCAGCCGCCAGCAGTTCGTCGTGCGTGCCGTCCTCGACCACCTGTCCGTGGTCCAGCACCACCACCCGGTCGGCCCGCTCGGCGGTGGTCAGGCGGTGGGCGATGACCAGTGTGGTGCGGTGGCCGGCGCGGTCCGGACGACCGTCGCGCAGCCGGTCGGAGGCGTTGTTGACGGCCGCCTCGGTGGCCAGGTCGAGCGCGGCGGTGGCCTCGTCCAGCAGCAGGATGTCCGGGTCCACCAGTTCGGCGCGGGCCAGTGCGATCAGCTGGCGTTGACCGGCCGACAGGTTGCGCCCGCGCCCGGCCACCTCGTGCTGGTAACCGTCGGTGAGCGCGCTGATCATCTCGTGCGCGCCGACCGCGCGGGCGGCGGCCTCCACCTCGGCGTCGGTGGCCTCCGGGCGGCCGTAGGCGATGGCCTCGCGGACGGTACCGGCGAACAGGTAGGCCTCCTGCGGAACCACGCCGAGGCGGTGCCGGTAGCCGGTCAGGTCGAAGCTGGTGATGTCGGTGCCGTCGATCCGGACCGTGCCGCCGGTCGCGTCGTAGAACCGCGCGACCAGCTTGATCAGCGTCGACTTGCCGGCGCCGGTCTCACCCACCAGGGCGACCGTCTGTCCGGCCGGGATCCGCAGGTCGATGCCGGTCAGCACGTCCGGGCTGCCGGCACCGCCGCCGTTGTAGGCGAAGCTGACCCCGTCGAAGTGGATCTCGCCGCGCAGCCGCTGCACCGGGACCGGCTCGGCGGCGGCCGGCGTGCTGGTCGGCGTGCGCAGCAGCTCGCGGACCCGGCCGAGGCCGACGGCTGCCTGCTGGTAGCCGTCGAAGATCTGCGAGAGCTGGTTGACCGGGGCGAAGAACAGGTCGATGTAGAGCAGGTAGGCGACCAGCGCACCGACCGTCAGCGTCCCGGCGTCCACCCGGGAGGCGCCCGCGATCAGCACCAGTGCGGCCGCGACGCTGGACAGGAACTGGACGAACGGGAAGTACAGCGAGATGTACAGCTGCGCCTTCGCGCGAGCCTCGCGGTAGGCCCGACCGCGCTCGACGAACCGGTCGACGGTGTCGCCCTCGCGGCGGAACGCCTGGACGATCCGTATCCCCGCGACGTTCTCCTGCAGGTCCGCGTTGACCGAGCTGATCAGTTCCCGGGACTGCTGGTACTGGGTGGTGGACTTGCGACGGAAGACCAGGGTGGCCACCGCCAGGACCGGCAGGACCGCGAAGACCGTCAGGGCCAGGCCGGTGTCGATGATCAGCAGGGCGGCGAAGATCCCGAAGAAGGTCAGCAGGCTGACCACCGCAGTGACCACGCCGGTCTGCAGGAAGGAGGAGAGCGCGTCGACGTCGGTGGTCATCCGGGTCATGATCCGGCCGGAGAGTTCCCGCTCGTAGTAGTCCAGGCCGAGCCGGTTGAGGTGCCCGAAGATCTTCAGGCGCAGGGTGTAGAGGACGCGTTCCCCGGTGCGGCCGCTGACCTTGGTCTCCAGGCTCTGCACCAGCCAGTCGAGCAGCACCACGAGCAGTGCGGCTGCCGAGGGGGCGGTCACGCCGGCCATGGCCGCCTTGGTGACGCCGTTGTCGATGCCGTGCCGGATCAGCACCGGCAGCACCAGTCCGGCCCCCGCGTCCAGCGCGAGCAGCACGAAGGCGAGTGCGAGCGGCGCGCGGAACGGCTTGAGCAGCCGGGCGAGCGAGAAGTGCAGGTCACCGGCGGCGGCGTCAGCGAGCGGGACGCCCGGCAGGTCGGTGGCCGGAGGCAGCGCGGCGACCTTGGCGAGCAGCTCGGGGTCGGCGGAGCGGGCGCCCGTGCTTCGGGAGGTGGGCCGCTGGCTGCCGGTGGAGCGGGTGCCGGTGGCGGGGGTGGTGACCGACGCCGGGGCCTCGGCTGTGGTGCGCGCTGCCGCGTCGGCCTTGAGGTCGGCCTCAGGGTCGGTGATCAGCGCGCGGTACTGCGGACATCGCTCCTCGAGCTCCGCGTGGGTACCGAGGTCGAGCAGGCGGCCGCGGTCCAGCACCGCGATCCGGTCGGCGAGCTGCAGGGTGGAACGGCGGTGGGCGATCAGCACGGTGGTGCGACCCGCCATCACGGTGCGCAGCGCCTGATGGATCTCGGCCTCGATCTGCGGGTCGACCGCCGAGGTGGCGTCGTCCAGCAGCAGCACCCTGGGGTCGGCCAGGATCGCGCGGGCCAGCGCGATCCGCTGACGCTGACCGCCGGAGAGGGTCAGGCCCTGCTCGCCCACCTTGGTCTGGTAGCCCTCGGGCAACTCTCGGACGAAGCCGTCGGCCTGCGCGGCGCGGGCGGCGGCCTCGATCTCCTGGTCGGTGGCGTCCGGGCGACCGTAGGCGATGTTGGCACGCACGGTGTCGGAGAAGAGGAAGCTGTTCTCCGGGACGATGCCGATCACCGAGCGGACCGAGTCGAGGGTGAGCTCGCGCAGGTCCTCACCGTAGAGCCGAACCGTTCCGCCGGTCGGGTCGTAGAAGCGCGGGATCAGCTGGGCGACGGTGGACTTGCCGGAGCCGGAGGCGCCGACCAGGGCGAGCGTCTCGCCCGGGGCGACACTCAGGCTGAGGCCGCGCAGCACCGGGGTGTGGGCCGGCTCCACGGAGCCGGGCTCGTCCGCGTGGTCGTACGACTGAGTCGGCTGGGTCGGCTGGGTCGGCTGCTGTGCCTGGTGCGGCTGGTGCGGCTGGTAGTGGAAGTCGACCTGGTCGAACTCAAGTACCGGGACGCCCGCCGCCGGATGCAGCTCGCGGGCGTCGGGGGCCTGCTGGACCAGCGGGCGCTCGTCGATCAGCTCGAAGACACGCTCCACGCCCGCGCGTGCCTGCTGACCGACCGTCAGCACCATGGTGAGCATCCGGACCGGACCGGTCATCTGGGCCACGTAGGTGGAGAAGGCGACGAAGGTGCCGAGGGTGACCGATCCGTTGACCGCCAGCCAGCCGCCCAGCGCCAGCACGGCGACCTGCGCGAGCGCGGGGACCGCCTGCAGCGCCGGAGTGAAGCGGCTGTTCAGTCGGATCGCCCGCAGTCGGGCGCTGTAGAGGCTGCGGGAAGCGTGCTCCAGCTTTCCGAGCTCCTGATCCTCCTGGCCGAAGCCCTTGACCACCCGGACGCCGCCGATCGCGCCGTCCACCACGCCCGCCACGGCCGCGGCCTCCTGCTGAGCGGCCCAGGTCGCGGGGAAGAGCCGCTTGCGGCTCAGCGTCGCCACCCACCACAGCGCCGGGCCCATCACCAGGGCGACCAGGGTCAGCGGGAGGGAGAGCCAGAGCATCACCGCGATGGACATGGCGAAGAGCAGCAGGTTGCCGGTCATCATCGGCAGCATCGACAGCAGACCGTGGACCAGCTGCAGGTCAGAGGTGGCGCGGCCGACCATCTGACCGGTGTCCAGCTCGTCCTGGCGGGCGCCGTCGAAGCGGGTGAGCGAGCGGAACAGGTCGGTGCGCAGGTCGAGCTGGACGTCGAGGGCGAGCTGGCCCGCGCTGTACCGGCGGATCTGGGTGAAGCCGAAGACCAGCAGGGCGGCAACGATCAGCGCGGCGGCCCACGGGGTGAGCGAGCGGGTGTGGGCGGTGATGACGTCGTCGATGATCAGCTTGGTGATCAGCGGGACGATGGCGGTCACCGCCATGCCGCCGAGCGAGGCGCCGAAGGAGAGCAGGAAGTTGCGACGGTAGCGCCAGCAGTAGGAGCCCAGACGGCGCAACCAGCCGGGCGTGGGGCCCGGGGTGGGCGTGCGGGCTGGGGTTGGGGCATGGGCTGGGGCGGCTGCCGTCTGGGACCTGGTGGGCGCAGCCGGGGCAGGCCGGGCCGAGGCGCCGGGAGCGGCGGGGGTGTGCCTCGCGGGGGCGGACGGTCCTTCGACTGTCCCCGCTGCGGGTATCTCCCTGGTGGAGCCGTGAGTCTCAGGCATATTTAGGGATACTAACCATTTCGTGAGGCGGTCGTCCACGACGTACCGACGGTTGGCACAGCTGACCTGGCACGAACCAACCGTCGCCGGCCGGTTTTCCTTCCCTCCCAGGCTGCGCCACCTGAAGCACCGGCGCACCGGTCGCCGGACGGAGGAGCCGGGGGGCGCTCGTCCTACGACTAACGCCGGGTCCGGATCCGGCCTGCGGCCAGCGCTCTACGGGGCCCGCGGTCTAGGCGGCGTTCCCATCGGACACGCCGGCCGCGTCGAACGCACCCTGGGCGAGGCGGTGCAGCAGGGCGGCCATCTCGGCGCGCGGCAGCAGGCCGACGCGCTCCGCGCCGGCGGCAGCCGACTGGCCGGAAGCCGACGACGGGCGAACGCCGATGCTGTGCGGCGTGGAGTTCAGCAGTCCGAAGACGGCGTGCACGGCGGCCCGGGCGGCCGGCTCGGCCTCGGGCGCGGCCAGCCCGGGGAACGCGGCCTGGACGGCGGCGACCCAGAGCTCGACGTACTCGCGCTGCAGCCGACGCACCTGGCGCCGGTCCTCCTCCTTGAGGTGGAGAAGTTCGCGGTCGTGCAGCGTGATGAGGTCGGAGTCGTCCAGCGCGAAGTCGACGTGGCCGCTGATCAGCGCGTCCAGCGCGGCCCGCGGGCCGTGCGCGGCGCCGGCCCGGCGGCGCCCCTCGTCCAGCAGCCGCTCACTGATCCCGACCAGGAGGTCGGCCAGCATCGCGTCCTTGCCGGAGAAGTGCCGGTAGAGGCCCGGACCGCTGATCCCGACCGCCTTGCCGATCTCGTCCACACCTACGCCGAGGAAGCCGCGGGCGGCGAAAAGCCGAGCAGCCTCGCGGCGGATCTGGTCGCGGCGGGGGGTCGCGGGGACACCAGGGCTGTTCGACATGAATCCCATCGTAGACAGGGGGGTTATCGCTGGTTAACCTGGCCACAGGAGTTAACAACCATTAACTTGGGGGCGCGGGGCCTACCGGCCTCTCCGTCCACTGGTTTCCGGGAGCAAGGGAGCTCTTGGGATGGCCCTGTCGATGCCCGGCTTCACCCCTCATGATCCGTGGGGGAACGCCGGAACCACGGGAGCCGGCGCACTGACGGCTCCAGGCGCGGCTTCGGCCGTCGGCCCGTCCGCTGGTGCGGCGTCCGCTCTTGCGGCGTCCTCGGTGAGCCCTGCGGCAGCTGCCCCGGCGCCGCGGCTGCGCTCGGCCGTCGACCCCGGCTCGGCCGCCTTCCGGACCAACACCGAGGCGCACCAGGCTCTGGTCGCCGAGCTGCGCGAGAAGCTCGGCCAGGCCGCGCTCGGCGGGGGCGCCAAGGCACGGGACCGGCACACCGCGCGCGGCAAGCTGCTGCCCCGGGACCGGGTGGACACCCTGCTCGACCCCGCCTCGCCGTTCCTCGAGATCTGCCCGCTCGCGGCCGACGGCCTCTACGACGGCGCCGCCCCGGCAGCCGGTGTGATCGCCGGAATCGGCCGGGTGGCCGGGCGCGAGGTCATGGTGGTGGCCAACGACGCCACCGTGAAGGGTGGCACCTACTACCCGATGACGGTGAAGAAGCACCTCCGGGCACAGGAGGTGGCACTGGAGAACCGCCTCCCGTGCATCTACCTGGTCGACTCCGGCGGCGCCTTCCTCCCGATGCAGGACGAGGTGTTCCCGGACCGGGACCACTTCGGCCGGATCTTCTACAACCAGGCCCGCCTTTCGGCCGCCGGCATCCCGCAGATCGCCGCCGTGCTGGGCTCCTGCACGGCCGGCGGCGCGTACGTCCCGGCGATGAGCGACCAGGCCGTGATCGTCCGCAACCAGGGCACCATCTTCCTCGGCGGGCCACCGCTGGTGAAGGCGGCGACCGGTGAGGTGGTCACCGCCGAGGAGCTGGGCGGCGGCGAACTGCACTCCCGCACCTCGGGTGTGACGGACCATCTGGCCGAGGACGACGGACACGCGCTGGACATCGTGCGCACCATCGTGGCCGGCCTCGGCCCGCGCACGGCCCACCCGTGGCCGCTCTCCCCGGTCGAGCCGCCGGCCGTCGACCCGGCCGAGCTGTACGGCGCGGTACCGGTGGACCCGCGCACGCCGTACGACGTCCGCGAGGTGATCGCCCGCCTGGTGGACGGAAGCCGGTTCGCGGAGTTCAAGGCCGAGTACGGCGCCACCCTGGTGACCGGGTTCGCCCGGATCCACGGCCACCCGGTCGGGATCGTCGCCAACAACGGCGTGCTCTTCGCCGAGTCCGCCATGAAGGGCGCGCACTTCATCGAACTGTGCGACCAGCGCGGCATCCCGCTGCTCTTCCTGCAGAACATCACCGGCTTCATGGTCGGCCGCCAGTACGAGGCCGGTGGCATCGCCAAGCACGGCGCCAAGATGGTCACCGCGGTGGCCTGCACCCGGGTGCCGAAGCTGACCGTGGTGATCGGCGGCTCGTACGGAGCCGGCAACTACTCGATGTGCGGTCGTGCCTATTCACCTCGCTTCCTGTGGATGTGGCCGGGCGCCAAGATCTCGGTGATGGGCGGCGAGCAGGCCTCCTCGGTCCTCGCCACCGTGCGCCGCGACCAGTTCGAGGCACGTGGCGAGGAGTGGCCCGCCGAGGCCGAGGAGGAGTTCAAGCGCCCGGTCCGGGAACAGTACGAACGGCAGGGCAACGCGTACTACGCCACCGCGCGACTCTGGGACGACGGCGTGATCGACCCGATGGACACCCGGACGGTGGTCGGGCTGGCCCTGACCGCCTGCGCCAACGCCCCGCTCGCGCCGCCCGCTCCGTACGGCGTGTTCCGGATGTGACCTGGGCTCTCTCCGGGCCGCCCCGGTCTGCCCGCTCCGTCCCCTCGTCCTCTTCTGCTCCACTCCCTCGCCTCGGAGGAACACCTCCCATGTTCGACACCGTCCTGGTCGCCAACCGCGGCGAGATCGCCGTGCGGGTGATCCGCACCCTGCGACGGCTCAGCGTTCGGTCGGTCGCCGTCTACAGCGACGCCGACGCCGACGCCAGGCACGTCCGCGAGGCCGACCTCGCCGTCCGGCTCGGCCCCGCCGACCGCAGTGACAGCAGCGCCGCCGAGACCTATCTGCGGGGCGACCAGATCATCGCCGCAGGCCTGCGCACCGGTGCCCAGGCCATCCACCCCGGCTACGGCTTCCTGGCCGAGAACCCCGGTTTCGCCAAGGCCTGCGCCGAGGCCGGACTGGTCTTCATCGGCCCGCCGGCCGCGGCCGTGGAGCTGATGGGCGACAAGATCAACGCCAAGGAGGCGGTCCGCGCGGTCGGCGTGCCCGTGGTGCCCGGCAGCCGTGGCGGGGCGACCAGTGACGAGGAGCTGATCCGCGCCGCCGAGGAGATCGGCTACCCGGTGCTGATCAAGCCGTCGGCCGGCGGCGGTGGAAAGGGCATGCGGCTGGTCCGCGACCCTGCCGAGCTGCCCGCCGAGCTCGCCGCGGCCCGCCGGGTGGCCCGCACCGCCTTCGGCGACGACACCCTGCTGCTGGAGCGCTGGGTCGACCGCCCCCGCCACATCGAGGTACAGGTGCTGGCGGACGCCCACGGGACCACCGTGCACCTCGGCGAGCGCGAGTGCAGTCTGCAGCGCCGGCATCAGAAGCTGATCGAAGAGGCACCCTCCGTTCTGCTGGACCCGCAGACGCGGGCCGCGATGGGGGCCGCCGCCGTCCGGGCGGCCGAGGCTTGCGGGTACACCGGTGCAGGCACGGTGGAGTTCATCGTGCCCGGTGACGATCCGGACGCGCCCTCGGCCGGCGGCCGGGGAGAAGCGGAGCCGGGAGCGGCGTGGGGGGCGGACGCGGAGTCGGGAGCGGACGCGGAGTCGGCAGCGGACGGGACGGCACCGGTCCGCGAGTTCTTCTTCATGGAGATGAACACCCGCCTCCAGGTCGAGCACCCCGTGACCGAACTCGCGGTCGCGATCAGCAGGTCGGCCACCGGTCGGTCCGCCACTGCACAGCCGGGCACCGTGCAGCCGGGCACCGCTCAACCGGACCGTCCGTCCGTCGCCTGGTCAGCCGGACCGTCCCCGGCCGGCGAGTCCGCGCCGGAGCGGCTCGACCTGGTCGAGTGGCAGGTGCGGATCGCGGCCGGTGAGTCTCTGTCGTTCGCTCAGTCGGACGTCTCCTTTCTCGGTCATGCCATCGAGGCCCGGATCTGCGCCGAGGACCCGGCCCGGGACTTCCTGCCGACCGGCGGCCGGATCCTCCTGCTGGACGAGCCGCGCGGTGAGGGCGTGCGGGTGGACTCCGGCCTCACCGCCGGCACGGACATCGGCAGCGTCTACGACCCGATGCTGGCCAAGGTCATCGCCTACGGACCCGACCGCCCGACAGCGCTGCTCCGCCTGCGCGCCGCGCTCGCGGACACCCGGATCCTCGGTCTGACCACCAACACCGGCTTCCTGCGCCGACTGCTCGCCCACCCGGAGGTGGTCGCCGGCCGACTGGACACCGGACTGGTCGAGCGAGCCGTCCAGCAACACCCCGAACTGCTGGACGACAGTCGCGACCGTTACACCTCGCGGGACCTCGCGGTGGTCAGCTCCGAGGTACCGTCAGCCGCCGCCTCCGCGACCGAGCAGTCGCCCGCCGTCTCGGAAGCCGTCTACCTCGCCGCGGCACTCGTGCGGCACCTGCTGCTCGCGCCAGCCTCCTCCGACGGCTGGACCGATCCCTTCGCGCTCCCTTCCGGTTGGCGCCTGGCCGGCGAACCGGCCTGGACGACGCACCGACTCCGCGTCTCCGGGCAGGACCCGGTGTCGGTACGAGTACGACCTGTCAGTGCCGACACCGTAATCGAGGCCTCTGACAGTCCGTCAACGGGTTTCCCGGAGTTGCTGGTCCGTCTGGGTGACGGGCCGATCCGCCGGGCCCGCGCCACGCTCGGCGGCACGAGTCTGTCGCTCACCCTCGACGGTCTGCGCTCCACCTTTGCGCTCGCCACTGACAACGCCCCGGCGGCCGGCGTCGGGCCGGTGATCTGGCTCGGCAGCGACGGCGACAGCTGGGCGGTGCACCCCTACGACCCGGTCGCCGACCGCACCGCGTCCGCCGACGCGCACCACGGTGCGCTCACCGCGCCGATGCCGGGCACGGTCACCGTGGTCAAGGCCTCGGTGGGAGACGTGGTCCGGCGCGGACAGGCCCTGCTGGTCCTCGAGGCCATGAAGATGGAGCACGTGATCTCCGCGCCGCACGACGGCACGGTCAGCGAGCTGCACATCACCGCAGGCAGCACCGTCGCGATGGAGCAGCTGCTCGCGGTCGTCCTGCCCGACGAGACGGCCGCCACCACGGAGCCCGAGGAGGTGGCTTCCTGATGAGCACTCAGAACCAGGCCCCCGACAACTCCACCCGTTCGGAGCAGTCGGCCGACCCTGGAGTGCTGGAACTCGGGCTGCCCGCAGTGGTCCGGGACCCGGCGCTACCGGCCCGGGTGCGGATCCACGAGGTCGGCGCCCGCGACGGCCTGCAGAACGAGAGCTCCCTGGTCCCCGTCGAGGTGAAGGCCGAGTTCATCGCCCGACTCGCTGCGGCCGGGCTCCGGACCGTGGAGGCCACCAGCTTCGTCCATCCCAAGTGGGTCCCCCAGTTGGCCGATGCGGAGGAGCTGCTCCCCCGGGTCACCGGCCTGCGCGAGCAGTACCAGGGACTCCGGCTGCCGGTGTTGGTGCCCAACGAGCGCGGCCTCGAGCGGGCGTTGGCTCGCGGGGCCGACGAGATCGCCGTCTTCGCCTCCGCCACCGAGACCTTCGCCCAGCGGAACCTCAACCGCTCGATGGCGGAGGCGCTGGAGATGTTCCGCCCCGTCGTCACCCGGGCGGTCGAGGCCGGCGTGGGCGCCCGCGGCTACCTCTCGATGTGCTTCGGCGATCCGTGGGAGGGCCCGGTCGGCGCCGACCAGGTGGTCACCGCTGGGCTGCGGCTGCTCGAACTCGGCTGCGCGGAGCTGAGCCTGGGCGACACCATCGGCGTCGCCACGCCGGGGCAGGTGGCCGGACTGCTCGAAGCGTTCGACCGCGCCGGGGTCCCGGTGGAGCGGCTCGCCGTGCACTTCCACGACACCTACGGGCAGGCCCTGTCCAACACCCTCACCGCGCTGCGGCACGGCATCACCGTCGTCGACGCCTCGGCCGGCGGGCTCGGCGGCTGCCCGTACGCGAAGAGCGCCACCGGCAACCTCGCCACCGAGGACCTGGTGTGGATGCTGCACGGTCTCGGCATCGAGACCGGCGTGGACCTCACCGCGCTCGCCGCCACCAGTGCCTGGCTGGCCGGGCGGCTGGGACGTCCCAGCCCGTCCCGCGCGGTCCAGGCCCTGGTCGGCGCCGCCACGCTCCCGTCCTCGACAGGCTGATCAACCGGTGCGCTGTGCCGATGCGAGGCATCGGCACAGCGCGCTCCGTTCTGGCGCGCCATCGCGCGCCGTTTCGCCTCTGCGACACCCGTCGCGCCACCCTGCGCCCGGCACACCCAATCGGGCGAACCAATGGAGGATCAGATGCTCGACCACCGACTGGATTCCGAGTACGAGGAGCTTCGCCGCACCGTCGCGGAGTTCGCCAACGATGTGGTCGCGCCGACGATCGGCGACTTCTACGAGCGGGAGGAGTTCCCGTACGAGATCGTCAAGGAGATGGGACGGATGGGCCTGTTCGGCCTGCCGTTCCCCGAGGAGTACGGCGGCATGGGTGGCGACTACTTCGCGCTCTGCCTCGCCCTGGAGGAGCTCGCCCGGGTCGACTCCTCGGTTGCCATCACCCTTGAGGCCGGCGTCTCGCTCGGCGCGATGCCGATCTACCGCTTCGGCACCGAGGAGCAGAAGCGCGAGTGGCTGCCCCGGCTGGCGCGCGGCGAGATCCTCGGCGCCTTCGGCCTGACCGAGCCCGAGGGCGGCTCCGATGCGGGCGCGACCCGGACCACGGCCCGGTTCGACGAGACCACCCGGGAGTGGGTGATCAACGGGACGAAGTGCTTCATCACCAACTCCGGCACCGACATCACCGGCCTGGTCACGGTGACCGCGCTCACCGAACCGATCGCTCGTTCGAGTGAAGGGGGCGCTGATCCCTCGTCAAAGCGGGAGATCTCCTCCATCATCGTGCCTGTCGGCACCCCCGGGTTCCAGGTGTCGAAGAAGTACTCGAAGGTCGGGTGGAACGCCTCCGACACCCGCGAGCTGTCCTTCACCGATTGCCGAGTCCCCGAAGTCAACCTCCTCGGCCAGCGCGGCCGGGGCTTCGCCCAGTTCCTGCGGATCCTCGACGAGGGCCGCATCGCCATCGCCGCCCTGTCCACGGGATTGGCCCAGGGCTGCGTCGACCAGTCGCTCAGCTACGCCGCGACCAGGCGGGCCTTCGGCCGCCCGATCGGGGCCAACCAAGCCATCCAGTTCAAGATCGCCGACATGGAGACCCGCGCCCACATGGCACGCCTGGCCTGGCGGGACGCGGCCTCCCGGCTGCTGCTCGCCGAGCCCTTCAAGAAGGAGGCCGCCATCGCGAAGCTCTACTCCTCCGAAGCCGCGGTCGACAACGCCCGCGAGGCCACCCAGATCCACGGCGGCTACGGCTTCATGAACGAGTACCCGGTCGCCCGCTTCTGGCGCGACAGCAAGATCCTGGAGATCGGCGAGGGCACCTCCGAGGTCCAGCGGATGCTGATCGCACGCGAGTTGGGCATGAACTCCTGACCCTGCGCAGGTCACCATCGCGGTCCTGACGGCCGGTCACCCCGCCGGCCGTCGGGACCCCACCCCGACCCTCCCAGGCCCCGCCTGTCCATTGGTCGTCCACGGGGTCGGCCCGACGGGGCGAAGAAACGTGAGCCGCCGTGTTCGTGGGCGGACGGCTTCCCTGACGGGCACTCAGTGGCCGACTCGGAGGCAATCGAACGGATTCCCTGGCATATCGGAATCAGTAATACCAACCCACTTGGCACGCCACTCTGACGCCGGCGCAGAGACTGCAGAAGCTCAGGGAATCACGATCACCGGTCGGTTGGCCCGGCGGGCCAGTCGGCCCGAGATCGAGCCGAAAATCCGCCCGATCAGGCGGTGCGTGGTGCCCACGACGATCGCGTCGGCGGCGTACTCCTTACCGACCTCCTCGATCTCGTGGCAGATGTCGCCGCCACGCTCCACCAGGATCCAGGGGACACCGGTCAGGAAGTCCGCGCAGGCGAGCTCCAGGCCGAGCACCTCGGTGCGGTAGTCGGGGGCGTCCACGAAGACTGGAGGTTCACAGCCCGCCCAGACCGTGGTGGGCAGCCGGTTGGCCACATGCACGATGACCAGGCCGCACTGGGAACGGCGGGCCATGCCCACGGCATAGGCGAGTGCCCGCTCGCTGGACAGCGAGCCGTCGAAGCCGACCACCACACCGTGTTGGAAGGCCGGGTCGCAGGACCGAGTGTTCTCGGTCTGCAACGTGGGCGTCTCCTCACCAAGAGGAGTTGTCTGCTTGGGGTGCCGGGACTTCACGTCGCCTCCGCCATCCTCGCCGGCACCTGGCGTGGTACCGACACCATCCGAAACCTCGGCCGACGCCGCCTGCCGACGGCGTTGCCAAGACATGAGCCGACTGCGGCGCGTTGTTCCGCCGCCGGTCTTTCCACTACCGGGCTTTCCACCACGGGACCCTGACTGCGGCGACTGTGGTGACCGGGATGCGTCGAGCAGCGAATCCGCCGTGGAGATATCTGCCGCTCCGGGAAAGCGGAGCAGGTCTGAAGATCGGGGAGACTCAAAACCGGCCATGATTCGAGACTCTTCGAGTGAGATGGGCCGACAGGAAGGACAGCGCTGCGCAGGCGGCAGGCCATTCATTGGCACGTGGTCGGTTGAGGCCGAGCTGCACCGTAAGTGACCTGTTCCTTTCAGAGTACGACGACCGGACCTGGCCGCCCAGCCATTGCGGCTGAGTACGGCAACGATCCCGCTAATGGCGGCGGCGCGAAGTAATCGACGCGCGCCCCGTAACAGCGAGATGACGCCCCGCTTCGCGCGGTTCCCAGGAGCTTGCCTGACGGAGTCTGTGGACGCAACAGGTTGGCCACGCACCGTAGGTGCGGAGTTCAGAAGGAGGTGGGCTTGATGAGGATGCCGTGACACCTGAGACCGGTGAGCTGCAACCAACGTGCCCTGGACCGCTGCAGCGCGCCGACAACCGCTCCGATCTGCGGATTCCCTTCCTCGAAGGGGGCGCCGCTGGCAGCATGCACGCCATGCCGTTGCTGCTGCTCGACCTCGACAACACGCTGCTCCCACGAGACGCCGCCTTCCAGGCCTGGGCCGCGGGGTTTCTCAGTGAATACGGCCTGCCACCGAGCGACCTCGACTGGCTGACCACGATCGACGGCGGCGGCTACGTCCCCCGCAGCACCGTGCTCGGCGCGGCACTGCGTCGGTACGGCCTGGACCTGTCGCTGGACGCCCTGCTGACCCACTACCGACGGGGGATCAATTCTCATATCCACTGCCCGAACTCCCATGTGAAGGCGCTGCGGGCGGCGCGGACCGCCGGTTGGATGCTGGCCATCGTCAGCAACGGCGGGACCGGCGCCCAGGTCGAGAAGATCCGGCGAACCGGGCTGGGCGCCCTGGTCGACGCCTGGGTGGTCTCCGAGGAGGCACGCTGCGCCAAGCCGGACCCATTGATCTTCGAGATCGCCGCGCAGCGCTGCGGCGTGCCCCCGGCCGCCGACTGGGCCGCGGACACCTGGATGATCGGCGACCACGCCCCCGCCGACATAGCCGGCGCCGAGGTGGCCGGAATCCGCAGCGTCTGGCTGCACCACGGACGTCCCTGGTCGGAGCGGGGTTACCGGCCCACACTGAGCGCGCCGGGGCTTCCCGAGGCGGTGGAGCTCGTGCTCGGTTCCCACCCCGTCCTGGGCCCGGGAACGCGGTCCTGGACGGTCGCGGGGACGGGCACCACAGGGTGAGCGGCCAGGGGTGGCAGGGCGAGCGGACGGCGAGCGCCTGAGCGAGGGCACAACGGGCCGCCAGGGGACGGAAGATACCGTTCGACTGCGGAAGAAAAATCGCCTCGGCCTGCCGTCCGGAGACGTCGTTCAAGTGTGGAGCAGGGGCCGTTACCGCGTCGCTCCCCCGCTGCGCACGCGATGAGTCCGCGATCGCGGTGGCTGCATATCCTCGCAATGCCGCTGGGCGACTAACTGATAATCCAGAGAATTGGGGGCATCGAGATGCGCTTGAAACGAGTTTGTTCGACAACAGAACACTGACAACGAAGATCTCGCTCGCCGACCGCCGAGCCGGCCCGGCGCTTTTCCGGGCGAATCACCGCGCCACGCACTCCGTGCCACCCCGGGCGGATGGCCGGTTCGAGCCGGGTCGGTCCGGCCGGATCGGCGCTCGCGCCCGGCCGGGTAGGCGCCGGGTGGGCACCGGGTGGGCGCGGGGTCGGAGCGGGGTCGGAGCGGGCTCGGCGCGGGCTCGGCACCGGGTGGCACCGAGTCCGGACCCGACCCGGCTCGAACCGGCGCCGTGACGGAGGCTGCATCGACGTACCCTCGATGTGGCCCGACGCGACACAACAGGCACCCCCGTGCGGCGCAGGGGCAGCACCGACAGGGCGCACACGTGCACCACGCGCCCCTGCTCCGCAACACCGATTTTCAGTCAGTCTCGGTCCGGTCAAGCAGGGTTGGGCATCGCGCCAGGCCACGCCTCCCTCAGAGGTCAGGCGTCCAGCACCGACGGGGGTCGGCAGTGCCGCAACCAGCCGCCGGCCCACCTGCCCCCTTCCCAGGGGGGTCGACGGGTGCCACGCTTCGTGATCGAATGCATCACGCCAAATTGCCATGTCGACATAGCGTCGGATGGTGAACTTGTCACAACGGCAACGGTCCACCCAGTAGATTCGATCTTGTTGAGCAGTGCCGCACCACCACACCACACCACCGAGGGGGCTTGGGCGCCTTGAACAGGGTGAGCAGGAGCGAGACAGGTCCTGACAGCGGCCAGTCCCCGGCCGGCCGGGGGGCCCGCGTCCCGAGAAGTACCGTCACGCTCACCGCCCAGGCGAAGGCCGCCAACACCACTGGTACCGACACGCTCACTGGCACAGGCATGCTCAATAGTCCGCGACCGAATCGAACGGTCCGTCAGGAGTCGTCGTTCGGGTCGCTGTCCGCGTCGACGGTGATGGGAGCTGTCGTGGCATCAGGTCCTGGCAGTGCCCCCGAGACCGGTATCGGCACGGCGTCCGGACCGAACAGCGGACTACCCGTCAACTCGCCCGCTGGTGTCCTCGGCAGCGGCGCGGGCCTCGGTGGCGTCGGGCAGAGCACCATGGCGCAGAGCGGCGTAGGCCAGAGCAACGCAAGCCAGAGCGGCGTGGGACCGGGCGGCGCAGGACCGGGCGTGCCCGGCCCCGGCCTGGGCGTCGCTCCGCGCAAGCTCGCGGGGCGTCGCCGGCGTGAGACCGTGGCCGTGCTGATCTTCAGCGGTGCGCCCATCTTCGAGAGCTCGATCCCGCTCTCCGTCTTCGGGGTGGACCGCCAGGACGCCGGCGTCCCGCGTTACCGCCTGCTGGTCTGCGGGGGCGAGGAGGGCCCGCTGACCACCACCGGAGGCGTGACGCTCACCGCGCCGTTCGGCTTGGAGGCGCTCTCCCGGGCCGGCACCATCGTCGTCCCGGCCTGGCGGTCGATCTCGCAGCCGCCACCGGTCGAGGCGATCGCCGCACTGCGCAAGGCCCACCACGAGGGCGCGCGGATCATCGGGCTGTGCACGGGCGCGTTCGTGCTCGCCGCCGCCGGCCTGCTGGACGGTCGACCCGCCACCACGCACTGGATGTACGCGCCGACCCTGGCCAAGCGCTACCCGCGGGTGCACGTCGACCCGCGCGAGCTCTTCGTGGACGACGGCGACGTGCTCACCTCCGCCGGCACGGCCGCCGGGATCGACCTCTGCCTGCACGTGGTGCGCAGCGACCACGGTGCCGAGGCCGCCAACGCGCTGGCCCGCCGCCTGGTGGTGCCCAACCGCCGCAGCGGCGGCGGTCAGGCGCAGTACATCGACCAGTCATTACCTGAGGAGATCGGGAACGACCCGCTGGCCGAGGTCGTGACCTGGGCGCTGGAGAACCTGAACCAGCAGTTCGACGTCGAGGTGCTGGCCGCGCGTGCCTACATGAGCCGTCGCACCTTCGACCGGCGGTTCCGCACGCTCACCGGCAGCGCGCCCTTGCAGTGGCTGATCACCCAGCGCGTGCTGCAGGCGCAGCGGCTGCTGGAGACCTCGGAGCTCTCGGTGGACGACGTCGCCCGGCGCTGCGGGTTCCGTTCGCCGGTGGCGCTTCGCGGGCACTTCCGGCGACAGCTCGGCGTCTCCCCCGCCGCCTATCGGACCAGCTACCGCGCGCGCCGCCCGGGGCCGGGCGCGCTGGTCGGCATGCCCGCGCAGGGCGCGGTGCAGGGCACGGCCGGACTGGCCGGCGCCGGGTCGACGGCCGGTCTGGCCGGAGCGGCGGCGATGGCCTTCGGTGCCGCTCCCGCCGGCACGGCGGCGAGCAGTGGCGCCCATGGCGGAGCGACGAGCGGGGCGCCAGGCGGGGCGACGACCGTGGCGGGCAGCGGTGGCCCGGGCGGGGGATGCTCGGTGCTTCCGGCGGCTCGGCCGGCTTGGGCATGGTCGCCGGCTCGGGCATCGGCACCGGCCAGGGTGGCGCAGGTGGCGCAGGTGGTTCGGGTGGTTCGGGCGGTTCGGGCGGTGTGACGGGCGGCGGCAAGGCGCGCGGTGGCGGGCAGGCCGCGCTTCCGGCACCGGGGAAGAACCGGATCCGTCCGCTGGTACCTCCGCAGCCCGGTCCGGCGACGCGACGCGGGCCCGGTCCGGCTGCCCGGCCAGTCGAGCACGCGGTGGCGGAGGACGGCCACCCGCAGCCGAGCGCGCGCGGTGCCGGCGCGGGCCACCGCACCGACCGGCCCACGGACGGCCGGGGTGAGGCGCGTTCGGAACGGGGCGCGGAGGGGCGACCGGCCTCGCGGCCGGCGGTCCGACCGGTCACCGGTGCCGCGGCTCGAACGGGCCTGGCCGGACGACCGGGTGTGGTGGGCCCGACGGGACTCACCGGCACCACGGGCGCAGCGGGAGTGGCCGGCGCAGCGGGGGTGGCCGGGACGGCGAACGGTCAGCGGGGTGTCAGCGACCAGCGCGCGGCCGGGGGGATGCGACGCCCGCCGAGCCCCGGCGGGAACGGCACCGTGGGAGCCGCCACGGCCGCCGGTCGCACCGACGGGTCGGCGCGCAGCGAGGCCGATCCCGACGGGCCCTCGACGGCGGAGCCCGAGGCCTGACCGCCTGCGCCGGACTGACCGACGGTTGCCGGGGCGAGCCGCGCCCCGGCAACGGATCGAACCCCGACTGCCGGGCCGCGCCCCGACAGCGGGGTTCCGCCCGCCCCGCCGTCCCATCCGCCGGACCGGCGCATCCCCCGGGCCGCCCCCGGAGCGGCCCGAACCGGTCACCTGACGGACCGTCAGCCACCCAACCCGCCCGCGCCTCGGGCCCGGCGGCTGCCCAGCACGGGTAGGAGCGCCGTAGGGTGAGTCATGTGAACGACCGTTTGGTATGGATCGACTGTGAAATGACCGGCCTCGACCTGGAGCGCGACGCGCTGATCGAGGTGGCGGCGCTGGTCACCGACTCCGAGCTCAACATCCTCGGCGAGGGCGTGGATGTCGTCATCCGCCCGCCGGCCCAGGCGCTCGAGACCATGCCGGAGGTGGTGCGCCAGATGCACACCTCCTCCGGTCTGCTCGACGAGCTCGCCGACGGGGTGACGCTCGCCGAGGCCGAGCAGCTGGTGCTCGACTACGTCCGCCAGCACGCGCCCGAGGCCGGGAAGACCCCGCTGTGCGGGAACTCGGTGGCCACCGACCGCGGCTTCCTGGCCCGGGACATGCCGGCCCTGGAGGGACACCTGCACTACCGGATCGTGGACGTCTCCTCGATCAAGGAGCTGTCCCGCCGCTGGTATCCCCGGGCGTACTACAACAGCCCGCAGAAGGGGGGCAGCCACCGGGCGCTGGCGGATATCCGGGAGAGCATCGCCGAACTGCAGTACTACCGCGAGGCGGTGTTCGTTCCGGCGCCCGGGCCGGAGACCGAGGACGCCCGACGGATCGCAGCCAAGTACCAGCTGTCCGAGGACTGAGGCGGAGCGGACTGAGGCGGAGCGGGGCGACAGGCCGACCTCCGGGTGCCACCCGGAGCACCCGGAGTCCGGTGCTGGGCGCGGTCGTTGTGACCCAGGTCACCCACCTGCCCGCACTCCCACCGCACCGCGAAACCCTGGCGCGAGCACCCGCTCGGATCCTGTAGAGTTCTTCCTGTCAGCGCGGGAACGCGCCGGACAGATGGTGGGTGTAGCTCAGTTGGTAGAGCACCTGGTTGTGGTCCAGGTGGCCGCGGGTTCGAGTCCCGTCACTCACCCCAAGTCCGAGAGGGCCTGATCTCTTCGAGATCAGGCCCTCTCGGCGTTTCCGACTATCCGAATCCCCTCTGTCCGAGTCGGCTACTCGCAAGTAACATAGCCGCCATGACGACTCCCACCATCGGCCAGCTGCTGGCCTCCACCGTTCCGATGGCCCGCACGCTGAACCTGACCTACCTGGAGACGAGCCCGGAGCGGGCCGTGCTGCAGCTGCCGGACCAGCCGGACTTCCACAACCACGTGGGCGGGCCGCACGCCGGTGCGATGTTCACCCTGGGCGAGTCGGCCAGCGGTTGCATCGTGCTGGCCGCCTTCGGGGACCAGCTCTCGCGCGCGGTGCCGCTGGCCGTCAGCGCCGAGATCGCCTACAAGAAGCTGGCGATGGGCACCGTGACCGCCACCGCCACGTTGGGTCGCCCGGCCGAGGAGATCATCGCCGAGCTGGACGCCGGGCAGCGCCCGGAGTTCCCGGTGGCGGTGGAGATCACCCGCGAGGACGGCGCGGTGACCGGCGTGATGAGCGTGCTCTGGACGCTGCGGCCCAACGGCTGAGCGGGCCCGATCTGTCATAACGTCAGATCGGCTGAAAATCGCCCCTGCCGGCGCCTGGGGCGCGGCCGTGACCTCGTGACGGGGCGGCTCGTTCTCCTCTCACGTGCGAGCCAATCACGCGTCACCCGCGCCCGAACCGCCGCCCGCCGCCTCGTCCGCCCCCGCACCGGTACCGGCGCCCGGCAGCGGCCACCGGCTGCCCCGGCAACGAGCCCGCACATTGGCGGCCGGCGGTGCGGTGCTCGCGCAGGTCTGGGGGCTCGGGCTCGGCGTGACGGCCGCCTACGCCTACGCGAGCACCGGGGTCGGCGCGGGACAGGTGGCCAGCGACACGGTCCGGACCGTCGGTGCGCCTGGGTCCGGTACCGGCGACGGCGGCGTCCTCGGCACGGCTGGGGCGGAGGCGGGGAACGTCGACCAGCTGCTGCACAGCCGGATCCGCGCGGGCGACCTGCCCCTGCCCGGACAGGCGACGGCCGTACCGGACGCGTTCGCCCTCGCCGCTGTACTGCTGCCCGCCGTGCCCGCCCAGCCCGGTGCACGAGGTACCCAAGCCGCACCCGCGACCGGCGACGCCGGGCACCCGGCTTCGGCGAGCGGCGCCAGCGGCAGCGGCAGCGGCAGCGGCAGCGGCAGCGGGGAACGGTCGGGGCGGATCTTCGGCGGGATCGGCTCACCTGCCGCGTCCGACAGCGAGGCGGCGAGGAACCGTGCCAACTCCTCGCCGGACGCCTGGCGGACGGGTGAGGCGTGGACCCACGGGGCGGCCGCCGATCCTGCGGGCACGACCGACGAAGGGCAGGCCGGCGGCGGCTCGGCCTACGCAGGCTCGGCAGTCGCGTTCACGGCCCGTACCGCCGAGCTCGCCGCCTCCCGCGACGGTGAGCGGTCCCTGGTCGGCGCCCCGCTCCCGGCGACCGGGACGGAGCCCGGTGCGAGCCTGCCGAACCACGCCGGGCCGATCGCCATCGGCGAGCAGGCAGTGGCCGCGGCCACCTCGGCGGGACCGCTCGCGGCCACCGGCGTGGAGAACGCGGTGCTGATCCCGATCGCCGCGGGCCTGCTGCTGACCGGCGCGGCGATGTACAAGCACCGAGGGCTGCCACGCGGCCACTGAGCCGCACGCCCTCACCCTCGGGTGTCCCCACTCGCCGTGGTCAGCGGCCCGCCCACTTGAACGCGTCCGGGGGCGGGGCCGGCGAGGGGGCGGCGGCCGCGTCGGTGGCGACGGCTGCGCCACCGGTGAAGGCGGCCAGATCCGCGCCGTGCTCGACCCGGCCGAGCGCGGAGTCGCTGGCCACCCGGCGGGTCAACTCCGCGATCGGCAGCGGGGTGTGAGCCGCCGCCAGGATCAGGTTGCCGAAGCGCTTGCCGCGCAACACCGCCGGGTCGGCGATCAGGGCGACTTCGGGGAAGACCGCCAGCAGGGTGGCCACCTGGGAGCGGGCGAAGGCCAACCCGGCGCCGTCGGTGATGTTCACCGCATAACGGCCGCCAGGGGCCAGGGCTCGGGCAGCCAGGGTGGCGAACTCGACGGTGGTGCAGTGCGCGGGGACCCGGGCACCGGAGAAGACATCGGCGATCACCAGGTCGGCGCCGGCCTCGGGGGCCCGTTCCAGGACGGTGCGGGCGTCGGCGCCACGGACCTTGATCTGCCAGTTCGGGTGCAGCGGGAGTTCGGCGCGGACCCACTCGGTGAGACCGGTGTCGAGTTCGGCGACCTGCTGCCGGGAGCGTGGCCGGGTCGCGGCGGTGTAGCGGGCCAGGGTCAGCGCGCCGCCACCGAGGTGCAGCACCTGGATGGGCTTGCCGGGCTCGGCCGCCAGGTCGACCAGGTGACCGAGTCGGCGCTGGTACTCGAAGCCGAGCCGAGTGGGGTCGGCGAGGTCGACGTGCGACTGCGGGGCGCCGTCGAGCAGCAGCGACCAGGCCTGCGGGTGGTCGCGGTCGGGGACGAGCTCGGCCAGACCGGTGTCGGTCCGCCGTGAACGCGGGCCGCCGACGTCGGCAGCCTCGACGGCAGCGGTCGCGTCGTCCGTGGTCGGCCGCCTGCGCGGGGCCCGTCGCTCTCGTCCCATGGAGCGAAGTATCGCCGGTGCCGGCACGGAACGCGCAGGTGGGAGGCCCGGAACGGGCAACCGGGGTGCGCGGGACACGCAACCAGCGTGCGCAGGACGCTCAGGCAGGACACGCGGGCAGGCAGGACACCAGGCAGGATGCGCCGAGCGCAGAAGCACGGAGCCCAGGACGCACAGCCACCAGGCTCAGAAAGGCCCCAGGCCACCGGCCGTCAGAGTGCGCGCCGCCTCGCACAGCGCGGAGCGCAGCACCCAGGGATCCGTGGTGCTCGGGCTCAGCCCGGGGCCGGTCGGTGGCAGCAGCCAGCGTGGGTCGGTGGCCGACAGGGCGGCGGAGCCGGCGGTACAGGAGGTGCCGGGCAGATGCCAGAGCTCGGCCGTGCCGGCGGGGACCAGGAAGTCGACGCTGGCTCCGGTCTCCCCTTGCACCACCGAACCGCAGGCCCCCCGCAGCCGCAGGATGTCGACGGTCTCCAGGCCATAGCGCAGCGGCACGGTGACGGTGTCGCACCGCCGGCTGTACCCCCGGGTGACGGCCGCGCGTGCGGCGGCCGACCGCCCCGCAGGTGTGCGACCGGCCGCCGGTCGACCGAGGGGCGGGGGCTCGACCGAGTGGAACTGTGGCGCTCCGGTGACCATCATGCGGGCCCTCCTGGTTCGGTTCGCTCCCCGTACCACCCTGCCCGTCCTGTCCACCTCGGGCCGCTCGACTTCGCACAGTGAGCGGAGACTTGATGACCCGTCAGTAAGACAAGTGAACTGATGGTATGAATGTGGCTGGCACTGCGGCCGAGAGGCGGGCAGCGCCCGGTCTCCCGATATCAACACAACGGGCCTGACCCACAGATAGCCACGGGGCGCCTTACAGCAAGCCATGGCATTTCATGGCAGATCTCCCAAGAAATGTCCGCTTTAGCCAGTAATAAGCGCAATTTTCCCGGACACCCATCGTGAGACCCTGATGACAGCCGGTACTGTCGAGCCGTCGCCTCGGTCGGGACCACCCGACCCACGGGCCCCACCCCGCACGATGCTCGGAGCGACTCATGGCAATCCTGGCCCCCGCAGCCGCCCCTCCCGCCCCCTCCCCCAACGCCGCGATGCGCGAGCTGCGCGGCGACCTGTCCCCCGCCGAGTTCGCCACCGCGATCCGCCGGGCGGCCCGGGAGATCGGCGAACACGTCTCCTGCGACGCCCGCTACATCGGACGCGTCGAGGCCGGCGAGATCCGCTGCCCCAACTACGCCTACGAGCGGGTGTTCCGCCACATCTGGCCGGACCGTTCCCTGGAGGACCTCGGCTTCTCGCCCCGCACCGACGTCCGTCGCCGTCCGTCGGCGCAGCGAACGCCCCAGCCCCAGGCCCAGGCCCAGCCCCACCCCAGACCTCTCGCGCGGTTCGATGCCGCGCCGCACCATCCCGACGAGGAGAACGACGACGTGCGTCGCCGTACGTTCCTGAGCGGCGGACCGACCGCCCTGGCCAGCGTGCTCGGCCTGGACGCACCTGCCGGGGCCGCCGTCCCGCGCCCCGCGCCGCTGCCGCTGCCCGCGCCGCGCAAGGTCGGCGCCGCCGACGTCCGACTGGTCGAGCAGGCGGTCCGGGAGATCCGGCTGGCCGACGACGTGCACGGCGCGGACAGCCTGTTCGAGCGGGCCGGGCAGTCCCTGCGCCACGCCTACGTGCTGCTCAACGAGGGCGAGTACTCGCTCACCACCGAGCGCCGGCTCCAGTCCACCGCCGGCGAACTGGCCATCTCGGTGGGCTGGCTGGCGCACGACTCCAACCGGCTCGGCGACGCCCGCTCGTTCTACGCCGAGGCGCTGGCCACCGCCCGGATGGCCAACGACGCGGCGCTGGAGGCGCACGTCTTCTGCAACAGCGCCTTCCTGGCCCGGGACGCCGGACGACCGCGCGAGGCGCTGCGGGCCGCCCAGGCCGGCCAGAGCGCGGCTCGCAACCTGGACTCCGACCGGCTGCTGGCGCTGCTCGCCATGCGCGAGGCCGGCGGCTGGGCGCTGCTGCACGACCGGGGCGCCTGCGAACGGGCGCTGACCCGCGCGTACACGCTCTTCGACCGGGGCGAGTGCGAGGCCGATCCGGAGTGGATGTCCTTCTTCGGCGAGGCCGAGATCGCCGGCCTGGAGGCGCAGTGCTGGGCCGCGCTCGGCGAGTGGGACCAAGCCAGCAGCCGGGCCGGGCAGGCCATAGCGCTGCAGGAGCCGCATTTCGTGCGCAACCGGGCGTTGTACACGGCCGAGTTGGCGCACGACCGGCTCGGGCGCGGGGACCTGCACGGCGCCGCCGCACACGGCAGCGCCGCGGTGGCCCTGCTCGGCGAGGTCAGGTCGGCCCGGATCCGCGGCATGCTCACCGACACCGCGAGCCGACTGCGCGGCCACCGCGCGGTGGCCGAGGTCCGCGCCTTCCTGGACGACTACGACCAGGCCGTGGCGGCCTGACGGCCCACCCGACGGCCCACCGACCGAGCGTCAGTCGCCGAGCGCGTCCAGGTGGCTGTGGTCGTTCCAGATCTCGATCGCGGGCAGCCCGTACTCCCAGGAGAGCACCGAGAGCGCGGCCGTGCCGAGCTTGAGCCGCTGACCGTACTCGGGCGCCAGGCCGAGCCAGCGGGACGCCAGCACCCGCAGCAGGTGCCCGTGGGCGAAGACCATCACATCGCAGTCGGCCGCGTGCATGGTGGTGGTGTCGGGGTGCGGGGTGCCGTGGTCCTCCTCGATCGAGGCGAGGAAGGCGTCGGCCCGGGCCGCGACCTCCGAGAGCTTCTCGCCACCGGGCACGCCGTCGCGCCAGATCAGCCAGCCCGGGTGGTCGTGCTCACGGATCTCCAGGCCGGTGCGGCCCTCGTACGCGCCGTAGTCCCACTCGAGCAGTTCGGGCCGGTCCACGGCGCGGTCGCCGAAGCCGGCCAGTTCGCAGGTCTCCCTGGCCCGGGAGAGCGGGCTGGTGTAGACCCGGGCGTCCGGCAGACCGTCCCAGGGCGCTCGCTTCAGGCGCGCGCCGACCAGGCGGGCCATCTCGCGCCCCTCCTCGGTGAGCGGGATGTCGGTCCGGCCGGTGTGCTGGCCGCTCGCCGACCAGGCGGTCTCACCGTGGCGGACGAGGATCAGACGAGCGGGCATCGCGGACTCCTGTGCGGGCTGGACGCGGGTGACGGGGCAGCGGCCTGGTCACGGGGGCACTGCCATGATTCCCTACCCGCCGGCTACTCCCGGGTACACCCCCCGCGCCCCGGGACCCGAGTACTGCGCCAGGTCGTGGCCGCGGCCCCGGACCCCGGGCCGCGCGCCCGGATTGTCGGTGCCGGGTGCAAGACTGGCGAGCACCATGAACGTCTCGCTCTCCGATCAGCCCGCGCGTCGGCTGGCCGCCCTGCGCGGTGGCTCCGAGCCGCGCGGTCTGGACGCCCGCGCGCTGGCCGCTCTCGCCGCCAATCCCGGCTGCCGCCGCCGGGCCCTGCTGGACGCCGCCGGAGTGGACAAGGGCGCGGTGGCCGGCCGGCTCGGCCGCCCGGCGCCGTTCGGCCGCTCCCCGTTCGCGATCGCCCGCGGCACGGTCTTCGAGGCCCGGCTGAAGGCCGACGGCTGCGCGGCCCTGCTCGCCCCGCTGCGCCGGCACCTCGGTCTGCCGCCGGGCGACGGCGACCGGCTGGACGCGCCGGACCTGCTGACCAGCGCGGGCCCGGCGGTGCGCGCCGCACGGACGGCCGAGGCGCTGGCCGAGGCGGTCGCCGCCTCGATCGAGGAGCCGAGCCGGTGGACCCTGCTGGACCACCCGATGCTGCGGCTGACGGTGGCCGGCGCGCCCGCCTACCTGGAGCCGGACGCGGTCATCGTGCACGGCGGACGGTGCACCGTGGTGGAGATCAAGTCCTTCCCGGTGCTGGACGGTTCGGCCGATCCGGCGAAGGTCGGCGCGGCCGCCCGGCAGGCCGCGGTCTACGTGCTGGCGCTGCAGGAGGCGGCCGGCCACGACGACCAGTACGGCCCGTACCAGGATCCGCAACTGCCCGGCAGTCCGGAGCCGACCGTCCTGCTGGTCTGCCCACAGGACTTCGGCCAGCGGCCGACCGCCGCCGCGATCGATGTCCGACGCGAACTCGCGACCACTCGCCGCCAGTTGGCGCGGATGACCAGGATCGAGGAGCTGCTGGACGCGCTGCCGCCCGGCACCAGCTTCGACCTCGCGCCCGATCAGGCCGGTCAACCGACCAGGCCGGTGGCCGAGTTGGCCCAGGCGGTGGACGCGGTGCCGGCCTCCTACGGCCCCGAGTGCCTCTCCAGCTGCGAGTTGGGGTTCCTCTGCCGGACCCAGGCCCGTGGGGCGGATGTGGTGACCCAGCTCGGCCGTGGCGTCCGGGCGGACTTCGGCGGGCTGCACACGGTGACCGAGGCACTGGCGGCAGCGGCCGGCCAGGCCGCGGCCACCGGCGAACCCGAGGACCCGGCCGCCGAACGGCTGCGCTACGCGGCCCAGTTGCGCGCCGAAGCGCTCGCCGCCCAACCAGCCGCCCAGCACGCCGCCCAACCAGTTGCCCAACACGCCGTCCAGCACGCCGCCGAGCACGCCGTCCAGCCGGCGGTGGTGTCGCGATGAGCCTGCTGACCACGCTGGCCCGGCTGGAGGCGATCCGCAGCGGGCACGCCGAGCCGCTGGCCACCGTCCGCCACCGGCACCTGGCCGAGCGGCCCATGGTGCTGGTCCCGCTGGCCACCGCCGTGGAGGACGGCGCACCGCTGGCCGTGCTGCTCGGCACCGACCGCGCCGCGCCCGCCCTGCACTTCGTGCCGCAACCGCTGAACCGGGAGCGTCGCGCCGAGTTCCTGGCCGCCTTCGCCGACGACCTGCTGCCCTACCTGGAGTCCTTCGGCGCCGAGGTGGAGCTGATCGAGGGGTCCGAGAAGGACGCCGAGACCGGCGAGAAGACCCTGATCACCCGGGAGCTCTGCGCGGACGCGCCACAGCTGGTCGTGCCCAACTCCGGCGCGGTCCGCCATCTGGCGCTGCTCGGTCGGGCCACCCGGTTCCGCCGCACCGCCGAGGACCCCGACCCCGGCCCGTACCCCTCCCCCACCCGGGTGCCGCTGCTGGGCCGTTGGCTGACGCATCTCACCGAGCGCGCCCAAGTCCCGGGCTCCAGCCTGCTGCTGCCGCTGACCGGGCTGCTGGCCCGGCACTGGGCGACCGGCCAGAGCTTCCTGGAGGACCAGCACCTGGCCGCCCAACTGGCCTGGCACGCACCGCCGCCCGGCCTGACCGGCGCCCAGGCGGCCGAGCTGGCCGAGACCGCCCGGGACGAGCGCGGCCAGCTGCTCCACCCGCCGGCCGGCCCCGCCACCGACCCGCGGTTCGACGAGAAGGAGCTGGCCCCCGCGATCACCCGCTACGACGCCGCCCTGACCGCCCTGCGCCAGGCGCAGCGGCAGGAGCAGCGGGTGCCCGAGGCGCAGGCCGTGCTCGACCGGTCCGTCGAGCAGCTGCGGGAGCTACTCCTCTCGGTCCTGCTCCCGACCTGGCAGGACGTCTGGCGCGGCCTGGAGCTGCTGCGGACCCTGCCGCCGGCCGCCCACCTGCCGGAGCGCTGGGAGAGCGACCGCTGGTCGTACACCGGCCACCGGGACCGGCTGGCCGCCGGCGAGCCGCCGCAGCCCCGGCTGGACGACGCCGTGACGGCTGCCCGCAAACTGGCCCAGCGCGAGCGCGAGCAGGTCCGGCTGGATGTCCAGGAGGCCCTGGACGATCCGCTGGCGATGGCCGAACGGCGGCTGGCCGGTGAGGCGTTCAGCGGTGTGGTGACCGAGCTGGTGCCCGAGTACGACACCACGGGCCGCTCGCCGAAGCCGCGGCCGCTGCTCACCGTGCGCACCGCGGACCGGCCGCACGCCGATCCGGGCCGCGAGGTGCACCGGGCCGGGGGCCCGGCCGCGCAGAAGGCCGAGATCACCGCCTTCGACCCGGCCGCCGGCCTGGTCACGGTCCGGGTGCTGAACGGGATGGGTCGGCGGAAGGAGCCCGAACCGGGCAGCCTGCCCGAGCCCGGGGAGCCGGTCACCTTCACCCTGTTCGAGCTGACGGTCCGTCAATCCGCCCCGCTGCCCGAGCCGGACGACACTCCGTGGACACACGGTGGACCTCCGTCCGCCGCGCAGAATTCGACTGCCACCGTTGAAGAGTGGGCATGACCAGCACTGTGAGCTTCCTCGAGCCCGTGGTTTCCGAGCCGGGCACCGACTCCGGCACCCGTCCCGGCGCCGCTGCCGACGCCGCCGTGGCCGCGATCCTGGCGGCCACGGTCCACCCGGCCCCGGCGCGCCGCGCGGCGTGGTGGTCGACTCCCCGCCGGGCGCCGGCAAGTCCACCTTGGTGGTGAAGGCCGCCCAGGAGCTGGTGGGCGCGGGCGAGCGGCTGATGATCGTGGCCCAGACGAACAGTCAGGTGGACGACCTGGTCGACCGGTTGGCCGCCAAGGCCGGGGAGCTGACCATCGGCCGGCTGCACAGCTCCGACGCCAGGCCCGCCGCCGAGGCGCTGCGCCATCCGAACGTGGTGGCCAGCAGCAAGCCGGGCGAGCTGCTGGAACAGGACGTGGTGATCTCCACCGCCGCCAAGTGGCAGTGGGTCAAGGACGTCGAGCCGTGGCGGCACGCGATCGTGGACGAGGCGTACCAGATGCGCTCGGACGCCCTGCTGGCCGTCGCCCGGCTCTTCGAGCGGGCGCTGTTCGTCGGTGACCCCGGCCAGCTGGACCCGTTCACAGTGGTCGGCACCGAGCAGTGGAGCGGGCTCTCGTACGACCCGTCGAGCAGCGCCGTGGTCACCCTGCTGGCGCACAATCCGGCGATCGAGCCGCACCGGCTGCCGGTCTCCTGGCGGCTGCCCGCCTCGGCCGCGCCGCTGATCTCGGCCGCCTTCTACCCCTATACCCCGTTCCGCTCCGGCACCGGCCCGGGGGAGCGGCTGCTGATCCCGACCGTCCGCCCGGACGGCGGGGCGGTGGACGCCGCGATCGACGAGGCGGCCGAGCACGGCTGGGCGCTGCTGGAACTGCCGGCCCGGCACACCGTGCGGACCGACCCGCAGGCGGTGGCAGCGGTGGCCGAGACCGTGCGCCGACTGCTGGAACGGTCGCTGGTGGCCGAGTCCGAGCAGGGCCGGGCGCCGCTGACCCCGGGGCGGATCGCGGTCGGCACCGCGCACCGCGACCAGGCCGCCGCCGTCCGGGCGGCGCTGACCGGGCTCGGCATCCCGGTGGATCCGGCGGCCGGCCCGGCCGTCACCGTGGACACCGCCAACCGCCTGCAGGGGCGCGAGTACGACGTCACCGTGGTGCTGCACCCGCTCTCCGGCCGGCCGGACGCGACCGCGTTCCATCTGGAGACCGGGCGGCTGTGCGTGCTGGCCTCCCGGCACCGGCACGCCTGCATCGTGGTGGCCAGGGCCGGGATCCCCGAGCTGCTGGACGAGCACCCGGCCACCGACCCGGTGCAGCTGGGCAGCGCGGTGCGGATCCCGCACGGCTGGGAGGAGAAGATCGGCGGCCAGGTGATCCCGCTGCTGGAACGGGTCGGCGCCCAGTTCCCGGACGGCTGGGAGGCCAACCACCGGGTCCTGCAGCACCTCGCCGAGCACCGCGTGCGCCTCGGTTGAGACCGCGACCAGCGGCTGTGACCGGCCCTCGGTAAGTCTGTGACCAGCACGGTCATCTGACGAAACACGCCCCGGGGCGCGGGCCGACCGGTCGCCCGCCCCCGCACCGTTCCGCTATCGGTGGGGCAGGAGCGACAATGGACGACGGCCGTCATGACGGCGGCACTTCCAGCTGCCGCCGTTCCTCGTCTCCGAAGGTGCTTCTTCATGCCCGATCGCCAAGATCCGCCGCGCCGGCTGCGTCCGGCCCCGCTGCTCTTCGAGCCCGATGCCCTGGTGGCCGAGCCGGAGCGGTTCTTCCAGCTGGAGAGCATCGAGGACCCGGGGGAACTGCTGCGCCGGTCGACGGAGTTGGCGTTGGCGTTCCGGATCGCGGCCGAGCGGGCCACCGACTACCAGGCGATAGCGGCGGCCCAGCTGGCCGATCCGCGCCGGTTCGACGCGCTCTCCCCGGCCGAGATCGCGGCCCGGGCCGAGTGGACGGCCGACTACGCGGCGCGCATGGTCGAGTACGGTCGTGGCCTGCTGCGCCAGCGCGGCGCGATCGACTGACGGGCGCGATCGACCGACCCGCGCGGCGGCAGACCGGCCGCTGGCATATGCGGCGGGAAAGGCTACGCCGTCCATCGGGCCCCTGTCCGGCAAATCCGACTATCGCTGCGAAGCGCATCCCGTCGGGAGCACCCTGCTGGGCGTGGACATCTGGGACTGCCAATCCGTGGAGCACCTCACCGATGCCGGCGAGGCCTGGCTCGCCTCGGCCAGTGAGTACCCGCGCAGCATGCGCGCACTGTGGGAGTCGCGCCCCTGGGCCCCGATCGTGCTGCCCTGCGGCCGGGCCTTCGACGTGATCAGCATGCCGGCCCTGTTCGGCCGCCGGGTGCTGGACGAACTGTGGGCCTCCGGCCCCGGCTGTGGACCCGTGGCCGCCTACCGGGGGCGGACCCTGCTCTTCGTCCAGCCCGGTGCGGCGCCCCGGCTGCGCACCCTGCTGGCCTGGGAGGAGTGGGCGCGCGACGTGCCGCCGCTGCTCTGCCACGGCCTGGGCGACGCGGTCACCGTCCCGCCGGTCCGGCGGCCGGACGACGAGGTCGACCAGATCGCCCCGGGCATCCTGGCCGCTCCGACCGCTCCGACCACGGGCAGCGACGCGAGAGGCGGCGGGGCGGGCCGGTGGATCGTGGCTCCCGACACCCGCGAGCCCTGGCTGCCGAGCGCGGGGGTGCTGCTCTGGGGTTGCGTTCGGGCCGCCCGCAGCGAGACCGGCGGTGAGGCCGGCGGCCGGCCCGAGCCGGCCCGGGCAGCGCCGCGACCCGAGCCCAGCACGGCCGGGGCGCCGCTGGTCACCCGCCCGGCCCAGCTGCGCCCGCTCTTCCCGGCCTGAGCCCGGGCGGCGGTATTCGATTTTGGCTCCGCCTGAGGCCGCTGCTAGAGTCTTCCCTGTCAGCAGGCGCCGCTAGCTCAGTTGGTTAGAGCAGCTGACTCTTAATCAGCGGGTCCGGGGTTCGAGTCCCTGGCGGCGCACCGACAGCCGAAGGCCCCTCGCGAGAGCGAGGGGCCTTCGGCGTTTCCTCGTGCCGAAAAGCCTCGGAGAGCCAGAAAGCCCTGGAGAGCCAGAAGGCCCCGGAGAGCCGGAAAGCCCCTGGGCCCGGCTTCCGGAGGAATCCGGCGGCCAGGCCCAGGGGATCATGCCCAGCGGGTGCGGATCAGCCGCTGTACTTCAGCCAGTCCGGCTCCTCGAAGAGGTCGGTGACGTCCACGAACTTGCCGTTCTCGTCGCGCGACCACCAGGTGATGGTGTCCCAGGCCCGGCCGTACTCCGTGTCCCCGTACAGCGCGAAGGTCTTGTTGTACTCCTGCACCTTGCGAGCCAGCACGCTCATCTCCCAGCAGGTCCCGCACTGACCCGACAAGGGCCACTTGTCCGGGCCGCCGGCCAGGCTGTACCGCTCGCCGTACTCCGCCGCCTGCTTGAAGGCCGCTCCCATTCCGCCCTCGAGGCCGTCCAGTCCGTCGAGCGTGACGTGGAGGGTCACCCGGTCCGGGTTGCCGACCGCGTCGACCACTCCGGTCATCCACTTCGGACCACCGCCCTCCACTCCCGAGTAGGCGTCGCCGTTGAAGGTGTGGGCACGCGGGTCGCCGTCCGCCTTGAGCTGCGTCGCCAGCGGCTCCGAGGCGCTTCCCTCGCCCAGTACCACGGTGTCGGGGCAGTTCTTGTTGTGGACCAGCACCGGGGTGCCGCCGGCCAGCACGTAGTAGGTGTGCAGCCGCGCGACGCTCAGGTTGTAGCGGTCGGCCTCGCCGGGCGTGACCGTGGCCGAGACGACCCGGACCGCCGTGCTGTCGTCCGCGCTCTGCAGACGGTCGCCGGTGGCCAGTTCCCCGGCGGGGACCCAGCCCTGCGCGGTGGCGTCCCAGAACGGGTGGTTGGCGGTGGTGTGCAGGGTGGACTGCTGGCCGTCGGGAGTGCTGACGGTCAGGTCGGCCAGGTCGTTGTCGTGGTTGACCAGGACCTTGGTGACCGGCTCGGCACCCTGGTGGGCACCGGTGGTCGGGTCGCCGGCCTCCACCGTGTCACCGGGCTGGATCGCACCGATCGGCTTGCTGGCGTTCCCGGCCAGCAGCACCTTGGTGTCGGGCGAGAAGCTGCAGGTGGCACCGTCCGAGCCGCCACCGCCGTCGCCGCCGCCCCCACCGTCGGAGCCGCCACCACCACCGCCGTCGCCACCGTTGCCGCCGCCACCGTCGCTGCCCTTGGCGCCGCGGTCGGTGCCGGTGCTCGGCCCATCGGGGTGGGCACCGCTACCGCTACCGGTGCCGCCGCTCGTGTCGGAGGGCGTGTTGTGCGGACTGTCGTGGGTGAAGAAGCGCTTGGTCAGGTCCCAGATGTCGCCGGCGTCGCCGGCCGCCTTGGCCGCCCGGACCGCCGAGATGCCCTCGCTGACCCACTTGATCGCACCGATGCCGTCGAGCGCGAAGCTGCCGATCGTCCCGGTCCAGTCGCCGGCCTCGTAGGCGGTGGAGTCCGTGTCGATGTTGAACAGGTCGGCCAGCGGGTGGTTGTCGGTGAACTCCTCGTGGTAGTGCGGAGTGCAGTAGATGTCACCGAGGCACGGCATGTTCTCGAAGCCGTCTTCGAAGGTCTCGAAGCCGTCGACGGTGAACGCGTAGGCGTCGCCGATGAGCGAGTCACCGACACCGCCGATGAAGCTGCCGGCGTCGTTGCCCCAGTCCTCCACGTCGTCCCAGAAGTCGAGGCCGGTCGCGTCGGTGCCGTTGGTGGGGCTGTCCGCGGCGTAGGTGTAGCCGCCCATCTGGCGCGGGTCGCCGGCCTCCAGCACCGGGTCGACCTGCAGGAACCGGCCGAGTGCCGGGTCGTAGTGCCGGGCTCCCAGCAGGTTGAGGCCGGTGGTCGGATCGACCGGTTGTCCCAGGAAGCCGCGGTTGTCCGACCAGGTGCCGGGCACAGTGCCGCGCGGGTTGCCGTACGGGTCGAAGGCACGCCGGGTGACGACGAGCGTCTTGGCGTCGACCTGGAGCTGCCCGGTGCGCTGCTGGTTGGCGAACTGGTAGGTGACGGTGCCGGTGCTGGAACGGACGATCACCGTGCCGTCGGGGTGGTGGTAGTAGCGCTGGCCGGTGACGGTACTGCCGGTCAGGGTGAGCTGCTCCGCTCCGCCGAAGAGGTAGAGGATCGTGCTGCTCGGTCCGCGCTGGATCAGCAGGTCACCGGTGGCGTCGTAGAGGTAGCCGGTGGTCTGCGGGGTGTTGACGCCGACCGTGGTGGTGACGGCCTTGGTCCGGCCCTCCTCGTCGTAGCTGAAGGTCTGGTTGCCGACGCCGACGCCGGTGGTGGCACGGCTGGTGGTGTTGCCGGCCGCGTCGTAGTGCGGGGTGAGGGTGGCCGTCCCGCCCGGTCCGGTGGTGGTGACCGAGGCCACCGAGTTCGGCTGCACGCCGTTGCCCGGGTAGCTGCTGGTCTGCGTCACGTCGTTGGCGGTGACGCCCTTGACGTCGTGCTTGACCTGCTGGATCCGGTCACCGAGCAGGTTGTAGCTGTAGCTCTGCCAGTAGGGCGCCGGGCCACCGATCTTCGCCGGGGCCGGGTTGGCCGAGTTGCAGTGCGCCAACTGACCGGCCGTCGGGGCGGACTGGCCCGCCGTGTCCGTCCACGCCGTGGTGAGGCGCTTCAGGCCGTCGTACTGGAAGCACTGGGTGTCGAAGACCTGGTCGGTGCCGCCGGAGGACTGCAGCTCGCTGACCGAGGTCAGGTTGCCGGACTGGTCGTACCCGAAGGTGGTCGCCGACAGCGGGTTGGTGGTGGCCGTCTGCAGCGAGACCCGGTTGGTGGACGTGCGGCCGGTGGCCTCGTCGTAGGTCTGCGCGGTGCGCAGCTGCTTGCCGAGCACGCCGTAGGTGGACTGCTGGATCTGGCCGAGCGGGCTGTACGACGCCACGTCCAGGTACGGCGTGGTGTCCGAGCCACTGGCGACCAGACCGCCCATCAGGTTGTAGCCGTAGCCGACGTCCTCGGAGGGCAGACCGCCCTCGGTGCCGAAGAGGCTGTCGGACAGCAACCCCGTGTTGGAGGTGTACTTGGCGCCCACCGTGTAGGTACCGGCCAGCTTGCCCTCGCTCGCCGGGATGGTGATGGTCGAGCCGGTCGGCTGGTAGGAGGTGGTGAAGCCGGTCACCGCCTGGGTGTAGGCGCTGCCGCCGGGGCCCGAGCCGCCGACGTACCGGGTCTGCGAGGTCTGGTGACCGAGCAGGATCGTGTCGTAGGTGCTGGCGGTCAGCTGCTTGGTCTTGTCGGTGGTGTCGGCGCCGGCGTACTCGCCGGTCGCACGGCCCAGCTGGTCGTAGGTGTAGGAGAGGACCTGCTGACGCGCGTCGGTCAGGGTCGCGACGTGGCCCATCGAGTCGTAGGTGGTCTTGATGGTGCCGGAGTCGGGGTCGGTCTGCGAGATCTTGCGGCCCAGCAGGTCGTAGCCGAAGGTCCAGGCGTTGCCGGCGCTGTCCTTGATCGAGGCCACCTGGCCACCGACGGTGTAGCTGTAACTGGTCGTCACATCACCGACGGTCCCGCCGGCGTGGGCCACCTTCGCGGTGGTCTGCCCCAGCGCGTTGCGGTAGGTCGTGGTCGGCGTGCCGCCGGGCGGCGGGGTGCTGTCGGCCTGGTCGGCGCCCCGGAACGTGGTGCTGGAGGTCCAGAGCGGTGTGGCCTTGGAGTAGAGCGTGGAGCTGACGGTGCGGCCCATGCCGTCGTGGGCCAGCACGGTCTCCGACGGGAGGGTGTTCTCCACCTCGACGAACATCGTGCTGCCGGGCGCCGTGGTGGCGTCCACGTACGGGCCCGCGCTCTGCGTCTGCCACCCGTGGCTGTCGTAGTGCACCGAGGAGATCAGCCGGCCGGCCGAGTTGTTGGAGGTGGTGCTCTGGCTCTGCCGCTGCTGCAGGAAGCCGTCGTAGATCGCGATGATCGAGCTGTAGCTGTTGTCCTCGCGCAGCGTCTTGGTGGTCACGCTGGACGGGTCGGGGTTGCTGCCCGCACCGTGCACCGCGTAGCTGAACTGCTTGTCGGGCGACTGGGTGCCCTTGGCCCGCCCGGGCAGCCAGGTCTGGGTGGCCCGGCCGAGCGCGTCGAAGGTGGTGTCGGTGATCCGGCCGTTGACGTCCACCGAGTGGGTGGTCAGTGACCGGGCCGGGGCGAGGCTGCTGCTGGCGGTCCAGTTCAGCGGGTTGCTGGTGGACACGCCGGTCGGCAGGGTGCCGCTCGTCGGGCTGTACGTGGTGGTCGAGGCGGCGCCCGCGCTGTCCAGCGTCTTCACCGTGCGGCCGTACTGGTCGTAGGAGGCCGCGTCGGTGGTGCGGAAGACCGGGTTGCCGGAGCCGTCGTAGGACTGCACCGCCTGGGTGGCGGTGATGTAGCCGTCGGCGCCGAGCCGGCCCAGGGTACCGGGGTTGCCGATGCTGCCGTCACCGTCGTAGAAGAACCGCTTGTCGCTGAGCGTCGTGGTGGCGCTCGGCGCGGTGCCGCAGGGCCCGGAGACGGTGATCGCCTCGCTCGGGAACTCCAGCATCATCGGGTTGGCGGCCGGCGGGGTCGCGTAGCTGGTGGTGGTGCAGCTCTCCTGCGAGGGGACCGAGTTGTCGCCCTTCTGGTCCAGCTGGGAGATCCGGCCGAGGCTGTCGTAGCTGGTGCTGTTGCTGGTGGTGCGCCAGCTGCCGTTGGCCAGCAGGCTCAGCTGCCTGCTGCTCGCGGAGGTGGTCCGACGGGACGTCAGGTCCGGCAGCGTGGACAGGGTCGCGGGGGCCGGGCTCTTGGAGGTCCAGGCGGTCCGCGGCACGGAGTAGGTGGTGGTCAGGCTCGGCACGCCCGGCAGGGACTTGGCGACGATCGAGCCGCCGGCCTTGTCGTAGCTGTCGCTCTCCTGCGGGGTGCCGGCCAGCCAGGGGCTGTCGGCGGCGGACTCGCCGAGCGAGTTGCTCAGGCTGACCGAGCGCTTGCTTCCGTCGGCCTTGTAGTCGCCGTCCATGCCCTGGAAGTAGTTGACCACGCTCTGCGTGATCGGGTCCGGGGCCGCGCCGCTGGTGGTGGTGACGGTGCGGTAGCCGCGGAAGTCGTTCCAGGTGCGGTACTGGTCGTCGGCGAGCTCGTTGTCGTCGCGGTGCCAGGCCGCGCCACCGCTGTAGTCGTACTTGGTGATCCGGGCCGGCGAGCCGGCCTTGGTGGCGTCGTTGTCCGAGATCTGCGCGACCAGGCTCTTGTTGAACCAGTCCGCTATCGGGTCCTTGGCACCCGGGGTGGTCCAGTAGACCTGGTAGCAGGCCATGGTGTCCGAGTCGGCCGAAGCCGGCATGGTGTTGTTGACCCGCGAGCACTCCGGTGCCTTGTAGGTCACCGCGATCGACTCGCCGGTCTCGGTCTGCAGACTCGAGATCCGCGGGTGGTACAGCGGCGGGGCGGCCGGGGTGAGGCCGTCGACCCGGTTGTCCGTCTCGATGCCGGTGAAGGTCACCGGGTCCATGGTGATCGGACCGCTGCCGCCGGCCGAGGTGTCCTGGCCGGTGCGCTGGATGGACTGCAGCCACATCACGGACTGCAGCGCACCCGCGTCCTTCGGGTCGACGGTGGCACCGGTGACCGGGTCCATGGTGCCGCCGGCGTCCGAGAACAGGTGGGTCAGCGCCCAGGAGTCGACCGCCTGCCAGGAGTTGCCGACCTTCACCGAGGTGTCGATCGACTTCAGCCGGTAGGTGGACCAGAAGGTCGGCGCGCCGACCCGGCACACGTTGGTGTCGGTGTAGGTGCCGGAGGTGGCCATGCCCGAGGTGCAGTTGAGGTCGTACGGGGTGTCCGGCCAGTTGGTCGCCGTCGAGGTCGACAGGTTGGAGTACTGGCAGGTGCTGTCCGAGACCACGCAGCGCTGCGCGGTGGTGAAGCTGACCTTGGCGGCCGGGTCGTGGCCGGCCTGCTCGTCGGCCAGCTTGTAGCCGTAGGAGATCTGGGTCAGGTAGCCGCCGCGGGTGTAGGGCGTCATGGTGCCGCCGGAGCCGGCGGACTGGCCGTTGCCCATGTTGTAGTAGTTGGTCTCGTTCGCCCAGTCGTAGCGCTGCACGTTGCCGTGCACGTCGACCACGAAGTCCAGGTTGAACTTGTAGCCCATCTGCTGGGCGCACTGCGAGGAGTTGCCCTTGCTGCTGTCGTAGCAGGGGTCGCCCGAGTTGGGGTGGTAGACCGGCACGCCCCAGGCGGAGTTGGTGGCCGCGTCCGAGGTGGTGCCGGGCGCGTGGTTCAGGCCGAGGTAGTACTGGGTGCCGTCGGTCGTGGTGACCTTGAAGTACTCGCCGTTCCACAGGCCGTTGGAGGCGCCGTTGAGCAGCTCGACCTTGGTGCCGTCGTCGCTCTGCAGGTGGTACTGGCCACTGTCGTCGCGCAGCAGCCGGCCGTTGTGCGAGCCCAGCGAGAGGGTGGCGTTCCAGCCCGCCCAACACTCGTCGCCGGACTTGTCGATCCCGTCGTTGGTGCAGGACTTGTAGGACCGCTCCACGTAACCCGGGCTGTAGGACCAGCCGTCACCGATCCAGGATGACTGCGAGTTGCGGGCCGAGGTCTCGCCGTCGATCGACTGCGAGTCGTAGGACAGGCCGACCGAGGGGCCCTTGCCGCCGAGCGCCGGCGGCACCGGGATCGGGTAGCTGTAGGTGAAGGCGCCGGCGGCGGAGTGCGCCCAGGCACCGGAGGAGGAGAGCGGCGTGGCCGCGAAGTTGCCCTGCGAGCCGCCGGTGCCGGCCACGGCCGCAACCGCCGTGGTGGCGTTGGAACTTGCCGCCATCGGCGCGGCCATCATGCTCATCGCGCGCGGGGCGCTCGAGGTGGTGCCGGCCGGCAGCGCCACCGTCGCGGTGAGCTGGTGCGTCACCGGGTCGTTGGTGGTCTGCAGCGGCTGCCGGGTCTGGCACTGCGCCAGCTGCGGCGTGGTCAGCGCACAGGAGGGCATCGCCACCAGCTGCAGCCGGGAGGCCCAACCGCCGCCGTACGCCTGCGCGATGGAACCGTAGTCGACCGAGACCGCGACCTTGCCGGGCGCGCCCGAGCCGTCCGCCCGGGACAGGCCGACCAGCAGACCGTCCACGTTCGCGGCCTGCGCCTTGGCGTGGTCCACGGTCTGCACCTGGACCGCTGCGGGCGTGTTCGGCGCGGCGAACGGCACCGCGAACGGCTGGACCGCCGACGGGCCGGCCGGGGTCGCGGGGGCTGCCGGGGCCGCCGCCACCTTCACCGAACTCGCGCTCTTGTCACCGAGGTTGACCGTCGCGGTGGACGCCCCCGGCCAAACCGGCGCGGTCGGCTTGTGCGGCACCAGGGCCCGGGTGCCCTTGGGCTCGGGCACGGCCGGCTTCGCCGCGCTGTTCGCCGGATGGCCCTTGACCTTCGGCTGGTCGGGCAGCGGATCCGCCGTCCAGGCCTTGCCCTGGTAGCGGTAGCCGCCCACCACCGTGTCGGCGTGGGCCATCGGCACCACCATCGCCAGTGCCGCCACCGTGGCGGCCGCCACGACGCCGCGTCGATGCCGGCCCCTCGTGCGGGCAGCAGTGAACCAGGCATGTCGTTCACGCACGACAGTACTCCCCCGTTGATCTCACGGCCTGAGTGGCCGTCACCGTCCGAGCCCCCGGCTCGACGAGATCATTATCGGCTCGTATTGCCGCTCGAACAGGCATGGCATTAATGTGCCCCGGCGGTCTCAGCCCGCCACATCAGTCACATGGCTCACGGGGAGTAGGTGCCAAGAAGGGCGAAGTGTCGTTTCGGGGTGTCATTCGGACATCACGTCAGGACACTCCGCCACCACATCTCGCGACGCACCGTCAAAGATTTTGCCAATTTTTTAGACTGACCAAAGGAACCTCTCATGTCGAACCGCGGCTCATCGCCGCTGTCCAGACAGCGATCCATCCGCCGCCTGTCCGTGGTGGCAACCCTGGCGACGGTCATCGGGGGCCTCGCCGCACCGGCCTTCGCCGACTCCCACCCCGGGCAGCTGCCCCCGGGCAAGGACGCCCCGCCCGCCGCCAGCCAGCCGACGGACGCCCAGATGGGCCCGACGCAGCGCGCCCAGGCAAAGGCCAAGAAGACCGGACAGCCCGTCACCGTCGACGAGTTGACCACCGAGACCAACCTCACGGTGGCCAACCCGGACGGCTCGATGACCGTCACCAAGCACCTGCAGGCCGCCCGGGTCAAGAAGAACGGCAAGTGGACGAATGTCGACGCCACGCTGACCAAGAACGGCGACGGGACCCTCTCCCCCGCTGCCGCGGCCTCCGGCGTCACCCTCTCCGGTGGCGGCAGCACCGCCCCGCTGGCCGCCTTCACCGACAAGGCCGGCCACAAGTTCTCCTTCACCCTGCCGTTCGCGCTGCCCGCACCGACCATCAACGGTGACACCGCCAGCTACGCCAACGTGCTGCCCGGCGTCGACCTGAACGCCACCGTCACCGACCAGGGCGCCTTCCGCGAGGTCCTCGTCGTGCACGACGCGGCCGCCGCCGCCAACCCGGCCCTGAAGACGCTGCGCCTGGCCACCAGCACCAACGGCCTGAGCACCAGCAGCGACCAGGACGGCAACCTCACCCTCAAGGCCGCCGACGGCGCCGCCGCCTTCACCGCGCCCGCGCCGGTCATGTGGGACTCCGCCAGCACCCCCGCGCCCGCCACCAACGCGCCGCGCGCCAGCGCCCTGGCCGCCGAGACCGCCCCCAAGTCGGCCCCGGTCTCCCCCGCCGCACCCGCCGCACCGCAGGCCGTGGTCGACCCGGCCGGCACGCAGGGCTCCAGCAAGGACGGCCCCGGCCACGGCGCCCACATCAGCAAGCTCGCCGTCAAGGCCGACAGCTCCAGCATCTCGCTGACCCCTGACGCGAACCAGCTCGCCGACCCCAACCTGCAGTACCCGATCTACTACGACCCCTACGTCAGCCCGGTCACCGGTGGCACCAACCACTACACCGAGGTCAAGGAGGGCTGCCCCAGCCAGGCGCTCTACGACCAGGCGCAGACCAACGGCGAGGCGATCGGCTACCAGCAGTACGACTCCAACTGCTTCGGCCTGTACCGCACTTACTACGAGTTCGACACCAGCTACACCAACAGCAGCATGGTGATCCAGAACTCCACCGCGTACTTCACCGAGACCTACGGCGCCGACCACGGCTGCTCCAACACCTGGGGCGTCGGGCTCAACCTCACCGGCGGCATCGGCGGCGGCACCACCTGGGCCAGCCAGCCCGGCTACGTCGCGGGCTACGGCGCCCAGGACGTCCCGAGCGCGGCCGCCGGCTGCGGCAACCGGCCGGTGAACTTCGACATCACCAGCGCGGTCAGCCAGCACCTCGGCTACAACAACCTGACCTTCCTGCTCTACGGCAACGAGAGCAAGTACTCGACCAACTACGGGTTCATGCGCTTCAGCACCAACCCGTACGTCGTCACCAAGTTCGACATCGCGCCCAACACCCCTGACCAGACGGTGACTTCGCCGAACTCGCAGAACCCGAGCGGCCCCGACTGCAACGGCGGCCCCGCCGGCTGGATCGGGATGACCACGCTCAACGGCAACGCGTCGAACATCACGCTGAGCGCGCACCTGACCACCCAGATGAGCGGCGTCAACCTGCAGGCCGGGTTCCACGTCTGGGACAACATGGTCAACAACGGCTCCGGTGGCCCCGCCACCGCGACCTGGCCGGTCGGCAACTGGGTCGGCAACGGCGGCACTTCCTCCGCCAACATCGGCGGCCCCGTCTCCGACGGCCACACCTACGGCTGGAACGCCTGGGCCAGCGACGGCACCCTGAACAGCGGCGGCTCCTCCTACTGCTACTTCACGGCCGACCTGAGCGCGCCGAAACTGGCCAGCTTCACCTCCTCGACGGCCTTCCCTCCGCTGGGCAGCGGCATCACGCCGACCGCGCACGCCGGTGACACCGGGATCAGCCTCCAGGTCAGCAGCATCGACCCGACGCCCACCGGCTGCAACCTCGCGGCCTGCCTGGCCAGTGGTGTGGCGGGCTTCCAGTGGTCGCTCGACAGCAACATCCCGGTCAGCGGCTACAACTACGTCGCCGGGACGGCGGGATCCGGCGGCAGCGCCACCGCGAACATCCCGGTCAACCTGACGGCCAGCCAGTGGGGCACCCACACCCTGTACGTCCGGGCGGTCGACAACGCGGGCAACACCCAGCCGACCTCCGCGCAGTACTCCTTCTACGCGCCGTGGAACGCCAACACCAAGGTCGTCGCGGGCGACCTGAACGGTGACGGCACTCCGGACCTGATCACCCCCGGTCCGGACGGCAACCTCAGCATGGTGCCCGGCAACAGCGACCCGAACGCCACTCCGCAGGTCGCCTCCACCCCGGCGCAGAGCCCGGACGGGACCAGCTGGAACAACTACCTGGTGACCCACCGCGGCAACCAGTCGCAGTCCACCGTGGACGACATCCTGGCGTTCCAGAAGAACACCAAGCAGCTCTACCTGTACCGCAACGACGGCACCACCGGCGGCACCAACGGCAAGTTCACCAACACCGCCAACGTCGGCACCACCAACAAGCCCACCTGCGTGCCGACCGCGGCCGGTGACTGCACCGGCTACAACAGCACCGACTGGTCGAGCCTGACCCAGCTGGTCGCCCCCGGCGCCTTCTCCGGCGCCCAGCAGTACGCCGACCTGATCACCGTCGAGAACGGCAAGCTCTGGTACTACACCGGCAGCGCCCGCTCCGGCGTCTACCTCGGCAAGGCCTACCAGATCGGCACCGGCGACTGGAACATCACCAGCCTGATCGCCCCCGGCACCGTCGGCGCCACCGTCGCCAACGGCACCACCACCGGTGGCACCCCCACCCTGTGGGTCCGCAACACCATCACCGGCGCCATCAGCAGCTTCCCGCTCAGCTTCGACGCCAGTGGCCTGCCGAACAGCAACCTGGTCGCCCCCACCCGTAACTCGCTGACCAGCGGTATCACCGCCAGCGGCGGCGGCAGCCTCTGCCTGGACGTCTCCGGCGCGAACACGGCCAACGGCACCAAGATCCAGCTCTACACCTGCAACGGCTCCGACGCGCAGAGCTTCACCGTGGGCGCGGACAACACCCTGCACGTGCTCGGCAAGTGCGTCGACGTCCCGCAGGGCTCGCTGACCCACGGCACCGGGCTCCAGCTCTACACCTGCAACAACACCGGTTCGCAGAAGTGGGTGTACAACGCGGCCCTCGGGACGCTGGTCAACCCGCAGTCCAACTTCTGCATGGCCGACCCGGCCTCCAACCAGAACCCCGGCACCCAGGTGGTCACCTGGGAGTGCGGCACCGGCTACCTCGACCAGAAGTGGACCTCGCCCACCGGTGCCAACACCAGCCAGCCGGTCCTGCCGCTGGGCCTGGTGAACGCCGACAACCCGGTCGTCTCCTCCCCCGGTGACGTGAACGCGGACGGCAACCCCGACCTCTACACGGTCAACGGCCCCGGCCAGATCAACGAGTTCGCCGGCGCCGCGCCCACCTCGGGCGGGCTGGCCCAGTTCACCAACTACTACCCGCAGTACGTCGGCGCGCTGCACCAGGCGAACGCCAACTGGCCGCTGACCGCCCCGGTGGGCGGCGTGGTCACCGACACCGTCGGCCTGCACAACGGCACCGTGAAGGGCAACGTCACCTTCCCGACCGACACCGTCAACGGCGTCAGCACCACGGTGGCCTCCTTCACCGGCGGCACCGGCAACGAGATCGACACCGCCGGCCAGTCCGTCGACACCAACCGGTCCTTCTCGATCACCCTGTGGACCAAGGAGACCTCCAACACCGGTGGGGTGGTCGTCAGCCAGGAGGGCACCTACGGCAGCGGCTTCATCATCTGGCCGGAGATGAGCGACAGCACCTGGCGCTTCGCCATGAAGCCCGCCGACGACAACGCCTGGGGCTACGACCAGACCACCGCCACCGCGCTCGGTTCGGCGGCCAAGGTCACGCTGAACCAGTGGACCAAGCTGACCGCCAGCTTCGACGCCACCACCGGCCGCACCAGCCTGTGGGTCAACGGCGTGCTCGCCGGCACCGGCCAGCACGACGCCCGCCCGGGCATCACCGGTCCGCTGGTGGTCGGCCGCTACAAGTACAACAGCCTGCCGCAGACCTCCTACCAGGGCAGCGTCAGCAACCTCACGGTGAACGACTTCGCGATCCCGGTCACCACCAACGTGGCCATGGTCCACTCGGCCCTTACCAACAAGTGCCTGGACAACAACAACGGCAGCACCACCAACGGCACCCACGTCCAGGTGTGGGACTGCTCCACCTCGGGTGCCACGGGCCAGCAGTGGGTGATCAACGCCAACGGCACCATCACCAACAACGGCGCCTGCATGGACGCCACCGGCAACGGCACGCTCAACGGCACCATGATCGAGATCTGGCAGTGCAACGGCGGCGCGAACCAGCAGTGGGTCCCGCGGGCCAACGGCAGCCTCTACAACCCGGCTTCCGGGCGCTGCCTGGACGACCCGAACGCCAGCACCACCAACGGCACCCAGCTCGAGCTCTACGACTGCAACGGCACGCCCGCGCAGACCTGGGCCATGGCGCTGAACGGAGCCTGACAGTCAGTCCGACCTTCTGACAGTCAGCCAGTCTGACGGCCTGACACACGCACCACCGGGTCCCTGGTTCGGGCGGCACACTCGTCCGAGCCAGGGACCTTGCTCATTGGGAAACTTCGTAAAGGAACTCTCATGTCTCACCGCGGCCCACCGCGGCCGGCCGGACAGCGCGCCCTGCGCCGACTCTCCGTGGTGGCCGCCCTCACCACGGTGGTCGCCGGACTCGCGATACCGGCCTTCGCCGACCCGCAGCCCGGGCAACCGGCCCCCGGCAAGGCCTCCGCGCCGGGCAGCCTCCAGCTGACGGACGCCCAGGCGGGCCCGAGCCAGCGCGCCAAGGCGGCTGCCAAGCGCACCGGAAAGCCCGTCACCATCGACGAGTTGACCACCGAGACCAGCCAGACGGTGGCCAACCCGGACGGTACCTTCACCGTCACCCGCCACGCACGGCCCGCCCGGGTGAAGAAGAACGGCAAGTGGACCGATGTCGACGCGACGCTGAGCAAGAACGCGGACGGCACCCTCTCCCCCGCCGCCACTCCCTCGGGCGTCGCCCTCTCCGGCGGCGGCACCGCCCCACTGGCCGCGTTCAAGGACGAGAACGGCCACCGGTTCAGCCTCACCCTGCCGTTCGCGCTGCCCGCCCCGACCGTCAGCGGCGACTCCGCCGACTACCCGGACGTCCTGCCCGGCGTGGACCTCAAGGCCACCGTGACCGACCAGTCACCCCGGCAGTGGATCCCGCGCGCCGACGGCAGCCTCTACAACCCGGCCTCCAGGCGCTGCCTGGACGACCCGCACTCGAGCACGGTCAACGGCACCCAACTGGAGCTCTGGGACTGCAACGCCGGCCCCAACCAGGAGTGGAGCTTCGCCGGCCTGGCCATCGCCTGACGGTGAGTCGGTAGCGCGCGAAGGCCCCGCAGTCGACTCGACCGCGGGGCCTTCGGCGTTCTGCTCGTTTCCGTCAGCGACCGTGCAGCGTACGGTACTTGGCGACCAGGGCCGCGCTGGAGCTGTCCAGGTGGTCGCCGCCCTCACCGCTCAGCAGCACCGGCTCGATCTTCTTGGCCAGCACCTTGCCGAGCTCCACGCCCCACTGGTCGAAGGAGTCGATGTTCCAGATCGCGCCCTGCACGAAGACCTTGTGCTCGTAGAGCGCGATCAGCTGGCCGAGCACCGAGGGGGTCAGCTCACTGGCCAGCACCACGGTGGTCGGGTGGTTGCCCTTGAAAGTGCGGTGCGGGACCTGGAACTCGGCCACGCCCTCGGCCCGGACCTCCTCGGCCGTCTTGCCGAAGGCGAAGGCCTGCGCCTGGGCGAAGAAGTTGGCCATCAGCAGGTCGTGCTGGGCCACCAGGCCGGGCGCCAGGTCGTCCACCGGCTTCGCAAAGCCGATCAGGTCGGCCGGGATCACCTTGGTGCCCTGGTGCAGCAGCTGGTAGTAGGCGTGCTGGCCGTTGGTGCCGGGGGTGCCCCAGACCACCGGGCCGGTGGTCCAGCCCACCGGGTCGCCGTCGCGCTGCACCGACTTGCCGTTGGACTCCATGTCCAGCTGCTGCAGGTAGGCGGTGAACTTCGACAGGTAGTGCGAGTAGGGCAGCACCGCGTGCGACTGGGCGTCGAAGAACTGGCCGTACCAGACGCCGAGCAGGCCGAGCAGCAGCGGGACGTTCTGCTCCACGGGGGCGGTGCGGAAGTGGTCGTCGACCAGGCGGAAGCCGTCCAGCATCTCCTGGAACCGCTCCGGGCCGATGGCGATCATCAGCGACAGGCCGATCGCCGAGTCGTAGGAGTAGCGGCCGCCGACCCAGTCCCAGAACTCGAACATGTTCTCGACGTCGATGCCGAAGTCGGCGACGCCCTCGGCGTTGGTGGACAGCGCCACGAAGTGCTTGGCCACCGCCCCCTGATCCGCCCGCAGCTCGGTGAGCAGCCAGTCGCGGGCCGAGGTGGCGTTGGTGATGGTCTCGATGGTGGTGAAGGTCTTGGAGGCGACGATGAAGAGCGTCTCGGCGGCGTCCAGGTCGCGCACCGCCTCGTGCAGGTCCGCGCCGTCCACGTTGGAGACGAAGTGCAGGCTCAGGTCACGCTGGGTGTAGGCGCGCAGCGCCTCGTAGGCCATCGCCGGACCGAGGTCGGAGCCGCCGATACCGATGTTGACGATGTTCTTGATCCGCTTGCCGGTGTGCCCGGTCCACTCGCCGCTGCGCACGCGGTTCGAGAAGGCGGCCATCTTGTCCAGGACGGCGTGCACCTCGGGCACCACGTTGACGCCGTCCACCTCGACCACCGCGCCGCGCGGCGCGCGCAGGGCGGTGTGCAGGACGGCGCGGTCCTCGGTCACGTTGATCTTCTCGCCGCGGAACATCGCGTCGCGCAGGCCGAACACGTCGCGGTCCGCGGCCAGCGAGCGCAGCAGCTCCAGCGTCTCGTCGGTCACCAGGTGCTTGGAGTAGTCCAGGTACAGGTCGCCGACCTGCAGGGTGTAGCGGCTGCCGCGCTGCGGGTCCGCGGCGAACAGCTCGCGCAGGTGCAGCTCACCGAGTTCCGCCCGGTGCTTCCCGAGGGCGGCCCACTGCGGGGTGCGGTCCAGGGGGGTACGTCCGCTGGCGGGGGTCTCCGGCATCGGTTTCTCTCCTCGATTTCGGTCTGGGTGCGGTGCTGGGGCCGTGAGGGATGGGCCCGGGTAGCGCCGACGCTTTTGGCGGCTTGACCGCGCCCAGCCTACGGAACTGTCAGGCCCCCTTGCGCCATCAGCACCTGACGCAGTGGGTCATTTCCGCTCCGAACGCAGGTCCAGTCCGCGCAGTACGTGGTCGACCAGTTCCGGGTCGGCGCCGGGCTCGCCGCGCGCGGCGACCATCTCGCGGCGCGAGGCGGCCAGCAACTCCTGCTCCACCGAACGGAATGTGCTCAGGTGCGAGACCCGCTGCCGGGCCTCGGCGGCTTCCTCCGCCTCGTACTGCTCGGGGCAGAGCCGGGCCAGCCGGTCATGCTGGCGTTCCCGGAGTTTCTCCACGAGTTCAATCGGCAGCTTCTGCTCCTCCTCGAGCTCCGCCAACCGGGCGAGGGCCGCTTTGGCGGCCCGCCACCAGAGCCGGCGCTCCTGCTGTTCGCGCAGGTCCAGATGCGGGTCGATACCGAGCCGCCTGACCAGCCAGGGCAGCGAGAGGCCCTGCACCAGCAGGGTGAACAGCACCACGCAGAAGGCGACGAAGACGATCCGGCCGCGCTCGGGGAAGGGCGCGCCGCCGTGCACGGTCAGCGGGACGGCCAGCGCCAGCGCCACGGTGGCCACCCCGCGCATCCCGGACCACCAGAGCACCACCGTCTCGCGCCAGCTGATCGGGATGTCGTCCTCACCCCGGCTGAGCCGCTTGGACACCCAGGCGGCCGGCAGCAGCCAGCAGAGCCGGACCAGCACCACCACGGCGATCACCACGGCCGCGTCACCGAGCATCGAGTGCCAGCCGGCTCCGGCGTCCTTCAGCACGGTGGCCAGTTCCAGCCCGATCAGGCCGAAGGCCACCCCGGTGATCAGGGTCTCCACGATGTCCCAGAAGGCGCCGCCGACCAGCCGGTAGGAGACGTCGTCGGCGTCGGCGGCCCGGTCGGCCAGGTAGAGGCCGGTGACCACCACGGCCAGCACCCCGGAGCCCTCCACCTCCTCGGCCAGCGTGTAAGCGGCGAACGGGACCAGCAGGTTGAGCGCCACCTGCTGGGTCGGGTCGGCCAGCAGCGCCCCGATCCGGGTGGTCAGCCAGCCGAGCGCCACCCCGATCGCCACCGCGAGCACCGCCGAGAGCACGAAGCGCAGCAGCGCGTGCGGGATCGAGAAGTCGCCGTCCACCACCGCCTCGACGGCCAGCGAGTAGACCACGATGGCGGTCACGTCGTTGAACAGGCCCTCGCTCTCCAGCACCGCCACCAGCCGCCGGGGCAGCCCGACGCTGCCGGCCACCGCCACCGCGGCCACCGGGTCGGGCGGCGAGACCAGCGCGCCCAGGGCCACCGCGCCGGCGATCGGCACGGCCGGGACCAGGGCGTGGAAGGTCGCGGCCACCAGGGTGGTGGTGACCACCACCAGGGCCACCGCGAGCAGCAGGATCGAGCGCAGGTTGGCCCGGAAGTAGGCCAGCGAGGCGCGCCGCGCCACCGCGAAGATCAGCGGCGGCAGCACCAGCGGCAGGATCAGCTCCGGAGCCACCGCCACGTCCGGGATCTGCGGCACGACCGCCATCACCATCCCGAGCACCGTCATCAGCACCGGCTGCGGCACCCCGGTCCGCCGGGCCAGCGGCATGGTCACCACGGAGGCGAGCAGCACCAGGAAGAACAGGGACAGCTGGCCCACGGGCGAATCCCCTCCAAACGGACAGCTCCGGCTTCGCTTGGACAAACCATTCCAGATCTCATTCCGATTGGGAGATTCGCCCCCCTCTTCGGTAAAGTTCTGCTCGTCAGCAAGCGCCGCTAGCTCAGTTGGTTAGAGCAGCTGACTCTTAATCAGCGGGTCCGGGGTTCGAGTCCCTGGCGGCGCACCGACAGCCGAAGGCCCCTCGCGAGAGCGGGGGGCCTTCGGCGTTCCCGTACGCTGTGAGCGGCACGGCCCTGACAGGAGGGCTCGACGATGCGCGTCGGAATCACCGGGTACCAGGGACTCTCGGACCTCACCGAGATGCTGGTCCGCGGCGAACTGTGGCGGTTGGTGACCACCTACGGACCGTACGAGCTGGTCGGGGTGACCGCGCTGCGGCCGGGCCCGGAGACCTGGTTCGCGCAGGCGGTCCGCGAGCACGGCGGCAAGCTGGAGGTCATCGTGCCGGCCGGCGGCGCGCGACCGCAGGGGGAGCTCGCCCGGGAGGCCACCGCGGTGCACCGGCTGGCGCCGGTGGCGGCCGGTGGGCTCGGCGACGACCTCGGGCGGGCCATGGTGGGCATGATCGACGAGCTGATCGCGGTCTGGGACGGCGCCGAGGACGGCGGCGAACCGGCCCGGATCTCCGCGCTGACCCGCAAGGCCGGTCTCTGGGTGCACGAGATCTGGCCGGCCGGCTGCGAGCGGCCGGCGTAACCGCGAGACCGGTGTAGCTGCCGGGGGCCGCCCGGGCACCCCTCCGGTTGCCGGGCCCGCACCGCCCCCGAACGATGGGAGGTGTGACCGACCAGCGCGGCTATCTGCGATTCCCCCACCTGACGGGCGATCTGCTGACCCTGATCGCCGAGGACGACGTCTGGCTCGCGCCGCTGGGGCCGCTGCTGGGCCCCGACGGTGCGTCAGGTCGCGCCTGGCGGGTCAGCTGCGACCGGATCCGGGTCAGCCACCCGCGGCTCTCCCCCGACGGCCGCACCGTCGCCTGGACCAGCTGGTTCGCGCTCACCCCCGAGGTGTGGACGGCACCCACCGAGGGCGGCGAGGCGGTCCGGCTCACCTACTGGGGCAGCCAGGACACCCGGGTCCGCGGCTGGCTGCCCAGCGGCGAGGTGCTCGCCGTCACCTCGTTCCACGAGCCGTTCGCCCACTACACCTGGGCGCACGCGCTGCCGCTCGACGGTTCCCCGGGCCGCCGCCAGCCCTGGGGGCCGATCCGCGACGCACAGGTCAGCGCCGAGCACACGCTGCTGCTCACCGCCGCCGCCCCGCACGAGCCCGCCGCCTGGAAGCGCTACCGGGGCGGCGCCACCGGCCTGCTCTGGCTGGACGGCCAGCAGCTGCTGCCCGAGCTGCCCGGCCACCTCGCCTCGCCGATGCTGGTGGACGGGCGGGTCGCCTTCCTCTCCGACCACGAAAGCATCGGCAACCTGTACTCCTGCCGCCCCGACGGCACCGACCTGCGCCGGCACACCGACCACGCGAGCTTCTACGCGCGCGAGGCCAGCACCGACGGCCGCCGGGTGGTCTACCAGCACGCCGGCGACATCTGGCTGCTGGACAGCCTGGACGCGCCCGCGCCGCGCCGCCTCACCATCCGCCTCGGCGGTTCCCGGGCCGGGCGCCGGCCGTACCAGGTGACCGCCTCGCGCCAGCTCAACGACCTGGTCTGCGACGCGACCGGGCGCTCCGGGGTGGTCGGGGTGCGCGGCAGCCTGTACTGGCTGACCCACCGGGACGGGCCGGCCCGCGCGCTCGCCGACACGCCCGGGGTGCGGGCCCGGCTGCCGGTGATGCTCGGGCACACCGGCGAGGTCGCCTGGGTCACCGACGCCGAGGGCGAGGACGCGATCGAACTGGCCCCGCTGCCCGGCGCCGCCGTCAAGCACCCGGCCCGCCGGATCGCCGCCGGCCGGCTGGGCCGGGTGCTGGAACTGGTCGCCGCACCCGACGGCCACGCGCTGGCCGCCGCCTCGGGGGACGGCCGGCTGCTGCTGGTGGACACCGCCGACGGCGCGGTGCGCGAGCTGGCCCGCTCCAGTTACGGCCCGATCCGCGGCCTGGCCTTCTCCCCCGACTCCCGCTGGCTGGCCTGGTCGCAGCCGGTGGCGGGCCGGTCGCTGCGCAAGGTCCGACTGCTCCGGCTCGACCTGGAGGGCGCCGAGGCGCTGCCGGTGGACGTCACCGACGGGCGGTTCGAGGACGAGCAGCCGGTCTTCACCCGGGACGGCCGCTACCTGGTCTTCCTCTCCTGGCGCGGCTTCGACCCGGTGCACGACGTGCACACCGGCGACCTCTCCTTCCCGCTCGGCTGCCGTCCGTACCTGGTCCCGCTGGCCGCCGACACCCCGTCCCCGTTCGCGGCTCCGGTGGGCGACGAGCCGGACCCGGCGCCCGGGGACGGCACCGTGCTGGTGGACCGCGAGGGGCTCGCCGACCGGCTGGTGCCCTTCCCGGTGATCGCCTCCAAGTACTCCTCCCCCGCGCCGGTGCGCGGCGGCCTGGTCTGGCTGCGCTGGCCGATCTCCGGCACCCTCGGGCAGACCTTCGCCAGCCCCACCGACACCTCGGGCCGCCCCGCCCTGGAGCACTTCGACCTGGCCGGCGCCACCCGCTCCACCCTGCAGGAGCAGATCGACGGCTTCGCGGTCTCCGGCGACGGCACCGCCGTCTCCACCTTCTCCTCCGGCGTGATGAAGCTGCTCTCGCTCTCCGGCGCCGCCCTACCGGTGGACCTGCGCCGGATCACCCACACCGTGCACCCCGGCCCCGAGTGGCGCCAGTCCTACCACGAGGCCGCCCGGCTGGTCCGCGACCAGTTCTGGGACCCGCAGATGGGTGGCCTGGACTGGCCGGCCCTGGTCGCCCAGTACGAGCCGCTGCTGGACCGGATCGCCTCGCCCGACGACTTCGCCGACCTGCTGCGCGAACTGCTCGGCGAACTCGGCACCTCGCACGCCTACGTCACCCCCGCCCGGCGCGGCGAGGGCCCGGCCCCGGTGCAGCAGCCGCTCGGCCTGCTCGGCGCCAGCGCCAACCGCGATCCCGACGGCCGCTGGCTGTTGCGCCGGGTGCTGCTCGGCGAGTCCTCCGATCCCCGGGCCAGAGCCCCGCTGGCCGCCCACCAGGTGCGCGACGGCGACGAGTTGGTGGCCATCGCCGGCCGCGCCCCCGATCCGGTGCGCGGCCCCGCCCCGCTGCTGGCCGGAGCCGGCGGCAGCACCCTCGAACTCGCTTTCCGGCGCGGCACCGACGGCCCGGTGCGCCGGGTCGCGATCACCCCGCTGACCGACGAACGGCCGATCCGCTACCAGGACTGGCTGGCCAAACGGCGCCAGCTGGTACGGGAGTTCAGCGACGGGCTCTGCGGCTACCTGCACATCCCCGACCTCGGCGGCTCCGGCTGGGCCCAGTTCAACCGCGACCTGCGCCGCGAACTCGACCGCCCCGCCCTGGTGTTGGACGTGCGCGGGAACGCCGGCGGCAACGTCTCGGAGCTGGTGCTGGAGAAGCTCAGCCGCCGGGTGCTCGGTTGGGACCACACCCGGGGCCGGCGCGCGGTCCGCTACCCGCGCGACGCGCCGCGCGGCCCGGTGGTGGCACTGGCCGACGAGGCCACCAGCTCCGACGGGGACGTGATCATCCTGGCGGTGCGGCTGCTGGGGCTGGGCCCGGTGGTGGGCCGGCGGACCTGGGGCGGGGTGGTCGGCACCATCGGCCGGTACACCCTGGGCGACGGCAGCCAGCTGCAGATCCCCGCCAACGCCTCCTGGTTCATCGAGGGCTACGGCTTCGGGGTGGAGAACCACGGGGTGGAGCCGGACCTCCCGGTGCTGCGCAGCCCCGCCGACTGGGCGGCCGGGCGCAACACCGAGCTGCAGGAGGCGGTGCGGGTGGCGCTGGAGCTGCTGCGCGAGCACCCGGCCGCCGCGCCGCCGATCGCCGACACGGTGCGGCCCGACCTGCGGCGACCGCCACTGCCGCCGCGCGGCTGAGGCGCGGCTAGGCGCGGCCGGCGCGCGGCCGAGTCTGGCTGAGCGCAGCCGAGTGGGGCCCGACCGGGATGGTCGGGCCCCACTCAGCTGCGCTCAGTACCAAGGGTCAGCGGGCTACTTCTCCCACTCGTGGCCACCCTCGCTCTCCATGTTCGACTCGGCCTGCTGGATGTCCGCGTCACCGGGCTGGGCGGCCTTGCCGGTGATGTTGCCGAGCGCGTCGGCGGCCGGGCCCGGCATGTGTTCCGCGGCCTGCTGGCCGGCATCGGCGGCCCGCTCCTTCGCGGTGTCCGCCGTCTGGGTGGCCTTCTCGCTGTGGTCGCCGAACATGCTCTTCAGCCTGTCCATCATGCCCATGTCTCCTCCTCGCGGTTCGTCCGACCTGGGCTGCCACCAACATGTCACCGGTAGCGCCGACCCGCATGTCGGGAGGTGCCCCGGAGGTGCCCGGGAGTGGTACGGAAGAGGTGCGGCGGGGACTCGCGGCCTGCGGTCAGGCGATCCAGCCGGCCGTCAGGCCCTGCACCGCCGAACCGTCGCCGTCCGCCAGCTTCAGGCCGGTGAAGGCGCGGGCCGCCTCGGAGGTCTGCACCCGGAAGGCGGGGCGCTCGGCGTCCAGCAGCGCCACGATCGGGGCCGCCGCCTGCTCCGAGGTCTGGGCGCTGGCGAAGGCCTCGCGGGCGCGGGCCAGGTAGTTGGCGAGCGCGGGCGCGTACGGGCCGACCTCCGGCATCGCGTCCACATTGCTGACGAACTCGCTGGCCACGGCCCCGGGCTCCACCACGCTCACCCTGACACCGGCCGTGGCCGCCACCGGGGCCAGCGACTCCATGTAGCCCTCCACCGCGAACTTGGCCGCGCAGTACGCCTCGTTGAACGGCTGGCCGACCACGCCGCCGACGCTGGTGACGGTCACCACCCGGCCCTTGCTGGCCCGCAGCAGCGGCAGGGCCGCCTTCGTCACGTTCAGCACGCCGAAGAAGTTGACCTCCATCACCTTGCGCACCTCGTCGACGCTCTCCTGCTCCAGCGTCCCGAGGTGCCCGGCGCCGGCGTTGTTCACCACCGCGTCCAGCCGCTCCAGCCCGGCCAGGCAGGCTTCGACGGACGCCGGGTCGGTCACGTCCAGCCGCCGCACCTCGACGTTCGCCCGCTCCTTCAGTTCCGGGGCGGCCTTGCCCGTGTCCCGCATGGTGGCGATCACCCGCCAGCCGGCGTCCGCCGCCGCCAGCGCCGTGGCCAGGCCGATCCCCGTGGACGTCCCCGTGACCAGAACAGTCTTCATGGCTCTTCACCTTTACTTATGATCCATAACTACCTTCCTCCATAACTATGCTCGCCGATATTTCACTCTGTCAAGCACATCGCTAGACTGATCCCATGCCTCCCACCCCCTCCGACGAGCTCGCCCGGCAGGTCACCGGCCTCTTCGCGGCCATCAACCGCCGCTACGCCCAGGAGTCCGAGGCCGCCGCCGGCACCCACGAGCTCACCCCGCTGCAGGCCAAGGCCCTGCTCGCCGCCGAGCAGCCGGTACCGATGCGCCGAATCGCGGAGCACCTGCACGCGGAGCCCTCCAACGTCACCGCGATCATCGACCGCCTGGAGGCGCGCGGACTGGTCGAACGCCGCCCCGACCCGGGCGACCGGCGGGTCAAACTGGTCGCCGCCACCCCGGCCGGCCGCACCGTGGTCACCGACCTGCGCACCCGGATGCCCTTCGCCGGCAGCCCGCTCGCCCCACTGAGCGAGGACCAGCGGGAGTCGCTGCGGGAGCTGCTGCAGCTGATCCTGGAGGGCTGAAGCCGAGGCCGCCCTTCGGCGCACCTTCGGCCTCGCCGCTGCGGCGTTCAGTGCCAGTTGCTGATCGTCACGTCGTGCGGGTGCGGCGCACCAGTGCCCGTCTCCACCAGCGACTTCAGGCTCATCAGGAAGGTCGCCCACTTGGTGCTGCAGTGGTTCATGAACTCGACCGGCTCGCGCCAGCCCGCGTGCTCGAACATGACGATCGTCCACTCGCCGTCCTGGGTCAGGTCGAAGCTGACCGTCGTGCCGACCCACTCGGCCGGACCGTCGACGACCTCCCACAGCACTCGCGAATTCGGCTGCAGGTCGAGGACCTTCATGTCGAAGCCGCCGAGGTCGCCGAAGCGGAACTTCAGCAGGCCGTCGCCGTCCCCGCTGGTGTCGGTCGTCCACCACGCGGCCAGGCCCTCGACCGTCGTGAGTGCCTCGTAGACCTTCTCGGGCGCCACCGTCATGCCCACCCGGTGCAGGATGTCCACCATCTCGATCTCCTCCTAGTTCTCCGACTGCTTGGTGTTCTTGGCTCGTTGGATCGCCTCGGCGAGGCTCTTGATGCGCCGCAGGCGGGCATCCCACATCGCGCCCACGGAGTTCAGTTGGGCGACGGCACGGGCCAGTTGCGCCTCGTCCACGTGGTACCGCTTCTCCCGTCCGGCCGGCGCGGACCGGACCAGCCCGACCCGGTCGAGGACGACCAGGTGTTTGGTCACCGCCTGCCTGGTCACCGGCAGTTGCGCACTGAGGGTCGTCGCGGTCCCCTGCCCCTCGGCGAGCAGCAGGTCGATCATGCGGCGCCGGGTCGGGTCACCGATCGCGGACCAGAGTTCGTCGTCGACGGCGGTGCTCATCGCGCGGCCGCCAGCCGGTTGGCGGTTGCCGCCATGCGCGGCAGGTAGAAGTCCCAGCCCTGCCGGTGGTCGTTGTAGTGCGCTTCGAGCACGGCGGCCTCCCAGCCCCGCTCGCGGAAGCCGGTCTCGCGGAAGCGAACCGTGGTGCCCTCGCCCTTCGGGAGGAGCTCGAAGGTCACCAGCAGTGAGTTGCCGGGACCCGCGACCGCTGCCTCGTCGTACGTCCAGCGGAACGAGAAGGTCCGCGGCGGGTCGGCCTCGACGACCGTGAACAGGGCGGACTCCTGTGCGCCACTGTCCTGGTCCGTCCAGGTGAAACTGCCCGTCACGCCGGCAGCCGGCTCGAACTCGGTCTCGGCGCTCCACCAGTCCCGGATGTACTCGGGGCTGCTGAGCACCTCGAACACCACCTCGGGTGAGGCGTCGATGTGCAGCTCGCGCTCGATGCTCCCGTACTCCATGGCCGTCCTCTTCTTTCGCAACCTTCGGTTGCATATAAACGTAGTCCACCGCCGGCGATCGCGCAACCAAACGTTGCGCTAGCCGAGTGACGGCGACCCCGCGCGAGCGATCATCGACGACGGTCCGGCCGGATCAGCCCGTGGGTGTAAACCCGTGGGCCAACGAGCACGGCCGACGGGTCGTCCGACGGTCGGATGTGCACGGACACCTCCCGTGACAGCGTTCGACCATGCGCACGGACGTGGATCTGACCATCCGTCAGAACGGTTCCCGTGCCGATGGATTGACCTGGGAGGGTTCGTGACAAGCACGCCGTTCACCAACCGAGACGGCATGACGCGTCGTCGCCTGCTGGGGGCCGCGCTGGCGGTCGGAGTGGCCGTGCCGCTCGGCCTCGCGCGTCCCGCCTCGGCGACCTCGCCCGACCCGGGCCCCTCGCGGCTCACCCTGCCCGCGCCCACCGGACCGCACCCGGTCGGCACGGTGGCACTGCACCTGGTCGACGCCTCGCGCCCGGATCCGGTGGCCGGCCCGGGGAAGCACCGCGAGTTGATGGCGAGCGTCTGGTACCCCGCCCGGGACGTCGAGCGGTACCCGCTCGCGCCCTGGATGTCCGTCGAGCTCCTGCGGCCCTTCCTCGCCGACGCGGGGTTCCCGGCCGAGGACGCCCCGCTGACGCCGCTCACGGCCGGCCACCAGGGCGCGCCGGTACTCCGGACCGGCCGCCGACTGCCCGTCGTCCTGTTCTCGCACGGCTCGGGCAGCCACCGCGGCGACCACACCATCGTGGTCCAGGAACTCGCCAGCCACGGGTACGTGGTGGTGACGGTGGACCACACCTACGACGGGTTCACCGAGTTCCCCGACGGCCGGATCCTCACCCCGGTCAGGGACGACAGTTTCGCGATGTACCCACGGGACTACGCCACCGACGTGCGGTTCGTCCTCGACTGCGTGGAGCAACTCGCCGCCGGGCGCAATCCCGACGCCGACCGCCGGCCCCTGCCGGCCGGACTGCTCGGCGCCCTCGACCCGCACCGGATCGGCATGTTCGGCTGGTCGAAGGGCGGCACGGCGACCGCCCTCCTGATGCTCCAGGACCAGCGCGTCCGGGCCGGGCTGAGCCTCGACGGTCCGATGCAGCCGACGATCACCACCGACCTGGACCGGCCGTTCATGATGATGACCGCCGTGTTCTCCCGGGCCCAGGACCCCGCTGCCGCCGAGTTCTGGTCGCACCTGCGGGACTGGCGGCTCAACATCCAGGCCGACGGCGCGGTCCACGGCTCGTACGGCGACAACCAGGCGCTGATCCCACAAATGGGCAAGCTGATCGGCATGAGCGACACCGACCTGCGGGACTGGATCGGCACCCTCGACCCGGCCCGCGCGGTACGGATCCAGCAGGCCTACCCCCTCGCCTTCTTCGACCAACACCTCCGCCACCGCCGGGGCCACCTCCTCGACGGCCCGTCCGCGGCCTTCCCCGAGGTGAAGTTCCTCCCCTGAGCCAACAGACCGCGGCGCGGTCGTCACCCCATGGGTCGAGGTGCGGCTCGCCCGCGCGGGGGAGCGGTCGCGGCCTGACGGACGATGACGCTCTGGGACTGTGCGCGGCGGTCACGCTGGCGCCGAGCGGGCCACTGGCCAACCCCGACGTCCCGCAGGGTACGGCGGGCGTGATCATGGACGCTTGCTACGTCCCCTGCTGCCCTGGGGCCCGCTGGTCGCCGTTCTCACCATCGCCTACGCGCGGCGCCGCCGGACGGGCGAGCAGGTCTGGTGAGCTGGGCTCAGGAGGGAGCCGTGACGTGCGCAGCCCGGCGCTGGTGCGGAGCGCTCCGCACCAGCGCCGGGCCGGGCCGGGCCGGGCCGCCTACTGAGCGCCAGGCCGGCCGCACCAGCGGCGAGGAGCAGTGCACGAGTCATGAGGGTTCTCCCTGTCATCAATGCCATCACTACAGAACGGACACCAGACCTGCCAGCGCCGTTGCAATGTGATATTTCACCACTCCTCAGACTCTGACGTGTCGTCAGTTTGAACAAAGGACAGTGACTTGGTGTCCGCCATGCACGTGCGGCCCCTCCCTGTCCGCCGACAGGAAGGGGCCGCACGTCGTACGCAACAAACCAGCCAGACCGTCAGCCGGAGACGCTCGCCGCCCCGGTCTCGATGTGCCCGGTGAACCGCTGCGACCAGCTGGCGTCGGAGTCCACCGTCACCGTGAAGTCGTACCACCCGCCGGTGTAGGCAACGGCGTTGAAGTAGTCGCTCACACTCGCCCCCGCCGCAACCGTGTACGTCCAGGGGCCGTCGGTACGGTAGTTGGTGGACTTGATGGTGAAAGTCACCGCCGACGTACCGGTGTTGGTGAGCTTGAACCAGACCGCCTGCTGACCGGTGTCCGGCGCGGCGGCGTAGGAGCAGGTGACGGCGGCCGTCTTGCCCGCCTTCGTCGCGTCACCGGTGAAGCGGCGCAGGAAGCGGTTGGGGCCGGTGACGCTCAGGTCGTACTTGCCGGCGCCGTAGTTGGTGCCGCAGTTGAAGAAGTCGCTGGTGTTGGCGCCGGGGGCCAGCGTGTACTGCCAGGGGCCGCCGCTGCGGTAGGCGTTGGCGTAGGCGGCGAAGTGCGCGGAGGTGCCGCCGGCGACGCCACCGGCGTTGTCCATCTTCAGCCAGACCTTCATCACACCGTTGGAGCCGAACTCCAGGTGGTCGAGGTTGGCGTTCGGCTGGTAGGGCAGCGCGCGGGCGGGGCGGGTGCCGGGCTCCTGGGCGGGCAGCGCGTTGTTGGTGGGCGACGGGTTGGACAGCGGGCCGCAGGTGGCCAGGCCGATGGTCTGCGAGGTGTCGGGCAGGCCGGGCAGGCCGTAGACGGGGTTGGCGAAGTCGAAGACCGAGGTGAGGTCGCCGCACACGTGCCGCCGCCAGTCGCTGATGTTCACGCACTGGGCGGGCTTGCCGATGGCGGCGGTCCACTTCTCCAGGAAGCGCAGCACCGAGGTGTGGTCGAAGACCTCGGAGTTGACCCAACCGCCGCGCGACCAGGGGGAGATGGCGAGCAGCGGGACCCGGAAGCCGAGGCCGATGTTGGTGGAGTTGTAGAACTCCCCGGCGGTGCCGGCGGGGGCGACCGGCGGCGGGACGTGGTCGAAGAAGCCGTCGTTCTCGTCGTAGTTGATCAGCAGGATGGTCGAGTTGAAGACGTTGGGGTCGGCGTTCAGCGCGTCGATCACCATGTGCACGAAGTGCGCGCCGTCCTCGGGGGTGGCGTAGGGGTGCTCGGAGGACTGCTGGTCGGCGACGATCCAGGAGACCTGCGGCAGCGTGCCGCCCAGCACGTCGGCGCGGATCGCGGCCGCGATGTCGTCGGGGGTGCGGCCGGTGACCTTCGGCACCGAGCCCATGCCCTTGACCGCGAGCGCGCTGCCCGCCGGGGCGTTGGCGAACTGCGAGAAGTAGGCCAAGGCGTTGTCACCGAAGTTGTCGGCGGCGTTCTGGTACACCTTCCAGGAGACGCCGGCGTTCTCCAGCGCCTCGGCGTAGGTCTGCCAGCGCAGCCCGGACTCGTCGCCGCCGTCGTAGGCGGGGCCGCCCGCGGTGCCCGCCGGGTCGATCATCCCGGACCAGTGGTAGGTGCGGTTGGGGCCGGTGGCCGACAGCACCGAGCAGTGGTAGGCGTCGCAGACGGTCCAGTTGTCCGCCAGCGCGTAGTGGAACGGGATGTCCGCGCGCTGCAGGTAGCCCATGGTTCGCACGGTGCGCTTGGCGGAGACCCAGGCGTCCATCTTGCCGCCGTTCCAGGCGGCGTGCTGGTCGGACCAGGCGTGCGAGAGGTCGCCGTTGCACTGCGCGGTGGTCTCGGGGCTGCCGGAAGCGCCGGTCGGGTTGAACGCCCACGGGTACTGCCGGCCACCGCCGTTGGGCTGGTTGAACACCGAGTACCCGCCGGCGATCTGGATGGCGGAGCGGTCGGCGAAGCCGCGCACGCCCTTCAGGGTGCCGAAGTAGTGGTCGAAGCTGCGGTTCTCCTGCATCAGGATCACGATGTGCTGGGCGTCGGTGATCGTGCCCGTGCTGCTCGGCGCGGCCGTGGTGGCGGCAGCGGCGGCGGGCGCACCGGTCGCGCCGACCGTCCCGGCCACGGCAGCACCGGCCGCCGCGCTCGCCGACGCGGCCATGAACGTTCTGCGGCTCAGCTCTGTCATCGCTGATCGCCAACCCTTCGCTCTCGCCGCGCGTGGCGGCAGCCGGCACACCGGCGGATGCCGGGCGCCCGAGGCCCTGTCCGCATGCCGCAGCCACCCGAGAAAGCGCTCGGGTTGTGTGTACAACATGGGCCGCGCGACATCCTGGCCCAGTCGACGGGTACGCGCCAGGACCCTCCATGAAGGTTTGTTGGACTGTTCTTTCGCAGGTCAGCGAGCATCCGGGCGGTGAACTGCAAACCTCGGGCGCATGTCAGGCCGCCCGCAGCGACGACGGGTCAGACGTCCCGCACCAGCACCCCGAGCGCCTGCGCGAACTGCGGTGCCAGCTCGATCAGCTGCGCCGAGGAGATGACGGCACCGCGCAGGCCCTCGTGCCCGTCCGGCAGCTCGAGGCGGCTCGCGCCGCGCAGGTCGACCTTGTCCATCCGGGCGCCGCCGAACCGCACCTGCTCCAGCGAACTGCCCGGGAAGGAGACGTCGGTGAGCTTGGCCCCGCCGAAGTCCACGTCGCGCAGCCGGCAGTCCTCGAAGACCACCTCGCGCAGCACCGCCGAGCGCAGGTTGACCGCCTCCAGCTTGCACTGACGCAGCGTCAGGCGGCGCAGTTGCGAGCTGTACGCGGCGATCCCGGCGAAGACGCCGCCCAGCAGCGTGCCGTCCTGCCACTCGCTCTCGGCCAGGTCGGTGGCCATCCAGCGGCTCTGCTCGAGCCAGACCTCGATGAACCGGGCCTGCCGAAGCCTGGCGTCGCTGACCGTGACGCCGGTGAACGCGCACTCCAGGAAGCTGGCGCCGCTCGCCTGCGTGCCGTCGAAGGTCAGGCCGTCGAAGTGCACGGTGTCGTAGCGCTGGTCCCGGCGCAGCGGTCCCTGGTGCGGCTGGAGCAGGTGGGCGTACGGCTGGTCGGCGAGCGGCATGCGCGGTCCTCGGGGCAACGAGCGGGACGACGATCGGGGCGAGATCGGGGCGAGATCGGGCGCGACGATCGAGCTGGGTCACTCGATGGTCGCAGCCGCCTCTGACGTCTGGGCGTGCAACCAGACGCCCCCGGCCACCGCCGCCGCCCCCACCAGCCCGGCCGCGAGCACCCCCGCCTCGCCGAGCGCCGTGCAGAGCAGCACCAGGGCGGCCGCCACCGGCAGCACCCACTGCGCGGCGCCGCGCTTGTTGTGCCGCGAGTGCAGCGCCCAGACCGTGATCAGGTAGAGCGCCCCCGGCACGGTCACGGCCGCGGTGGCGGCCGCCGCGGACACGTGGGCCTTGCCCACCGCGTACTCGACGGCGACCTCCAGGCCGGCCCCGATCGCGGCCGCCGAGCCGAAGACCAGGTAGTGCCCGTAGCCCCAGAGGAAGGCCTGCCGGTTGGAGCGCAGGTGCTCGTGGATGGGCGCGGCGAAGTAGATCCACCAGGCGGAGAAGCAGAGCAGCAGGCCGCCGATCGCGATCGGGATCAGCTTGCCCAGTGCCTCGTGCTCGTCCACCGCGCTCTGCATGGCGACGGTGGCGGCCGAGACGGTCTCGCCGAGCACGATCAGCGTGAACAGTCCGTACCGTTCGGCGATGTGGTGCGGGTGCCAGCTGCTCTGCACCCGACGCTCGGCGACGGCCGGCACCGCCAGCTCGGCGATCACCCCGAGCGGGAGGACCCAGGTGACGGCGGAGCTCGGCAGCAGCAGCATCAGCACCCAGCCGACCTGGACGAGTGCGATCCCGGCGGCGTAGCCGCGGGCCATGCGGCGCGCCGCACCGCTCTCGCCGCGGGCGGCGCGCAGCCACTGGGTGACCAGGGCCAGCCGCATCACCACGTAGCCGAGCACGCCGAGGGTGAAGTCCCGGTCGACGAAGAGCCGCGGGATGCCGGCGGCCAGGATCAGCGCGCCGGTGATCTGCACCAGCGTGGTGACCCGGTACGGCACGTCGTCGCAGTCGTAGGCGGAGGCGAACCAGGTGAAGTTCATCCAGGCCCACCAGACGGCGAAGAAGGCGAAGAGGTAGCCGACCAGGGCCACCCGGGTGTGCCCCTCGGCGAGCGTGATCGCGAGCTGGCTTCCGGCCTGGGCGACGGCGACCACGAAGCAGAGGTCGAAGAAGAGCTCCAGCGGCGTCGCGACGCGGTGGCTCTCGTCACGGCGGCGCGGCAGCATGCGCCGCACCACCGGGTCGGGTGCGTTGGAGGTTCCAGCGGACATCGGTTGCGGGTCTCCCGGCTCGCCGTCGTGACGGGAGCGGGCCGCCCCCGACCCGATGGTGGCAGCCGTGACTGCTCCGCGCACGCACCGCGACGGCACGCCATGGCCGGGGGTCACCTGACCCGCGCAGGCGTCCACACCGGGCGTCAAGGTGGGTTGACGCGGCAGTGCGCGAACCGGGTGACAGCTCCCCGGCCAGCCGCCGCGCCTGGGGTGTCGCGGGGTGCGATCGCCCCGATTGCCCCGATAGATTCCCCTGCGAGTGGAACGGCGAGAAAGGCGTCCTGCGGGCATCGCGGAAGGTCAAGGCCAGTGCGGCGGCAGCGGGGGAGGCACCTCCCCCGCTGCCGCCGACCGGCCTCGTGATCACCGCGCTGCCCGACAGCGCGTCGACCTCACCGCGCCGCCCGACAGCGCCTCGGCTCAAGGTTGGTGATGGTGCGTCACTTCTCCCAGCCCACCGCGGTGTAGTCGGTGTCCGCCAGGCCGGAGGCGCCGTAGTTGGCCAGCCCCTTGCGGAACGCGGTCACCTGCGGACGCTGGTACAGCTCGACGGTGTGGCCGAGCTCCCAGATCTTGGCGTCCGCCTGGTTGTAGAGCTTGGCCGCCTGGGCCGGGTCCAGGGTCGAGGCCGCCTGCTTGAGCAGCGAGTCGATCTCCGGGGTGCTGAGCTTCGAGTAGTTCTGGAAGACGTTGTCGCCGACCGGCTGCTGGTAGAACGGAATGACCAGCGAGGGCGGGAACGAGCCGGTGTTGCGCCAGGTCGCCAGGTCGAACTTGCCGACGTTGATGTACTTCTCGTCCAGGTCGTTGGCCGGCACCTTGTCCACGTCGATCTTCACCCCGGCCTGCAGCAGCATGCCCTGGGTGGCGGTGGCCAGGTCCACGGTCTGCTGCGAGGAGGCGTCGGAGATGATGAAGTGCAGCTCCAGCGGCTTGCCGTCCTTGGTGCGCGGCTGCCCGGCCCCCGCGTCCTGCCAACCCGCCGCGGTGAGCAGCTGCTTGGCGCCGGCCAGGTCGAACTTGCCCCACTCCCCCGAGTTGTCCTGGTAGCCGGCCTGGTTGGTCATCAGCAGGTGGTTGCCGAGCTCCGCGAACTGCACCGGGACACCCTGGTTGACCACCTTGATCAGCGAGGGCCGGTCGATCGCCTTGCCGAGGGCCTGACGCACCTTCTGGTCGGCGAGCGCGCCGTTGGAGCCGAACGAGATGTGCACCTCGTCCCACGGACTGGCCGAGCGGATCACCGCGTTGGGGTTGGCCTTGAGCTGGCTGTAGGCGTCGGCGCGGCCGGCGCTGGCGTAGTCCACCTCGTTGTTGAGGAAGGCCTGGGTGATCGCCGAGGAGGAGAGCACCCGGAAGGTGAACTTGTCCAGCTTGGGCTTGGGGCCCCACCAGGAGGGGTCGGGCACCACGGTGATGGTCTGCGCCGACTTGTCCTGGGAGCCGATCTTGAACGCGCTACCGGTGATCGGGACCTTCTCCACCCAGCCCTTGTTGAAGTCGTCCGGGGTGGAGATCCCGGCGGCCGGCAGCAGCGGGTAGAACAGGCTCTGCCAGTCGGCGAACGGCTTGTCGAAGGTGACCTTGACCTCGGTGGCGTCGGCGCCCTGCGAGATGTCGCCGATCTGGTCGTAGCCACCCGTGCTGGACACGTTGTAGGCGGTGTTCTTGCCGTTGGCGGCCTGCCAGACCGCCTTGAAGTCCAGGTAGCCGAGCGGCTTGCCGTCGGACCACTTGGCCTTCGGGTTGAGCTTGTAGAGCACCACCTGCGGGGAGCTGGAGACCACCGAGGCCGACTGCAGGAACTCCTTGACCGGTTGGAAGGTGCCGGTGGCGTCGACCCGGAACAGCTCCGGCTCGATCATCTTCATGATCTCCACCGAGTCGCCGTAGGTGCCGTCCACCTGCAGCGGGTTCCACTGGGTGATCCACTGCTGCAGCGGTAGCCGGAACTCCCCGCCGTCCTTCACCTTGTCCAGCGGCTGTGGATTGATGTCCTGGGCGTCGAGTCTTGGTTGGGCGCTCTTGGTGGCCTCGTTGCTGGTGCCCGAACCGCCACTGGAGCTGCAGCCGGTGACGACCAGGACGAGCGCGGTGGCGGCGACCAGCGAGCGGGCGAGGCGGCGGCGCGGCCGCGGGGTGGCATCCATGGAGGGTCCCTCCGGGAGGAGTCGGGTGGCATGAGCCCGCCGGGTGTGGCGAGCGTTGAAGGTGGGCAGACAAGTCGGTGTGCCGGCCAGCAGAACGTAACAGCGCTTCAGTTCGCTTACCAGAGGACGGTGTTCACTGCTGATCGAATCGCCATGGGCCGCAACACCGCCGCAACACCCAGTCCGCAACTGACTGAAACACTCTGACCTGCTGCTTCGCCGAACCGGCCGAAGCAGCCAGACGCACGGGTCTTGACCGACCGACCGGACGGTCCCAGAATTCCGCTGCGCGAAGCTGCTTCGAACACCCCTCGAGCGAAGGCAAATGGTCATGACTTTCAGGAGTCGCGCCCTCGGCGCCCCGGGCGGCCGCTGATGCTGCGCTATCTGGCGAAGCGCCTCGCCTACTACCTGCTCCTGCTGGTGGTCGCGGTCTTCCTGGCCTACGCGCTCTCCAGCGCCGCACTCAACCCGCGTTCCTACTTCGAGCAGAAGCAGCCGCGCCCCGCAGCCGCCGCCGTGGACCGCCAGTTGACCGCGCTCGGCATCAACGACCACACCCCGGTCGTGGTGCGCTTCGGCCACTGGGCCGAACGGGTCGTGCTCCACGGGGACTTGGGCCAGAGCATCCACGACACCTCGGTCAACGCCGACTTCGGCCGGCGGATCTGGGTCTCGCTGCGACTGCTGGTGCTCGGCAGCCTGCTCGGCATGCTGCTCGGCGTGATCGCCGGCGCCTGGAGCGCGGTGCGGCAATACCGGATCTCCGACCGGGCGTTGACCCTCACCTCGTTCGTCCTGCTGTCCACCCCGGTCTTCCTGCTGGCGCTCTTCCTGAAGAACGGCGCGATCGCCGTCAACCAGGCCTCCGGCCACCAGCTGATCAACTTCACCGGCTACGAAACCCCGGGCCTGGCAGGCGGGTTGGGCGCACACCTGGCCGACTGGGGGGTGCACCTGCTGCTGCCCACCCTCTCGCTGGCGCTCATCGGCCTTGCCACCTACAGCCGTTACCAGCGCGGCACGATGCTGGACGTGCTCGGCTCGGACTACCTGCGCACCGCCGAGGCCAAGGGCCTGACCCGCCGTCGGGCGCTGGTCAAGCACGGTCTGCGGACCGCCGTGATCCCGATGTCCACGCTCTTCGCCTACAACTTCCTGGGCGTCTTCACCGGCGCCACCTTCACCGAGACCATCTTCGGCTGGCACGGCATGGGCGAGTGGTTCATCAGCGCGATCCGGGAGAACGACACCAACGCCGTGGTCGCGGTCAACCTGTTCACCGCGGTGACGGTGCTGGCCTCCGGCTTCCTGGCCGACACGCTGCACGCCGCACTCGACCCCCGGGTGCGTGGGTGATGGGGGACTCGTCCGTGAAGGGGGGCTCATCCGTGAAGGTGCGGACGACCGGGCGCGGCCGCCTGGTGCTGACCCGGCTGCTGGGCGCGCCCGGTGTGCTGGTCGGCGGCACGCTGGTGCTGCTGCTCTTCCTGCTGGCCTTCGTCGGCCCGTACTTCACGCACTGGACGTACACCGACACCGACTACGGCGCGCTGCGCCAACCCCCGTCCGACGCACACTGGTTCGGCACCGGCGGGCTCGGCCAGGACGTCTACGCGCAGACCCTGCGCGGGCTGCAGAAGTCGCTGATCATCGGCCTGCTGGTGGCCCTGCTGTCGACCGTGCTGGCCGGACTGGTCGGCGCCTGCGCCGGGTACTTCGGCGGCTGGACCGACCGGCTGCTGATCTTCTTCGTGGACCTGATGCTGGTCTTCCCCAGCTTCCTGATCATCACCATCATCTCCCCGCGACTGCGCTCGGCCGGCTGGATCGCCTTCGTGGTGCTGCTGGCGGCGTTCAACTGGATGATCACCGCGCGGGTGGTCCGGTCTATGACCATCTCCCTGAAGCAGCGCGAGTTCGTCCGGGCCGCGCAGTTCATGGGAGTTCGGCCGCTGCGGGTGATCGTGCGGCACATCCTGCCGAACTGCGCCTCCTATCTGATCGTCGACGCCACCATCGCGGTCGGCTCGGCCGTGATGAGCGAGACCGCGCTCTCCTACTTCGGCTTCGGCGTGAAGGCGCCCGACGTCTCGCTCGGCACGCTGATCGCCGACGGCACCGAGGCGGCGCCGACCTACCCGTGGATGTTCTACTTCGCGGCCGGACTGCTGGTGCTCTTCGTCCTCGCGGTGAACCTGATCGGGGACGGGCTGCGCGACGCGCTCGACCCGACCGCGGACGCCGGCCGCCGGCCCTCCCGGCGGGCGCTGCGCGCGGCCCGCCGACTGCCCGCACCCCGGGTACCGGCCGCCACCCCTTCCGCCCCACTCCCCGTAGCTGACAAGGGTTCCGTGTGACCACCACCGCCACCCCCCTGCTCGCCGTCCGCGACCTGCGGGTGGACTTCGCCGCCGCGCGCGGTCGGGCGGCCACCACCGCGGTACGCGGTGTCGACCTGACGCTGCGGCAGGGCGAGACGCTCGGCATCGTCGGCGAGTCCGGCTCCGGCAAGTCGGTCACCGCGCTCGCCGTCCTCGGTCTGCTCCCCGGCACCGCCACGGTGCGCGGCTCGGTCGCGCTCGACGGCCGCGAGCTGGTCGGCCTGCCCGGCGCCGAGCTGGCCCGGATCCGCGGCCGGCGGATCTCGATGGTCTTCCAGGACCCGCTCTCCGCCTTCACCCCGGTCTACCGGATCGGCGACCAGATCGCCGAGGCGATCCGGGTGCACCAGCGGGTCGACAAGGCCACCGCGCGCCGGCGCGCCGCCGAACTGCTCGACCTGGTGGGCATCCCCGACCCGGCCCGCGCGCTCGACAGCTTCCCGCACGAGTTCAGCGGCGGCATGCGCCAGCGCGCGATGATCGCGATGGCGGTGGCCAACGAGCCGGACATCCTGCTCGCCGACGAACCGACCACCGCCCTCGACGTCACCATCCAGGCCCAGGTGCTGGACGTGCTGCGGACCGCGCAGCGCGAGACCGGCGCGGCGCTGGTGCTGGTCAGCCACGACCTCGGGGTGATCGCGCAGATGGCCGACCGGGTGGCGGTGATGTACGCGGGGCGGATGGTGGAGACCGCCTCCGTCAACGAGCTGTTCGCCGCCCCGCACCACCCGTACACCCTGGGCCTGATCGGCGCCGTCCCGCGGCTGGACCGGACCGGCGGCCCGCTGGTCCCGATCCCGGGCAGTCCGCCCGCGCTCAACGCGCTGCCGGCCGGCTGCCCGTTCGCGGCGCGCTGCCCGCTCGCAGTCGCGGACTGCCGGACCGAGGAGCCGCCGCTGGCCGGGCCCGCCGGCCACCGGGCCGCCTGCCTGCGGTCGGCCGAACTCGCCGCCGACCGCCCCGCCCCGGCCGACGTCTACCCCGTACCGGTGCTGCCGCCGCCGGCCGCGCCCGCCCCGCGCCACACCCTGCCCGCCGTGCTGACGGTGACCGGGCTGGCCAAGACCTTCCCCGTGCTCAAGGGAACGGCCTTCAAGCGCAAGGTCGGTGAGGTCTACGCGGTGGACGGGGTGGAGCTGGACATCCGGCGCGGCGAGACCCTCGGCCTGGTCGGCGAGTCCGGCTCCGGCAAGTCCACCACGCTCTTCGAGATCCTCGGCCTGCGCGCCCCGGAGGCCGGCCGGATCGAGATCCTGGGACAGGACACCTCGGCGCTCGGCCGGGCCGAGGCCCAAGGTCTGCGCTCCCGGGTGCAGATCGTCTTCCAGGACCCGATGGCCAGCCTGGACCCGCGGCTGCCGATCGGCGACATCATCGCCGAACCGCTCCAAGCCCAGGGTGCACCGAGGGAGTTGATCGCCCGCCGGATCCCCGAGCTGCTCGGCCGGGTCGGCCTGGACCCGGCGCACGCCACCCGCTACCCGCACGAGTTCTCCGGCGGCCAGCGTCAACGCGTCTCCATCGCCCGGGCGTTGGCCGTCGAGCCGCAACTGCTGGTGCTGGACGAACCGGTCTCGGCACTGGACGTCTCGATCCAGGCCGGTGTGCTCAACCTGCTCCAGGAGCTCAAGGCCTCGCTGGGTCTGGCCTACCTCTTCGTCTCCCACGACCTGTCGGTGATCCGGCACCTGGCCGACCGGGTCAGCGTGATGTACCTGGGCCGCACGGTCGAGCAGGGCCCGGCGGCCGAGGTCTTCGCGAGCCCGCTGCACCCCTACACCCGCGCCCTGCTCTCCGCCGTGCCACTGCCCGACCCGGTCGCCGAACGCGGCCGCGACCGGATCCTGCTGGCCGGCGACCCGCCGTCCCCCACCACCCGCGCCGTGGGCTGCCCGTTCCGCCCCCGCTGCCCCGTCTACGCGGCCCTGCCCGCCGACCGCCGCCCCCGCTGCGAGAGCACGACCCCGCCGCTCGACCCGTACGCCCCGCACGCGGCCGCCTGCCACTACCCGTAGGTCGGCCCCGCCTAGCAGCCGAAACACCGAATCGCCACCACCCTCCGCTGTCACCTGGTGACGATTCGGTGTTTCCCTCAGCGCCGTGTAATGTTCTCGTCGTCAGCAAGCGCCGCTAGCTCAGTTGGTTAGAGCAGCTGACTCTTAATCAGCGGGTCCGGGGTTCGAGTCCCTGGCGGCGCACCGACAGCCGAAGGCCCCTCGCGAGAGCGAGGGGCCTTCGGCGTTTCCGCAGGTGGCCGAACGGGGAGGAACGGGGCCGGTGACCAACCCTTTCGGACCCTTTCGGAATCGAGGCCGGCCATGGCTGTGAAGGTGCTGATCGTCACGGGGGATGCGGCGGAGTCCCTGGAGGTGCTCTACCCGTACCAGCGGTTGCGGGAGGAGGGGTACCAGGTGGACATCGCGGCGCCGAGCCGCAAGAAGCTCCGGTTCGTGGTGCACGACTTCGAGGACGGGTTCGACACGTACACCGAGAAGCCGGGGTACACCTGGCCGGCGGATCTGGCGTTCACCGAGGTGGACCCGGCGCAGTACGCGGCGCTGGTGATTCCGGGTGGTCGGGCGCCGGAGTACCTGCGCAACGACCCCGAGGTGCAGCGGATCGTGAAGCACTTCTTCGAGGTGGACAAGCCGGTGGCGCAGATCTGCCACGGGCCGCAGATCACCGCGGCGGCGGACCTGCTCGGCGGGCGGACCACGGCGGCGTACCCGGCACTGGAGCCGGACGTGAAGGCGGCGGGCGCGACGTACCGGGACGCCGAGGCCGTGGTGGACGGGGTCCTGGTGTCGGCGCGGGCCTGGCCGGACCACCCCGGCTGGCTGCGCGCGTTCATCGAGGTCCTGCGTACCAAGGCCCCGGCGAGCTAGGGGCCCGTCCGGCCCTGGAGCCGGTCGCCGGTCAGTACGACTGGAGCTCGATCAGGGTGCCCTCCGGATCGCGCAGGTGCGCGGTCCGGAGCTCGGGCCCCCAGTCCGGGCGGTCGGTCGCCTCGGCGACCAGGGTCGCGCCGTGGGCCAGGCAGAGCGCCAGGGCGGCGTCCACGTCCGGGACCCGGGAGACCAGCATCGCCGCGTCCTGCGCGGGTGGAGCGGTCGGCGGCAGCGCGGCGGTCCCGACCACGCCGGCCATCGCGGCGCGGTCGAACAGCACCAGGACGCCCTGGTCGGCCACGTCCCAGTTGGCGTACGGGCCGGACTCGTCGCCCTTCTGTCGTACCGCGCCGAGGAGTTGGGGCAGTACGGCGTCGTAGAAGCGGAAGCACTCGGCGAACCGGGTGACCAGCAGGCGGGGGTACAGCGCGTCCATCGTTTCCCTCCCGGAGCAAATGATGGGTGCTCACCCACCATTGGTCCCCACCCTACAATCTGACCCATGGACGCCACCGCCACACCCCCGAGCCTGCTCGGCCTGACCACCTACCTGCTCTCCCGCACCGGGAGGACCGCCCGCGGCCTGCTGATCACCCGGCTCACCGCGCGCGGGCAGCGGCTGTGGCACATGGCGGTGTTGGCCGCACTCGCCGACTTCGGCCCGCAGGTGCAGCGGGAGCTCGCCGAGCGGCTGGCCATCGACCCGAGCGACATGGTGAAGCTGCTGGACGAGCTGGCCCGGGCCGGCCAGGTCGAGCGCGCCCGGTCCACCGCCGACCGCCGCCGGGTGCAGGTCAGCCTCACCCCCGCCGGACAGCGGGCGCTCGAGGAACTGCAGGCCGAAGCCGCCGCCGTCCAGGACGAGGTGCTGGCACCGCTCACCGCCGAGGAGCGGGCCCAGCTGCACGCGCTGCTGCTGCGGGTGCACGCGGCAGGCCGCTGAGTCCGGCGCCGCCGAGTCAGACCGCCACCGGTTCCGGGGCGGCCGTGGCGAGCTCCTGGGCCGGCAGCTGCGGCCCGCCGCCGGGCGCGTGCGCCTCGTGCGGCGGGATGTCGCCGCTGTGGAAGTCCATCGGTCCGGCCATGTACGCCAGGATGCAGGCCGAGAGGATGAAGGCCATGTGGATGATGGTGCCCCACATCAGCGAATCCCGGGGCGTGGCCTGGATGTTGACGAACATCTGGAGCAGGTGGATGGAGGAGATGCCGACGATCGCGGTCGCCAGCTTCACCTTGAGCACATTGGAGTTGACGTGCGAGAGCCACTCCGGCTGGTCCCGGTGGCCAGGGGATGAGTGTGGGGGAATCGGCCCATTCTGTGCCCTGTGAGCTGCGATGGACCATTTCAGTCACTCGATCAGCTGATTTGAATGACGATCCAACTTCCGCCCCTCGGGAACCCGTTGCCGCCGGGCTCGGTCCGATTTCAGCAAAGGCCCGCTGATCAGGTAATGTTCTCCGCGTTGAAGCAGGCGCCGCTAGCTCAGTTGGTTAGAGCAGCTGACTCTTAATCAGCGGGTCCGGGGTTCGAGTCCCTGGCGGCGCACAACACCGAGCGGGCGTCCCTTCCTTCACGGAAGGGACGCCCGCTCGCTTTTCGGCCCCGGCTGTACCGACTGGTAGGTACACTGGGCGGATGACCACCCAGGACCGCCTGATCGAGAGCACCCGCGCCCTGCTCTGGGAGCGCGGCTACGTCGGCACCAGCCCCAAGGCCATCCAGCAGCACGCCGGGGTCGGCCAGGGCAGCATGTACCACCACTTCACCGGCAAGCCGGACCTCGCGCTGGCCGCGATCACCCGCACCGCCGAGGAGCGGCGCGCCCAGGCCGAGGCGCAGTTCAGCCTCCCCGGCACGGCCGTCGAGCGGATCACCGCCTATCTGCGGCGCGAGCGCGAGGTGCTCAAGGGCTGCCCGATCGGGCGGCTCACCCAGGACCCGGACGTGATGGCCGACCCGCTGCTGCGCCGGCCGGTGGAGGAGATGTTCGCCTGGCTGCGCGGGCGACTGACCGAGGTCCTCACCGAGGGGGTCGAGCGCGGCGAGCCGATCCGCCCGCTCGACCCGGCGGCCACGGCCACCGCCGTCGTCGCGGTGCTGCAGGGCGGCTACGTGCTGGCCCGCGCCGCCGACTCCACCGAGCCGTTCGACCAGGCCGTCAGCGGAATCCTCGGCCTGCTCACCGGCTGAGTCCTCGGCCCGGACCGTAGGGCTGGGACTTTCGACACGCCCGAACGCGCGGTCCGTGAGGTACGGTCGCGCGGGTGGGGTCAGGCGTGGATCGGAGCAGGGTGTGGTGGCCAACAGAGCAAAACCGGCGGCGCGAATAGGCCGGCGGTTGCGCAGTGCGGCCGGGTGGGTGTGGCGACCCCAGCGGCGCTGGCACGCGCTCGCGGTGGACGTCCTGCTGGTGGTGCCGGCCACCCTGGACGCGCTGCTGAACTTCCCGCCACCGCGTGACTGGCACTTCTGGGTCTCGCTCGGGGCGGCCGGCGTCCTGCTGCTGCGTCGGCGCTTCCCGCGCACCGTGCTGCTGCTCACCCTGCCCGGCCTGTACGCGGGCAGCGCGATGATCGCCTCCATGGTGGCCGCCTACACCGTCTCCAGGACCAGCCGCCCGGTCTGGCAGAAGACCGTCGCGACGCTGGCCGTGGTGGTCGGCAGCTTCATACCCTGGCCGATCAGCGACTTCGCCAAGGAGAGCATCAGCGACATCACCCAGCACCTGATCTACGCCGCGATGCTGGGCACCGGCCCGGTGATCCTCGGGCTGCTCGCCCAGACCCGGCTGGACCTCTCCGCCCGGGTCGCCGAGCTGGCGGTGCTGCGCGACCACGAGCGGGCGCTGTACGCGAAGACGGTGGTCGCCGAGGAGCGGGCCCGGATCGCGCGTGAGATGCACGACGTGGTCTCGCACCAGGCCGGCCTGATCGCGGTGCAGGCGGGCGCGCTGCAGGTGACCACCAAGGACCCGCAGACCCGGGAGACCGCCGCCACCCTGCGCGGGCTGGCGGTGGCCACCCTGGAGGAGCTGCGCTCGATGATCCTGGTGCTGCGGGCGGCCGGCGCCGGACCGACCGAGCTGGTGCCGCAGCCCCGGCTGGCCGACCTGCCCCGACTGGTGGCGGCCGCCGAGGTGGACGCCACGCTGCGGATCGAGGGGCTGGCCGAACGCCCGCTGCCGGAGCCGGTGGAGCGGGCCGCCTACCGCACGGTGCAGGAGGCGCTGACCAATGTGCGCAAGCACGCACCGGGCGCGCCCACCGAGATCGCGGTGCGGATCGAGCCGGACTGCCTGCTGGTCACCGTACGCAACGCCGCGCCCTGCGGGAGCACGGCGGCACCGGAGCTGCCGGGCGGGCAGCACGGGTTGGTGGGTCTGCGCGAGCGGGCGAGCCTGCTGAGCGGGCGGATCACCGCCGAGACCCAGGAGGACGGCGGCTTCGCGGTCCACCTCTGGCTGCCACTGGCCGAGCTGACGGCCAGTCAGCTCCCCGCCGCGATGCCGAGCCAGTGAGCGGCACTCCACCGCCGGCAGTCCAGCCATGACAGCACCGTAATGCAGGATGGCCCCTTTCATAGCCGTCCCTTAGCTGGCAGAATGCCCCGATGCACACCACCCCGGCCGTTCCGCCACCCTCCCGCCGGGCCCTCGGCCTCACCCTCGCGCTGGTCTCCGCCCTGTCCTTCGGCGGCTCCGGCACCGCCGCCAAACCGCTGATCGAGGCCGGGCTCTCCCCGCTGCACGTGGTCTGGCTGCGCGCCACCGGCGCCGCCGTGGTGCTGCTCCCGCTCGCCTGGAAGCACCGGGCGATCGTGCGCGAGCGGCCCGGCCTGCTGCTCGGCTTCGGGCTGCTCGCGGTGGCCGGCGTCCAGGCCTGCTACTTCGCGGCGATCTCCCGGATCCCGGTCGGGGTCGCGCTGCTGATCGAGTACCTCGGTCCGCTGCTGCTGCTCGGGTACGTGCGCTTCGTCCAGCACAAGCCGATCAGCCGGGGCGCCATGATCGGTGCCTCGGTGGCCGTCACCGGGCTGATCTGCGTGGTGGAGGCCTGGCACGGGCTGAGCTTCGACGCGCTCGGCGTGCTCTTCGCACTGGCGGCGGCCTGCTGCCAGGTGGGGTACTTCGTGCTCGCCGACGCGGGCAGCCGCGGCGACAAGCCGGCCGACCCGCTGGGCGTGTCGGCGTACGGGCTGCTGATCGGGGCGGTGGCGCTGACCGTGGTGACCCGCCCGTGGAACGCCGACTGGTCACGGCTCGGCGGGCAGGTCACGTTGGCCGGGCAGCACGTCCCGGCCTTGCTGCCGGCTGCCTGGATGGTCCTGATCGCGACCGTGCTCGCCTATCTGACCGGCGTGGTCTCGGTCCGCCACCTCTCGCCGCCGGTGGCGGGTGTGGTCGCCAACATCGAGGCGGTGGTCGCCACCGTGCTCGCCTGGGTGCTGCTCGGCGAACACCTGGGCACCCCGCAGCTGCTCGGCGGCCTGCTGGTGCTGCTCGGGGCCTTCGCCGCCCAGGTCACCCGCCCCGCCGAGGCCGAGGAGCCGGCCCTGACGCCCGAGCACCGAGCCGACTCGGTCAAGGCCGGAGCAAGCGCTTGCTCAACGCGTGACTGAGCGCTTGCTCGGCACATGACTCAACGCCTGGCTCAACGCGTGAGTGAGCGCTTGCTCAACGCCTGAGCAAGCGCTCACTCACCACCCGCTACTTGCCGCTGACATCCTGGGCGATCGCCTCGTGATGGCGGATCACCTCCGCGATGATGAAGTTGAGGAACTTCTCCGCGAAGACCGGGTCCAGATGCGCACCCGCCGCCAGCTCCCGCAGCCGCTTGATCTGGTCCCGCTCGCGGGCCGGATCGGCGGCCGGCAGGTGGTGGGCCGCCTTCAGGGTGCCCACCCGCTGGGTGGCCTTGAAGCGCTCGGCGAGCATGTGGACCACGGCGGCGTCGATGTTGTCGATGCTCTGCCGCAGCCCGGCCAGCTCGGCACGGACCTCGGGGTCGATGTCGTCCAGGGTGGTGGGCTGCTCGGTCATCGCGTGTCTGCTCCGGGTTGCCGGTGGCCAACGTGGTCTGCCCGGCGCGCGGGCCGGGCAAATCTAACAGGGAGCAGGCCCACGACTCGCCCCAATTGCGCGGCTCGTCCGACATGTGGACAGGTGACCGTGCGGAACGCTCGGGTTGCGGGGTGTCACGGCCCGACCGATTCTGACCGCACAACACACCGTCAGTTCAGAAAGGCCCCCGCCCCATGCCCGTGCGCGACTCCTACCCCGACGGCGCCCCCTGCTGGGTCGACCTGACCACCTCCGACCCGCTCGGCGCCCAGGACTTCTACGGACCCATCCTGGGCTGGGAGTTCCAGGAGCTCGGGCCGGCCTACAACGGCTACACCATGTGCCTGAGCGAGGGCCGCCCGGCCGCCGCGCTGATGCCACCCCCGAGCGGTGGCGAGAAGCTGCCGCCGGCCTGGAACGTCTACCTGGCCACCGCCGACCTGGACGCCGTCTACGAGCGCGTCGCGCGCTGCGGCGGCACGGCGGTGTTCGGCCCGCACCAGGTGCCGGGCGCGGGCCGGCTGGCCTTCGCCTTCGACCCGGCCGGCGCCGCCTTCGGCCTCTGGCAGCCGGCCGGCCACCAGGGCGCGGCCGTCTACGGCGAGCCGGGCGCGATGTGCTGGCACGAGCTGGCCACTCCCGAGGGCGAGCAGAGCGACGCCTTCTTCGCCGAGCTCTTCCCGTACCAGCAGAAGCAGGTCGGCGACGGCCGGACCTTCGACTACACGGCCTGGAGCGTGCCGGGCTCGGACGGCCTGCCGGTCTGCGGCCGCTACCGCACCGCGGTGCGCCAGCCGTACTGGTCGACGTACTTCGCGGTGGTCGAGGCCGACCATGCGGCGGAGCAGGTGTCCGGCCTGGGCGGGCGGGTGCTGCGCGAGCCGTTCGACTCCCCGTACGGCCGAATGGTGCCCTGCGCCGACCCGACCGGAGCGCAGGTGACCTTCTGTCAGATGCCGTGAGGGCCGTTGCCATAGGCTGGAGCCGGCGTGACCGGCACTCACAGAGAAATCAGCAGGAGGTACCGATCGTGGCAACCACTCGTACGGCGCACACCGTCTGGGAGGGCAATCTCCTCAAGGGCTCGGGCGTGGTGACCTTCGACTCGTCCGGCATCGGCAGCCAGCCGGTGTCCTGGCCCGCGCGGGCGGAGCAGGCCAACGGGAAGACCAGTCCCGAGGAGCTCATCGCGGGCGCGCACTCGTCCTGCTACTCGATGGCCCTGTCGCACGGCCTGGACGGCGCCGGCACCCCGCCCACCCGGCTGGAGACGAAGGCCGACGTGACCTTCCAGCCCGGTGAGGGCATCACCGGCATCCACCTGACCGTGCGCGCCGAGGTGCCCGGCCTGGACGCGGAGGCCTTCCAGGCGGCCGCCGAGGACGCCAAGAAGAACTGCCCGGTGAGCCAGGCGCTGACCGGCACCACCATCACGCTGACGGCCGAGCTCATCTGAGACCCGGTCAGAACAGTTCCGGCGTACGCCCCCGGCGCGCACCTCACGGTGTCCGCCGGGGGCGTAGCTGTCGCCCCGCCGCTTCCCCCGGCCCTCCCCCGAAATCCCGGCGAATCACCCTGACGGCTGTGGCCCAGCCTTCACGCCGCGCCCTATGATCGGCGACAGTGCGCTGTTTTGACGGGCGGCCGCCAACCAGCCGTGACCCGGCCGACCGTGGCCCGTCACGGCGGCGCCCGCAGCAGCGTCAGCCAGCGAGCGTCATCAGCAGCGGACGGGAGCGTGCCGTGCGAGGCCGGAACGAGGGGGCCGACGCACACCAGCAGGGCGTGCGCCAGGAGACAGTGCACCCCGCCCTCGATACCCTGCGCGAGCCCGTCGCCAGGGCCGTCCCGATCCATCTGCCGCCGCCCTCGCACTGCCCCAACTGCGCCACCCCGCTGCCCGCCGCGGTCACCCCCGACGCCGACGAACTGCTGGCCGCCCTGCGGGCCAGCGAGTCGCGGTTCCGCGCGGCCTTCGCGGACGCCGGCATCGGCATGCTGCTGATCGACAGCGACGACCTGGTGATCGAGGCCAACCCGGCCTTCGCCGCGATGCTCGGGCGCGAGCCGCACGAGCTGGTGCGGATGCACATCCACGAGATCATCGACCGGGAGGACTCGCCGCGCCGGCTCTACCGCGAGCTGGTGGCCGGGCGGCGCGACCGGGTGCGGGTGGAGAAGCGGCTCAACCACCGCGAGGGGCGCGAGGTCTGGAGCAGCGTCACCATCTCGCTGATCCGCGACGCCGAGGGGCTGCCCTACTACACGCTGGCGATGTTCGAGGACGTCACCGAGCGCCGCCGGCTCGGCGACCGGCTCGCCTACCAGGCGCTGCACGATCCGCTGACCAGGCTGCCCAACCGCACCCTCTTCTTCGAGCGGCTCAACGCCGCCTGCAGCCTCGCCGCCGACGGCGACCAGTCGGCCGGCGGGCGCCGGGTCGGCATCTGCTACGTGGACCTGGACGGCTTCGCCGCGATCAACGACACCCTCGGCCACCACATCGGTGACCAGCTGCTCAGCGCCGTGGCGGCCCGGCTCGAACGGCGGTTCGCCACCGGCGACGGGCAGTTGGTGGCCCGCCTGGGCGGCGACGAGTTCGCGGTGCTGGTCCCGGACAGCGAGGGCAGCGAGCAGCTGACCACGCTGGCGGCCGAGCTGCTCACCGTGCTGGAGCGGCCGTTCGACGTGGCGGGGCACCGGCTGGCGGTCACCGCCAGCGTCGGGGTGGTCGAACGTCCCGTCAGTTCCACCAGCCCGACCGACCTGGTGAAGGACGCCGACGCGACCCTCTACTGGTCCAAGGCGGACGGCCGGGCCCGCTGGACCCTCTACGACCGCGACCGCGGCGCCCACCAGCTGACCAAGCGGCTGCTCACCACCGCGCTGCGTCCGGCGCTGGAGCGCGGCGAGTTCACCGTCGAGTACCAGCCGCTGGTCGGCCTGGCCGACGGCACGGTGCACGGCGCCGAGGCGCTGGTGCGCTGGCGGCACCCGCGGTTCGGCACCCTGTCGCCGGACCGGTTCATCCCGCTGGCCGAGGAGTCGGGGGCGATCGTGCCGCTCGGCAAGTGGGTGCTGGAGGAGTCCTGCCGACAGGCCCGCGGCTGGCTGGCCGAGTTCCCGGACACCGAGGCCTTCGTCAGCGTGAACCTGGCGGCCCGTCAGGTCTGGGACTCGGACGTGGTGGCCGACGTGGCCCAGGTGCTGGACCGCACCGGTCTGCCGGCCCGGCTGCTGCAGTTGGAGCTGACCGAGAGCGCGGTGCTCGGGCCCGGCGGGCGTCCGCTGCAGGCGCTGCAGGCGCTGGCCGACATGGGCGTGCGGATCGCGATCGACGACTTCGGCACCGGCTACTCCAACCTGGCCTATCTGTCCCGGCTGCCGGTGCACGCCCTGAAACTGGACGGAACGTTCATCGAGGGCTTCCGCGACCCGGCCCCGCTCGGCCGCCCCGAGCCGCGCTCGCGGCGCAGCGAGGCGGACGCGCAGATCGTCGTCGCGATGGTGCGGCTCGCCCACGACCTGGGGCTGACCGTGACGGCCGAGGGGATCGAGAGCGCGGCGCAGGCCGAGCGGCTGCGGCTGACCGGGTGCGACACCGCGCAGGGCTGGTTCTTCGCACGGCCCGGCGACGCCACGCTGGTCGCCGCGATACTGCGCGAGGGACGGGTCAGGACCACCGGCGCCGAGTGGTCACCGGTGGCACCCTGACCATCGGTCAGCCCGTCACGCCGTCACCCCGCCAGGCCGTCACACCGTCAGGCCGTCACCCCGTCAGCCCGTAGGCCTGGGCGATCAGTCCGTAGGAGCGCAGCCGGGCCTGCTGGCCGTGGATGTGCGAGGTGACCATCAGCTCGTCGGCGCCGGTGCGCTTGCGCAGCTCCTCCAGGCCGTCGGCCACCTGGCCGGGCTCGCCGAGCACCACGTTGGCCAGCCAGGAGTCCAGGAAGTCGGCCTCGGCCGGGCTGTACGGGTGGCTCGCGGCCTCCTCGGGGGTGGGGATCGGCCCGGGCCGGCCCTGGCGCAGCCGCAGCATGCCGAGCCCGGCGGAGGCGGCGAGGTAGCGGGCCGCCTCGACCCCGCCCTCGGGCACCGCCACCGCACTCACCCCGATCAGCGCGTAGGGCTCGGCCAGCACCGCGGAGGGCTGGAAGTGCGAGCGGTAGAGCTCCAGCGCGGGCACCGTGTTGGCGGCGCTGAAGTGGTGCGCGAAGGCGAACGGCAGGCCGAGCCGGCCGGCCAGCCGGGCGCTGAATCCGGAGGAGCCGAGCAGCCAGAGCGGCGGCCGCTCGGGGCCGCGCGGCACGGCGGCCAGCCGGGCGTACGGGTGTCCGTCGGGGAAGTCGCCGTCCAGGAAGTGGGTCAGCTCGGCGAGCTGGCGCGGGAACTCGTCGGCGTCGTCCGCCGCGCCGCGACGCAGCGCGCGGGCGGTGGCCGGGTCGCTACCGGGCGCGCGGCCCAGGCCGAGGTCGATCCGGCCCGGGTGCAGCGCCTCGAGCAGGCCGAACTGCTCGGCTATGGCCAGCGGCGCGTGGTTGGGCAGCATCACGCCGCCCGAGCCGAGGCGCAGCGTGCTGGTGTGCGCGCCGAGGTGGGCGATCAGCACGGCGGGGGTGGAGCTGGCCACACCCGGCATGCCGTGGTGCTCGGCCACCCAGAACCGGTGGTAGCCCCAGGCCTCGGCGCTGCGGGCCAGCTCGGTGGTGGCGGCCAGTGCCTCGGCGGCGGTGTGGCCGGCGCCGACTGTGGCCAGGTCGAGGATCGAGAGCGGGGCGGGGGCGGTGCCCCGGACCACGCCCCTGATGTCGGCCCGAGGGGTCTCGGCCCGGCTCTGCTGCTCCTCGCTGGTCATCGCTCCACCTTCCGCTCCTGGCCACTGGCTTCCACTCCTGGCCACTGCTCCGCTGCGCCACAACAGCCGGCCGGCGTGGACTGTTCCCACTCGACATGCCCAAGCTCGAGTGACACCCCTTACGGTGGTCCGATGCCGGATACTCCCCAGACCGCCCTCTCCCCCGCCGCCGTGCCCGACAGCGCGCCGGCCGCGAGCAACGGCGCCAAGGTCGGTCTGCTGCTGACCCTGGTGCTGGGCTCGCTGGCCGCCCTGGCACCGCTCTCGATGGACATGTACCTGCCCGCGCTGCCCCGGATCACCACCGGGCTGCACACCCAGGACGCACTGGTCCAGTTGACCCTGACGGCCTGTCTGGTCGGGCTCGCGCTCGGCCAGCTGGTGGCCGGGCCGCTGAGCGACGCACTGGGCCGGCGCCGGCCGCTGCTGGTGGGCCTGGCGCTGTATGCGGCCGCCACCGCCTGCTGTGCGCTGGCGCCCGACGTCCGGGTGCTGATCGTCTGCCGGGTGGTGCAGGGGCTATCCGGTGCGGCCGGCATCGTGATCTCCCGGGCCGTGGTCCGGGACCTCTTCGACGGGCTGGCCGCAGCCCGGTTCGCCGCCACCCTGATGCTGGTCTCCGGCTCGGCGCCGCTGCTGGCACCGATCCTGGGCGGGCAGGTGCTGCGGTTCACCTCCTGGCGCGGGGTGTTCGCGGTGCTGGCCGCGCTGGGGGTGGTGATCTTTGTCACGGCGTCGGTCCTGGTCCGCGAGACGCTGCCGCGTGAACGACGGCGCGCGGGCGGACTGCCGGACACCCTGCGGACCATGCGCGCGCTGCTGGCCGACCGGCTGTTCAGCGCCTATCTGCTGACCGTCGCCTGCGGCTTCGGGGCGCTGTTCGCCTTCATCGCCGGCTCGCCCTACGTGGTGCAGGAGGTGTTCCACGGCTCGGCGCAGGCCTACAGCCTGATCTTCGCACTGGTCGAGCTGGGCCTGGTGGGCATGGCGCAGCTGACCGGGCGGCTGCTGCTCGGCCGGTTCGACTCGCACCGGGTCCAGTTGACCGGCGTGCTGCTGCTGGTGCTGGCCGCGGTGGCACTGGTGCTGATGTCCTCGGTCTGGCACGCGGGACTGGTGCCGGTCACCGCCGGGCTGTTCACGATGGCGGCCGCGCTCGGCGTGGTCGCGCCGCCCAGCTCCGCCCTGGCGCTGCAGCGGGCGCCGCACGCGGCCGGTACGGCCTCCGCGCTGCTGGGCACCATGCAGTTCCTCACCGGGGCGATCGCGCCCGCACTGGTCGGGCTCGGCGGGCACGCCAGCGCGCTGCCGATGGCGGTGGTGATCCTCGGCGCCGCGGTCGCGGCGCTGGGCGTCTTCGTGGCGCTGGCCCGACCCTGGTCGCCGATCCCGGACCCACTGCGGGCCTGAGCCCAGTACGCACCTGGGACTGCTGCGGGCCTGAGCGCACGTCACCCGCCAGTGGACCTGACATTCTGTCTACTGCCGCTTCTCGCCAATTTCGCTGCACTGAGTGATGGCGGGATCACGCCAGCGCCGGTTCTCGCCAGCCCGTGCACTCGCGCCGGGCGTACCTGATCGGGCAGGCTATGGAACCAGTGCGGGGCGCCTACCAGCGCCGCACTCCTCAGCAAGGCCAGTGGACTGGACCAGTTCCGGGCGACCCTCGTGGGCCCCTGTGGCGGACACCCCGCCGCAGGGGCCCACGCCTTTCCGTGACCGATTGCCCAGGGGGCGCCGAGCAGGCTCCAAGTCGGAGCCGCTAGCGTTGGTTGCCTGAGCCACCTGATTCTCCTCCGGGCGGTCCGGAGGGAGTTCTGATCATGGGTAGTGCGGCGCTTGTGACGTCGTCCTGGTTCTGCGTGCTGGCGGTGCTGGCGGTCCTCGGCGACGCCTTCCTGCCGTTCCTGCCGAGCGGCACCCTGGTGATCCTGGCGGTCCTCAAGACCTCCTCGGTGACCGGCGCGCCGATCGTGCTGGCCATCGCCGTCGCGCTCGCCTCCTTCCTCGGCGACGTCCTGCTGCTCACCCTGGCCCGGCGCGGCGCACCCTTCCTGCGCCGCCGGCTGAGCCGACGTCCGCAACTGGCCGCGAGCGTACGGCGGGTGCAGCAGGCCCTGGACGAGCGGACCAGCCGGACGGCCGCCGTCGTGGTGATCGTGGCCCGCTTCGTACCCGGCGGGCGGACCGTGCTCGACCTGGCCATGGGGCACTCGCCGCAGCACGCCCGGCGGTTCCTGCGCTGGTCGGCGCTGGCCGCGCTGATCTGGGCCGGCTACATCGTGGCCCTGGGCTGGCTCAATCTGCACGTGTTCAACACCACCTGGCTGAGCCTGCTGGTCTCCTGCGCCGCGGCCACCTCGATCAGCGCCGCCGTCGCCCGGCTGGTCCGCCGCAACCGGCGCCTGTCGGCCACCGCGCTTCCCCTCACCGACGCCCTCACCGACGCCGCCTGATCCGGCCGCGCCCGCGCGCACCTGCGGCTTTGTCCCAGGACTGCAACAGAACCCGGATTCGCGGAGCCATCGCGCGACTTCGGGTCGTCTGGCCAGGAGTGTCTTCCGTGAGGATGTCCTTTGAGTCGGCCCCGGCTTCATGACATCCTGATGGGAAAATAATGATCAAATGCCGTAATTTGCCCGGCCGCTCCCGCTCACCCCGCGGAGCGCCGGGCGCGACCTGGCTGGGGAGACCATGAGCAGCATCTCGCGCAGGACCGTGCTGAGCGCCGGCGCGGCCACCGCCGCCCTCGGAGCACTGACCGCGTGCGGAAGCGGGGGCGGCTCGCATCAGGACAGCGCCAAGGGCGGCGCCTCCTCCTCCGCCGGTTCGCCCTCCGGTACACCGAGCGACTCCGCCGTCCCGTCGCCGTCCGGCAAGGCGGCGCCGATCGGCGACGGCTCCACCTCGGACACCGGCCCGCAGCCCAACCAGCCGAAGTTCGAGAAGCTCAAGCCCGGTGAGCGCCCGCCGCAGTTCGTGGTCTTCTCCTGGGACGGCGCGGGCGCCACCGACGACGGCCAGTTCGCCCGCTTCCTCAAGCTCGCCGAGGAGCACAAGGCCACCTTCACCTTCTTCCTCTCCGGCATCTACTGCCTTCCCGGCGGCAAGAAGGACCTCTACCACCCGCCGCAGCACTCGGTCGGCGCCTCCGACATCCCTTACCTGTCGGACGGCGCGGTCAAGAACACCATCAAGCTGATCAGCCAGGCCTGGCTGCAGGGGCACGAGATCGGCACCCACTTCAACGGGCACTTCTGCTCCACCCGGCCGGACAAGAACGGCGTGAACAAGTGGTCGCCGGAGGACTGGGAGAGCGAGATCCAGCAGGCGATCGGCTTCGTCACCCAGTGGAAGACCAACACCGGCTTCACCGACGTGCCGGCCTTCCCGTTCGACTACCGCAAGGAGTTGATCGGCGGCCGCACTCCGTGCCTGGACGGCCAGAAGGGCCTGCTGCCGACCGCCGCCAAGCTGGGCTGGAAGTACGACGCGAGCTCGCCCGGCGAGAAGCAGATGTGGCCGCAGAAGGTCCAGGACGGCAAGATCTGGAACTTCCCGCTGCAGTCGATACCGTATCCGGGACACACCTTCGAGGTGCTGTCGATGGACTACAACATCATGGCCAACCAGTCGAACGGCAACCCCAAGGGCGACCAGGGCCAGTTCAACGCCTGGCGCGACGCCGCCCACCAGAGCTACCTGACCGGCTTCGAGCGGGCCTACAACGGCAACCGGGCACCGCTGTTCATCGGGAACCACTTCGAGCAGTGGAACGGCGGCATCTACATGGACGCCGTCGAGGCGACCATCAAGGACATCGCGGACAAGCCGGAGGTCAAGCTGGTCTCGTTCCGCCAGCTGGTGGAGTGGCTGGAGCTGCAGGACGAGTCCACCCTGCGCAAGCTGCGCACGCTGGGCATCGGCCAGGCACCGAGCGGCGGCTGGGAGAGCTTCCTGGGCGCGGCGGGTGCCCCCGCCGCCTCCCCCAGCCACTGACGGCTCGCGGCGGGCGGGCCGGTCAGGCCACGCCCGCCGCCGCGAGGATCCGCTGCGCCACCACGGCCGCGCCAGGCGCACCCATCAGGACCGAGTAGTGGTTGGTGCCCGGTACTTGACTGTTCGTCAGATCCAGACCGGCCAGCCGCGACCGGTCGTAGAGGCCCTGCGGCTGGTCGAGCAGCCCGCGCTCGGCCCACAGCAGCTCGGCGGGGCAGCGCAGCGCGTGCACCGCGGCGGCCGCCTCGGGGTCGAACAGCACCTGGGCGCCGTCGGTCTCGACCGCCTCCCGCACGCAGGCTGACCTCAACTGCGGCTCGGTGCCGGTCAGATCGCGCTCGAGGTAGGGCGCCATCGCGTCCTGGTCCAGGCTCGGCCAGGCCGGGTGGGCCCGCCAGAACGCGGCATAGCCGGCCCGGTCGGCGAAGGTCATCGAGAGCCGGGCCAGCGCCGGGCCGAGCACCGCGGCCAACGCCTGGTCCGCGGCCGCATCCGCTGGCAACGGAAAGCTCACCGCGCCGTCCACCAGCAGGACTTGGCGCACCAGCTCGGGGCGTCGCAGTGCCAGCAGGGTGGTCACCCAGGCACCCATCGAGTGGCCCGCCACCGCCACCGGCCCGTGTCCTGCGGCGAGTTCGCCCAGCACCAGGGCCGCGTCCGCGGCGTGCCGGGCCAGGCCGTACGGACCGGCCACCGCCGCACTGCCGGCCCGGCCGCGTAGGTCCGGGGCCACCAGGGTGACCCGGCCGGCCAGTTCGCGGGCCACCGCGCCCCAGGCCAGTGCGTTGGCGGTGATCCCGTGCAGCGCCAGTACGGTGGGCGCGCCCGGGTCGACGGCCGGCCAGCGCAGCACGGCGAGTTCGCCGCCGGGAACGGCGACGGCCGTCTCCTCGACGGTGGACGGGTCAGAACGCATGGGCGGGCACCTTCCGGCTCGTGGTCCCGGCACCCTACGAGCCCGCCGCCCACCGCGACATGGGTTCGGCCACCGCTGTCGGCCGCCGCGGTGTGGCGGCGGCCACCACAGCCCGGCTCAGCCCTTGAGGTTGGGGATCGTCCAGTCCACCGGCTCGCCGCCGAACCCGGCCAGCGCCTCGTTGATCTGCGAGAACGGCTTGCTGCCCAGGAAGAGCTTGGCGGACAGCGGCGACGGGTGCGCGCCCTGCACCACCGCGTGCCGGGTGGTGTCGATCAGCGGCAGCTTCTTCTTGGCGTAGTTGCCCCAGAGCACGAAGACGCACGGCTCCGGGCGGGCGCTGACCGCCTTGATCACGGCGTCGGTGAACTTCTCCCAGCCCTTGCCCTTGTGCGAGTTGGCCTCGTGCGCGCGCACCGTGAGCACCGCGTTGAGCAGCAGCACGCCCTGCTCGGCCCAGGGCATCAGGTAGCCGTTGTCCGGCACCGGCAGGCCCAGGTCGGTGCCCAGTTCCTTGAAGATGTTGCGCAGCGAGGGCGGGGTCTTGGTGCCGGGCAGCACCGAGAAGCTCATGCCGTGCGCCTGGCCGTCGTCGTGGTACGGGTCCTGACCGAGCACCAGCACCCGGACGTCCTGGTAGCCGGTGGCGGCGAGCGCGGAGAAGACCTGCCCGCGCGGCGGGAAGACCTGGTGCTCGGCCCGCTCCCGTCCGACGAACTCGGCGAGTTCGGCGAAGTACGGCTGCTCGACCTCGGCGGCCAGCACCTCACGCCAGGACTCGGGCAGCTCGAACTCGTTCTCCAGCACCGCAGCTTCCACCTCAGCGACCTCAGTCACCGCATCAACCTTCCTCGGGGCCCGCTCGTTCACCCCGCACGCTACACAGCCGCAGTGACAGCGCCTATTCAGGTCGCCTCGGCCGCGACCCGGCGCCGGACCCGGGCCTCCTCCAGCACCACCAGCATCACCAGCACCACCGCCAGCACCAGCAACGCGCCCAGTGCCGGCATCCGCCGCACCACCGGGAGCAGGGCCAGCACCACGACCGCCGCGCCGAGCCGGGTGGTCGCGATCGCCCGGAACATGATCCACCGGGTGTAGTTGAAGGTGAGCAGGTAGAGCGCGCAGCCCCCGTAGAGCAGGGCCAGGGTGCGCAGGCCCAGCTCCTGCCCCGGCCGCACCACCGTCCCGTGGAAGCCGACCGCCACCGCGAGCACCGCGGCGATCAGCACCAGGTGCGCGTAGGAGAAGAGCCGCCGGATCAGGTCCCGGCGCGACCCGGTGACCGTGACCGCGTACCGCATGGCGTCGTTGGCGTGCACGAAGTACACCCACCACAGCGCGCAGGAGATGGTGAACGCGGCCGCCACGGCGACCAGTTCGGCTGCGCTGAGGGTGCGCTCGGCGGCCACCGGGGCGCCGGTGGCCACGATCGACTCACCGACTGCGACCAGCATCAGCAGCCCGAACCGCTCCGGCAGGTGCCCCGGGTGGTAGTTCACCGACGCCAGCCGGTTGCGCAGCACGGCCGGCCCGGCCAGGTCGATCAGCGCCGCCGTCGCCCACAGGACCAGCCGCGCGTCGCCCGCCACCAGGCCGCCCGCCACCAGCAGCGGACCGCTGATCACGGGGCCGATCCCGAACGGCCCGCGCCAGGCCCCGGCGAGCGAGCTGAGCATGGCCAGCAGCACCAGCCGGGCCACCCAGTACGAGAGCCCGAAGAGAAGTCCGCGCGAGCCGTACGCGTCCGGCAGCGCCATCGCCATGCCCAGACCGCTGAGCCCGATCGCGAAGATCCCGAGCCGGTCCCGGGCATTGTCCACGTCCCGGACGTTGGCCTGCACGGTGGTCCCCACCCAGCACCAGTAGACCGGGATGAAGACCACCAGGGCGCGCGGCACCGCGCCGGCGCCCTGGCTCTGGTACAGCAGCCCCGAGACCTGGGTGATCGCGAAGACGAAGACCAGGTCGAAGTAGAGCTCCGCCCAGGTGACCCGCTTCTCCTTGACCTCCGGCATCCCCCGCTCCCCCCAGAGTCAGCCGGTCACACCAGTTCGATCAGGTCCGCGATGGACTTGACGATCCTGGTCGGCCGGTACGGGAACCGCTCGACGTCGGCGGCCGCGGTCAGCCCGGTCAGCACCAGGATGGTCTCCATCCCGGCCTCCATGCCGGCCACGATGTCGGTGTCCATCCGGTCGCCGATCATCACGGCGGTCTCCGAGTGCGCGCCCGCCGTGTTCAGCGCCTCACGCATCATCAGCGGGTTGGGCTTGCCGACGAAGTACGGGTCCACCCCGGTCGCCTTGGTGATCAGCGCCGCGACCGAACCGGTGGCCGGCAGCACGCCCTCGGGGGAGGGGCCGGTCTCGTCCGGGTTGGTGCAGATGAACCGGGCGCCGGCGTTGATCAGCCGGATCGCCTTGGTCAGCGACTCGAAGCTGTAGGTGCGGGTCTCGCCGAGCACCACGTAGTCCGGGTTGTTGTCGGTCAGCACATACCCGGCCTGGTACAGCGCGGTGGTCAGCCCCGCCTCCCCGATCACGTAGGCGGTGCCGCCCGGACGCTGCCCCTTGAGGAACTTCGCGGTGGCCAGCGCCGAGGTCCAGATGCACTCCTCCGGCACGTCCAGGCCCATGCCGGCCAGCCGGGCCGCCAGGTCGCGCGGGGTGTAGATGGAGTTGTTGGTGAGGACCAGGAACGGCTTCCCGGACTCCTTGAGCCGGCGGATGAACTCGTCGGCGCCCGGGATCGGAGTGCCCTCGTGGATGAGGACTCCGTCCATGTCGGTCAGCCACGACTCGATGGGCTTGCGCTCTGCCACTTAGGTGTCTCCTGAAGTCTTGCGAAACCGGCTGCCCCGACGGGGCCAGCCTAATCGGCCCGTCCGTCCGCCAACAGCGACGTTCCGCCCAGCGGACGCCCGGTGTGGTGGAGTGGGACTCATGACCACCGCTCCCCACACCCCGTACCGGGTGGCGCTGATCGGCTACGGCCTGGCCGGCGCCGCCTTCCACGCCCCGCTGATCGCCGCCACCCCCGGCCTGCGGCTGGCCGCCGTGGTGACCGCCAATCCCGAACGCCGCGCCCAGTTGGCGAAGGAGCACCCCGACGCCGCACCGCTCGACTCCCCCGAGCAGCTCTTCGACCGGGCCGACGAGTACGACCTGGTGGTCGTCGCCACCCCCAACCGCACCCATCTGCCGCTCGCCCGGGCCGCGCTGACGGCGGGTCTGGCCACCGTGGTGGACAAGCCGCTGGCCACCACCGCCGCCGAGGCCCGGGCGCTGTGCGGTCTCGCGGTCTCCCGGGGCACCCTGCTCACCGTGTTCCAGAACCGCCGCTGGGACAACGACTTCCTGACCGCGCGCCGCCTGGTCGAGCAGGGCGCGCTCGGCCTGGTGCACCGTTTCGAGTCCCGGTTCGAGCGGTTCCGGCCCAAGCCGAAGGCGGGTTGGCGGGAGCTGGCCGACCCGGCCGAGGCCGGCGGCACCCTCTACGACCTGGGCAGCCACCTGGTCGACCAGGCGCTGACCCTGTTCGGCCCGGTCTCCTCGGTCTACGCCGAGATCGACGTGCGGCGCGACGGCGCGGTGGTGGACGACGACGCCTTCCTCGCCCTGACCCACACAAGCGGGGTCCGCTCGCACCTGTGGACCAGCTCGATCGCCCCGCTGGGCGGCCCCCGGCTGCGGGTGCTCGGGGACAGCGCCGGCTACGTCAAGCACGGCCTGGACCCGCAGGAGGGCGACCTGCGGGCCGGCCGCCGACCCGACGACGGCCGGTCCTGGGGCGTCGAGGACCCGTCTCGCTACGGCATCCTGGGCACCGACGAGAAGCAGGCCAGGGTGCCCACCCTGCCGGGCGACTACCCCGCCTTCTACGCCGGGCTCGCCCAGTCGCTGGCCACCGGCACGCCGCCGCCGGTCGACCCGCAGGACGCCGTCGCCACCCTGACCGTCCTGGAGGCCGCCCGGCAGAGCGCGGCCGTCGGGCAGACCGTCCCGCTCGGCTGACGAGCGGGACGGACCGGCGCTACGCCCAGCCGGCCAGGTAGGCGTCGATCTCGGCGGTGAGCCGGCGCTTGCCCGCCTGGTCCAGGAACGAGGCCTCCACCGCGTTCCTGGCCAGGTCGGCCACGCCCGCCTCGTCCAGCCCGAGCAGCCGGGCGGCCACCGCGTACTCGGTGTTGAGGTCGGTGCCGAACATCGGCGGGTCGTCGCTGTTCACGGTGACCAGCAGGCCGGCGTCGACCATCTGCCGGATCGGGTGCTCCTCCAGCCGCTCGACCACCCGGGTGGCCAGGTTGGAGGTCGGGCAGACCTCCAACGGGATCCGGTGCTCGCCGAGGTAGTCCACCAGCGCGGGGTCCTTGACGGACTGGGTGCCGTGGCCGATCCGCTCGGCGCCCAGCTCGCGGATCGCGTCCCAGACCGTCTCCGGTCCGGTGGACTCGCCGGCGTGCGGGACGCTGTGCAGGCCGGCCGCCCGCGCCCGGTCGAAGTACGGCTTGAACTGCGGGCGCGGCACGCCGATCTCCGGGCCGCCCAGGCCGAAGCTGACCAGGCCCTCGGCGCCGACCTCCAGCGCGAGCCGGGCGGTCTCCTCGGCGGACGCCAGGCCCGCCTCGCCCGGGATGTCGAAGCACCAGCGCAGCACGATGCCGAAGTCCCGCTCGGCGCTCTTGCGGGCGTCCTCGATCGCCTCCATGAACGCCAGGTCCGGGATGCCCCGGCGCACCGAGCTGTACGGCGTGACGGTCAGTTCGGCGTAGCGGATCTGCTGGCGGGCCATGTCCTCGGCCACGCCGTAGGTCAGCGACCGGACGTCCTCGGCGTCGCGGATCAGGTCGACCACCGAGAGGTAGACCTGGATGAAGTGCGCGAAGTCGGTGAACGTGAAGTACTCGGCGAGCGCGGCCGGGTCCGCCGGGACCGCGGTCCTGCCCTCGTACCGGGCGGCCAGGCCGGCCACCACGCGCGGCGAGGCCGACCCGACGTGGTGCACGTGCAGCTCGGCCTTGGGCAGTCCCGCAATGAACGCGTCCATCCGCACTCCTCCAGATTCTCGAAGACCCTCCATTAGACCTCGTCAACCGCCCAGGGCGGTGGCAAGCGTGTGGATCAGCAGACCGGCCAGGGCGCCGACCACGGTGCCGTTGATCCGGATGAACTGCAGGTCGCGGCCGACGTTGGCCTCGATCTTGCGGGAGGCGTCGTCGGCGTCCCAGCTCGCCACGGTGTCCGAGATCAGCGAGGTGATCTCG